>CBDUPR010000023.1:0-41215 GCA_965369175.1 uncultured Nitrosomonas sp.
GATTAACCAGCCATGTTAGAGCTTAATTTATCTTCAGGTTGTCTAGTTAAAGGGGACCACTTCAGCTGTTTCTAACTAATGCCACATTACCTTCGTCAGTTCTTAAAGTGTCGTGCTGCTCGATAAAAGTGGATACTTCCGCTTCAATAACTGCAGCCAGCATTTTACGCGCACCTTCTCGAAGTGCTTCCCGGAGTAGATCATTTTTCTCTGGTTTGTTCCGTTTAAAAATATTACTATTTGTCATGCGGCGTTTTCCTTTTTATTGGTTGACCTGCCCGGATCTTTATCAACGGGTTACACCGCTTTTTCCTCTGCTGTCATGCACTAGAAATGATCATACCTCGAAATTCCGTGAAAGTGCTTGAACTTAAGATTCCACCGATTGTTTTGGTGGCAATTGTTGCTGCATGTATGTGGGCTGTGTCGCGCATCTGGCCGAGTCTAAGTTTCACTATTCTCGGTGCAACCTGGCTGTCGTCTGGGATCGCGGTTGTCGGCGTTTGCATTATTCTTCTTGGAATCCTGGAATTCATATCCGCTGGGACAACAATGGACCCACGCGTGCCGGATCGCTCGACAAGCCTCGTAGTGCGTGGAATTTATCGACATAGCCGGAACCCGATGTACGTGGGTTTTTTGTTGGTCTTGTGTGCGTGGAGCCTTTACCTGGGTAGTGCGCTTTCTTTGCTGTTTCTCCCTGTGTTCATTGCATATATGAACCGTTTCCAAATTATTCCAGAGGAGTGCTATATGCGGGATAAATTTGCCGAAGAATACACCAAGTACACATCTGAAGTTCGCCGATGGGTTTGAGGGCCAACAAGTCGCTGCGAGTGACGCTTGATCCGCCCTTCTTTCTGTCGTAAAAACAGGCATTGTCGGAGCATTGACAACGCTTTACGTGCGCTGGTCCTGATAAAGGCAGGTTAAGAGCCTGTATTACCGTATTTTCTATTCATCAGAGTCCATTTCGAATTTTCCAACTGGTATAACGGTGACATAAGGCTTCCTCAAATCTATTCTTTCTCAAATTCAGCCGTGCGAAACTTTAGTGTATTGCAGTTTTCTGTAATGGTACGCTGCAGTGCCTCGTCAAAGCCCGCTTCCGATTCCGCCCGAATCTCAACTAAGATCGACACGTCAACGCCGTGTTTGGCAGTGAAATTTTCTACCACTTCATCGACAACGTCGGCAAAATTCATCTTTGCTTTAACCGGGTCGAGGTTAATCTGGCCATAGAACTGCTTTTTAATGATGGTTTGTATTAGAGGTACCGGCGACGGATCAGTCGTGTTGTCGGGTAGTGACGGTGATGTAGAATCGTCATCGACGGGTGATATCGGGGGCACTGGTTCTGGATCGGGTTTTATTTTTTCTCGATATTCTGACGCAGCAGCTTTGTCAATTAACACACATGCGTCATCTAATGTGGGTAGTATGCCACCATCACTGTCGCCAAAACGGAACCCCAAATAACGGTCGCCATCTTTACCCGAGGCAAATCCAAAGAAATCCTCGCTGTCTAATCCCTGGCGGATTGTATTTTGATATACCTGCTTGTTGATCAATCTTGGCAAATACAAGTACTCGCAGGTATCTTGATATACTTTTAAGCCATTAACGTCTGACATACCCTCTTTGAAATACAATTGGGCCAATAGTTTTTTTAAATGGATAGGCGCCCACTCAGAAATAATCCATTCTTCTTCACGCAGCCGGTTTTCAATTTCCTGAATGAGCTTGGTAGCGTTGGTGGAGACTGAAACAGCTTCCCAGTTGACCGTTTCTTTATCTATTGCTTCAAGCTGCATGGGACAGATAATCCATTTATAGGCTTCACGTACTATTTGCTGCAGGTTTTTCTCTGCGTCCTCAGTGCTTTTCCTGGCGCGATTTGCCTGAAAAAGGTCCAGGTTCAACTTGCCTTCGTTAATGTCGGTCATGATTTCCCGCCAGGCCAGATAAGTTCGACCGGCGTCATTCAATCGGCTTACCACAGAAGTATCCGCCGCAAAAAAGATTAAGCGGTTACGCTTCTGACGAAGTTTATCGCCACGAAAGGTCAGTATTTTTTCAGCCGCAGCAATGGCGCTATTGCCATCGGCCTTTGCATAGCTCTCAAAAGGTGAAAGCACAACTAACCTTGGGCCAGAATCGTAGTCGTCTGGCACATCAATAGAATTTGTAAACACATGAACGCCTGCGAAAATCGAAGGAGGCCTAAGTACATTATTTACACGACGCTTTAATTCATTATTAATGGCTGGTTTATCGATATTCTGTTTACGGCTTTCCATTTCACGGCGTAAGTTGGGTTTGGTGTCGAGCCAGAAACGACCCTGATCGGAATACAAATAATGTAATCGATCACGCAAGCGTTTTAAAACATCTTCAAAGACACCAATAGTTTGGCCTGGCTGAACGGCTCCCAATAAAATGCGTTCAACCTGAATACCTTTGACAACTTGTTCACGTGCGTTGGCCGCACTACCCAGAAATATGGTACGCATAGCGCGGTGTGCGGCTTGCACGCTGCCAAAGCGGGTGTCGTCACCGTCGATGCGATGTGGTTCCGATTTGGGACCATCCACCTCTTTTTCTAACACCGGTTCCCAGCCCTGAGGTAAGTAATGAATACTTTTATTTCGCACTAGGCTATCATCTAACGGAATAGAGCCCGGCATGATCAAGGCATCCTGATTATTATCGTTCCATAGGCGATGAATAATCACCGCCATGTATTGGAGTACGCCTCGTGTGCGCTGAAACTTATCCAGCGTTGACCAGTCTTCATAGAGGCGGTCAAATATTTCCGGATGAATCGGGTAAGATGCACATATCCGCTCGAAGTATTCATTTGATTGCGTTTCTAACGGGAAATATTGCGTATTTTGTCGGTAATAGTCGCAGAACTGACGGCTAATCCCATCAATTTTGGCTCGATCACCCGCCGACTCAAACAAACGCCTGCGGACAATTTCAAATGCTTCTTCAGCTGCCACCGGTTTCCAGACGGATTCAACGCGCCCAAAATGTTTTTCCAGTGTCACCAAGACTGTTTGACCAAATGAATCCCCCACCTCGGTATCCGATTCGGGCAGCGATGCCAGCAAAATGGCGGCAGGCACCATTTTAAATGCTTCGGTGAGCGCCTGAACAAACTTTAAATTGGCCTCAAAGGTTCCGGCATTTAACTGCTTGCCCGGTTTTAAATCGCTGAAGAACTTTTGCAGCTCATCAATCAAAACGACACAGGGTGACGATTGGGTGAGTAACTCGGCCAACACGTCTTTACCCGGTGCAGTGCCGTCACGATCCGAGGCAGCCACTAAAGCATAACCTGTTTCACCTAAGAGTTGCCAAGCCATTTCTCCCCAAAGCGTGTTTGCGCAAACCGCGCCATGCTGTTTGCCTTGGCTGACCGAAAGCGCGATACCATCTAATACGGCGATATTCGCATTGGGTAAATCGTGAATGCCTGCTTGATCAAGCAGGGGTGGAATACCTGCTAATTTGTCGGTGCTGACCTGGCGTTTGGCCAGATGTAAAACCGTTAGCATCGTATGCGTTTTGCCACCACCGAATGCGGTTTGTAGCTGAATGACCGGGTCACCACCCAGACCGGCCAAACGCTGGGCAACCGACATTAATAATAAACGCATCCCCTCGGTAATGAAGGTGCGCGCGAAAAACTTTTCGGCATCTTGATATTCCGGTGTTGCTGCGCCATTAGCGACTTGAGTAATGTCCGCAGCAAACTCAGACTGTTTAAAGGTGCCTTCTAATACGTCTTTATGTGGACGGGCAATTTCGCGCCAGGGTTTTAAATGCATCATTTATTCCTTAAAAATCTAAACTAAGTTCAATCTGCGACCCTTTGTGGCCCACTTCATGAGAAGCGGCAACAATGGCATGCCACGAGCCTATTAATTCGTTGTAAGCCCGCGCATCATTGGCCCATTTTTTACGTTCGCATAAAGTGTATAAATGGTAGGCCAATTGCCGAATTGACTCGCCGCGCTCAGGCATTTTTGCTAACAATCCGCCAGCAGCGCTTTCGCCTTGCTGGTTTAGTACACGAATCATCTGGTGGCAGGCCTCCCAAATCGGGGTGCGAAGATCAGTTTTTGGGTCCCAATCTTGTGGGTATTCGCTCCACTTTAACAAGCGCACTTTACCGCCGCCTGACTCAATGACACCGGCTTGTTTGACTCCCTCCACAGAGGTGCCTTTGGCTTGAGCAAGCACATTGGCTTCACCAAACGGCCCTTCTCCCCAGCCGTATTGGCTAAACCAATCATCACAAAACAAGGTGTCAGCATCGAAGTCGCCGCTGTCAGGATTGAGGTAATCGGTAATGGCGCGGTTAATTAAAATCAGTGCTTCGTGCACATTCATCTTACTGCCGTCTTGGTTGAGTACCGCTGCATATCTGGAATAAACAGCCATACCGGGGCCAATAGCCGCTTGGGCTAAGTCTACCGGAGCGATGGGGGTGGTGCCTGTTTCGCCGCCAATCATGGCTTCTAGTGCTTCGGGCATTTTTTCACGTAGCTCGCGTTGGAATTCACGGCGGGAAATAGATTCGGCTTCGATTTCTCGTTTTTTGCAGACAAGTACGACCGACGAGGCTAAAGCGTTGGTGCCAGAGCCAATCATTCGGTTCGCCATTTCGGTACGCATTGGCCAAGTACCATCTATTGAAAATCCAGCGCGAATGACTGCTTCCAAAAAGGTTTCCCAACCTGTACTAGAAGTGCTGCCTTCTTTTGTCTCAACTTGTTTGAACGCGTAATAAATTGTTACAGGGAAAGCAGGGTGGCCGTTTTTTGCCATGTTATAAATGGCTTGTGTCATCCCATCTAAAAAGAATTTTTCTGCTTTTTCTTTACTGCCATGGCGGTAAGGCGTAGCAACCAACTCTTCAGCTTTTGGCACAGCTATAGTCGAGAAAAGTTTCGGGTAAACAGTTTTTAATGAACGACGCATCCACACATAGAAAAAATCAGATAAGTCTGCATAACCGATATTGTCGTAATAGGGTGGATCAGTAGAAATCACTTTATCGATACTGATGTCCTGAGTTGCTGCGTCTTGCTGAAGTACATTACCATGAACTTTAGAGTCCATCCTTTCAAGCATATCGTTTGCCCAGCTGATTCCACCCATAAAATTACCCGTAGAGTCGGATAATGGATTTGGTTCTGCAAAGTCCCATGTCATAGGTATTGCCTGCCTACCGAAAGTATTCCTAGTGCTGCTTCTGGATGAGTCCCAAGAGCAAATCGTTGAGCCACGGTCAGCCAATTTATTAATCGCAAACCCCATGTAAGTCGCCAACGCATCGCCATAAGCCGCGGCTCCTTTACCACCAGCATCTATTCCCAATTCATCATCAGTCATGCCAGCAGTTTTTGCGTCGGCAATGGCTTTGTTTCGTGCTTCTTGGACTAGGTCGGAGAAGGTTATAAGTGCGACGAGCTGGCGGGGGGTGAATAGATCTACGAATTTGGTTAAGCCATACAATGGTGTGAACATCGATCGTTTGTCGTGGGGAATATCCGTTTCTGGCCCCCACGTGGGCGAGGCACTTCGAGCAAGGTCTTCAATTTCTTGAGTAGAAGTTAAATAGACACGCTCTTTTTTTCCTTCAGCTACAACTGCCATCAGTTTTTCCCCCATTCTACCAGCCATTCCTTCACTTTTGATGTGTTGCCCATCTAGCGGCGCGCCAGAAATTACGCATCTAAAATTTGGGCCACGAGCAGCTTTCGTTCCATTTTTAGCGTCGAGTGGGAACTTTCCAAGCTTTACTTCAAAGCGGTATTGATTAGCCTCAACTACAGGCTGAACATAAGCTTCTTTGTTTTTTTTACTCGATAACACAAAACTGGAAACTAAAGGCAGATCCACATGACTAAATGCTGGATTCGGACTTTTCACCGTTCGCGCCCATAACCAAGCAATCACGGTTAATTCTTCACCCGCATAGATTTTTAAATCGGGCCGCTCAGCAATCATTTCTTCCGTAATTTTTATTTTCGGGTACAAATGGCCAATACGCTTAAAAGCCTCTTCACGCATCCAGTGTCCGTAACGACGTACATCTTCAGCCAAGCCTTTCGCGCCAGACCAATCTTCCAGCATATCTTTGGTGGCATTCTTTTTGCTGGTTTTATCTGAGTCTGGTATAGGCCCAACCGGAGCCTGGCCTGCAAACTTGGGTGGTATTTCGATCATGGCTTTGTTAATCATTACCGCCACGGGGTTTAAATCTGATGCGTAACTTTCTAGCCCTAAGCGCTGCGCTTCTAAAGGAATAGCGCCGCCACCAGCAAAAGGGTCGTGAAAGGCAGGCAGCTTTTCTGGGTTAAACAGTTTCGCCGCCTGCGGATGATTGCGGTTTAAATGGCAGGTTTCACGCCAACTTTCTTTAATGGCTTCGCGTGCGCGATTCAGTACTGTTTCGTTATTGGTATTTTCCCACTTGACTAAATCGCGAATGATTTGAAACAACTCTTCGCGTTTGATCTCGGCTTCTTTTTTATTCACGCCGTATTTAAAACCGCCATCTTGCTGGTAGCCCGGATCATTCACCATTTGTGCAAAAATTACCGCACGCGCCGCTGCCAAAGGCCGACGTGCCCACCATAAATGCAAGGTACTGGGGTGGCCGTGACGAATCGATTTTTCACGCGCAGCAGCCACGTTAATATCATCCAACGGCAACGCCACTTCGATCAGCTTTTTGGGGCTGTATATTTTTATCTCTTTTGCGGTTGTCATTGTGCTTTCTTAGGTTGGTAGCAGCATATGCTTGATGGCTGTGGTGAAAGGCAAATCCTTAATATGGTCTAATTCATCTTGCAGATGGGGCAGCCATTCATCTTCGGTATATTCGGCTGCTGACGCTGCCAATGCTTCCATTGTTTGCAGGTAACCTTTTACTGCGGATCTACGTATTTGACGCAATGAACCATTTAAGTTAAATATACGAATAGTTTCTTCTGCGCGTTTGTTATTGTCTGGTGATAAGTTCTTTTTTGCTACCACATTGCCGTCGGATAAAAATTCCAGAAAATCTTCAGGGTTTTCATCATCCATCTTGATAAGGTCTTGATGGTTGTAAGCGGGTAAACCGTCTTTGTGCTTACCGCAACTATCCTGGCGATTGCAGGAGCCAAACAGATTACTCCACAAAAAGATACCTTGCGGGTGATTTCGTCGTTGGCGAAAATGCTCAATATGCGAATTGCTGTTGTTTTTGTCTATTTTGATGACAGCTTCGCAGTAAGCGCAGCGATGCTGTTGCATCTCATCCAGCTGTAGCCATATTTTGCTTTTATGATCGGGTGTAACACGGCCCCAGTTATCTCTGCCGTGTCGATACTGGCTTAAACATGTTGGTGCTATCGGGCGAGCTAATTTATGCATATTCGCCGCTTACTGATTGCGTTTTGGTAGTTTGGTCTTGATGATTTGCAAGCGAATCAAGCGCTTGCATTCCAGCCATTCTTGATGGGTTTCACCAAAGTGTTGGATGATTTTTGCTTTTAGCTCTTCTCCCTCATCATTTTCATGATCACCCCATGCAATAAGCTTTTTGTAATGAGTTAACCAGTGTGCTTCTTCCACATCTGGGACTGGATCGACTAATTGCAGTTCGGCCATAATGTCTGCGCTAGTAACACCACGACTCTGCTTTAATGGGGGCCTGGCGGTTGAAATCATCGATCGTGCATCACTTCCAATTTCGTGTTCGATTACTCGAATACTTTCTGATGCTACTGTGGATAATACTTGTGGGCTATGAGTCGTCACAATAAATTGAATATTCGGAAATGCTTGACGTAGTGAGGTGATAACGGTTTTCTGCCATTGTGGGTGTAAGTGCATATCCACTTCGTCAATCATAACGACACCCGGTGATTGTTTAGCCGCTTGGTCTTCTAGATGACCATTGAGTAATACACAACGATAAGCGATATCTGCAATCATTGCTAGCATATTCTTAATACCGTCACTTAATTGCGAGATCTTCATGACGCCATGATTGGGATGCCTCAATACCAATGATTTATCGTATTTTTCGCTGTATTGAAGGTGCTGCCATCCTACTGGTTTGAGCACTTCGTTTACCGCGCCTTGTATCACTCTTACTGGTCGGCGTAGTTCATTGGGTGCTTCGATAGATGTTGCACCACTTTCCAGTTGCTTAATCTGATATTCCCTGACTTTTAAGTAGGCAGAGATAAACCAATCTTGAAACTGTTTAAAGCTGGATGCTGGATCTAAACAATCTCGATATGCGAAGGTCCTAATCTGCTCATTGTTTTTCTCAGTACTACCTTTTTTTCCATCCGTGAGACGTTTCTCTCGCCATAAGCGTCCTGTTCCATAATAACCAAATACAGGCAACGTTGTAGGTGTATCGCTTAAATTTCTTATGGCTTGCTGAAGAGCTTTAGCGGAGTTTTTTAATGCTTTTGTACCTGTATCGTCTTTTGTCTGTGATTTCTTGGCTTCACTGTCTCGATAACGTTGCCAAGTTGCTAAGCCATTATTATAGTTGCCAATTGCAGTAATAGAAGAGGGAAATTGTCTTGCCATTTCATCTAATGCATCTAATGCATCGGATGTCGGTGACCTTTGCCCAGCAGATTTTAAAATTCTTACATCATCAATGGTAATGGTATTTGCTGGATCAACATAAGGAGTCTTAGCTAAATCAAATTGGCTGATAAAGGGCCACAAGGCAATACGTACGGCATCCAAAATTGCAGTCTTACCTTGACCGTTATTTGCTGCTAGCACAGTGATGTTTGAGTGTAGATTAATTTCCAAACGCTGATAACAGCGAAAATTCTCCAGCGTTATTTTTTCTAATTTCATAAACTTCGCTCTGGCGTTACCGCTTTTGAAAGCAGATCGCTAAGGTCGTAATTAATACTGGCTACACCAAAATCAGGTTCCATACTAAATGGATTTTTTATGTAGAAAGGTCCTTCATGCGAGTTTTCGTCGACAATGACAATGGCGAGAATAAATTTATCGGATTGGTTTAAGCCGTAAATAATTTCGTTGCGGCTTACCGTAATGGTGCTTTGGCCTTTAGCGCGGCCTTTTACTTCGATGTGGCGGTCCGGTTTGATGGAGCCATTGCTATTAACAGGTGGTCGTGATGTGACATCCCAGCCGCATTTCTCAGCACCCACATCGGTAACCTGGTGACCAAAGGCTGCTTCTGCTTTCATTACAGCGTTTATGGCTACTTGTTCCACCCGTGCGCGTGCTACCGCATCTACCGTAAATTGAGTTTCACCTTTGCGCGTGGCTAATAGGCTTTGCGGAATAACCAATGCGCCACCGACTACCACTGGCGTACTCGACACTATGTTTTTCATCGCAATGAGCTCGCATTCTCTTTGCTTTAACCTGGCAGCCAGCTCTTCGGCTTTACGCTTGAATTGTTCTGGCGCGACACGAGGCCGCTTGCCAGCTTCTACATCGATCTGAAGTTTGATAGCTCGATCTTGTTGGTAGCTGATTTCTTTAACCAAACGCTCTCTTACCGCAGCATGTATTTTTGTGACTTGTCTTTCTCGGCGGCCTTTTACTTCGGCATAGTGTTCGGGTACTAAACTTTTCGAGGCATGGTTGAGCGCCAACGCTTCTAAGCTCCGGGTTAGCCAGCCTGCCTGCAGGATGTCGCTGACCAACTTCTGATCGTGTTCGTCTATGGGTTGTAAATCTAAGTGAGGCGCCCACCCTGCGTTGAATGCGGTGCCTTGTTCGTTGATTTCAACAAATTGTAGTCGACGAGAAACCACATCACCCGTATGCCCAGTCCGTACGGTATGGTCGATCATGAACAGAACTTTCGGTTCGGTGCCGTCGTCATTAGGATCTACTAGGATAGCGCCTTGCTTTAGTTTTGGTCGATGTGCTTCTAAGACTAAATCGGTTACCGCATGCATAAGCGGGTGCATGGGGTGAATCGTATCTGCCATGGGTTTACCGGCTTGACGAACATATTGTTTCTCAAAGCAGATGCGTTCGTATTTTTTTAATACAGGCGTTCGACTTTCGCCAAGGATGCGGTCTCGTTCGCGGATGACGGCAGGCACATGGGACACTTCGTAGCGGCCTGATTCCCGGGACCTATATTCACCCCCTAAAGTTTGAAAAGCTTCGGTAAAAAAAGCACGGATAAAGTAAGGTTGCAGCTTGCGTGCTTCAGCTTTTTCCATTTCTTCTTTAACGGCATAAAGCGCTTCGAGCCCCATGTGCTGATCTACCAATGCGTTACGTTTGATGATCTCTTTGAGGTGTTTTGTATCGAGAGCGCCTTCGATCACCTCATTCATTTTAGCTTTGATTTCTGGATCTTCGCCGTATCGAATGGCTTCAACTAACAGATCTTTAAGTGACACGTTGTCGAAGGCTTCGCCGAGTACGTCAAATACTTTACCGCCAAGGGCCTCTTTTTCTATTTCGATCTTATCGAACAGTTTTTGGAAAACGGCACCTTCGCGTGTTTCGTTAGCGACGATATTCCACAAATGACATACCTCGGTTTGACCAATCCGGTGAATACGACCAAAACGTTGTTCTAATCGGTTTGGGTTCCAAGGTAAATCGTAGTTCACCATTAGGTTGGCGTTTTGGAGGTTTACACCTTCGCCTGCGGCATCAGTGGCGACTAATACAATAACTTCGGGGTCATTACGAAATTCTTCTTGGATTTTTCTGCGATCGTCTCGGTTTGTTCCGCCTGAGATTGTACGTACGAAATTGCTATTGCCTAGCATGTCGCCTATGCGTGCGACCAGGTAGTTTAAAGTGTCTTTATGCTCAGTAAATATAATGAGTTTTCGGCGGCTACCACTAGCTGTAAACATTTCAGGTTTATCTTGTAGTAGGCATGAAAGCTCTTCCCATTTTCTATCGTTACCTGATTGCACAACGGTTGATGCCTGATTCTCCAAACCTTGAAGGCTTGAAATTTCAGCTTCAAGTTCAGGAATGGTCTCGGCTGCGGATGCTTGATCAACCACTTGTTCTACATATAGCTCATACTCTTCTGCGCCGAGATCTTCATCGAGTTCATCTAGATTGTCGGGCAAGTCTATTTTTTTCTTAACACTGTATTCGCCAACAGTCTCGGCAATACCATTACTTTTTATCGGTTGGCCGCGTGCCATCAATTTGGTCTCAGCGAGGCGATCTTCTAAACGTTTACGGCGGCGCTTTAATGATTGGTAAATAGCTTCAGGACTGGATGCCAATCGACGTTGCAACATGGTTAATGCAAAGCCAACGTTATTTCTCTTTTGACCATCGAGATTATCGGCTCGGTTCATCTCTTCGCGAACGTAAGTTGTCACCTGTTCGTAAAGTACTGCCTCCATGGGCGATAATTTATAATTGGCGGTATAGGCGCGTCGCTCAGGAAATAGCGGTGTGCCATCAAACTTGAGTAGCTCCTCTTTCACCATACGCCGCATCATGTCGGATACATCGACTTTATGGACGCCTTCTCGGAATTTTCCGTAGAAGCGATCACCGTCAAGTAATGACAGCCAGATTTGGAAGTCTGCTTCTTTGCCGTTGTGCGGTGTTGCTGTCATGAGTAAGTAATGACGCGTAATAGAACCCAGTAATTCACCTAGCTGGAATCGCTTGGTTTTATTAATTTTATTACCGAAATAATTCGCTGATAGTTTATGGGCTTCATCGACAATGATTAAGTCCCATTCCGTGTTTTTTAGTTTTTCTTGGAAGTCTTTGTTGCGAGATAGCTGATCTAATCGGCAAATGAGTTGGTTGGATTCGTCGAAGTAGTTCCCTGACGCACATTGTTCTTGCTTTTCTCGGCTGAAGATATCGAAGATTACGCCGAATTTTTCGAGCAGTTCGTCCTGCCATTGCTCAGTGAGTGAACCAGGAGACACAATAAGAATACGTTTTGCATCTGCACGCATTAGTAGCTCGCTTATCAACAAGCCCGCCATGATGGTTTTACCTGCACCTGGATCGTCGGCCAAGACAAATCGAAGCGGCTGCTTTGATAGCATGTGCTCATAAACGGCAGAGATCTGGTGTGGTAATGGCTCTACATTGGAGGTGTGTACGGCCATCATGGGGTCAAATAATGCGGCCTGTGCAATTCGGTATGCTTCCAGCCCCAGTTTGAATTCCGCGCCGGGAGCATCGAATGCCCAAGGGCGACCAGCCGTTGCCAATTCCAAACGAGCTTCGTCAAAGCGAAACAGCATCTGTTCATTGATCTTGCCCTGGCTGTCTTTGTAGTAAATGGTGATGGCAGCGTCACCGATCGGTTCGACCTGAACGATGCGTACAATCGCTTCGGATTGAATGCCGCGAATCTGCGCGTCTTTTTGAATGTCTTCGAGTTTTAACATACTGCTTGTTTTTTAATCCCGGTCTATACATCTCGGTGCAAGCGCCAGATCATTAGCCCCATATGAATGACTTCCTGTTTTTCAGCGTGATATAAAATAGTGCTTGCTGTCAAAGATGGAATTCATCAGGTTAAGCAGTGAGTGGGCATTTCATAATGTCGCTGTGCCAATGTGGCTGGTAATCATGTGCACGCTACTGGTTATCGTGATCTAAGCGGAGAATCAAATCTTTAAAGACCTGCTGCTGTGAATAGATAAAAATTTTGTTCCTTTGGATAAAGACAAACGTCTTATCGCTTCAACCAGCGCTCGTTCACTCTTTTTGAAGCGCCGGAACCGCTTACTGTCGGAATTCAGGACTGTACTGCATCCTGGGTAATTTTTCCATACCGATTCTCTGTTTTGTGCCACAATTTTACAAAATGCCGGATGATATAAAAATCAGCATACACCACGATTAAGGGAGAAACAGAAATCGCATTTAGAGCGGAGACGGCCAAGCATTTCAAGGATCAGACGGTTCCTTTAAAGCCATTTTTTAACCACGGATTAGAAATATCGAGTAAATAACACATGGAAAAATCGAAAGTATTTAGAGTATTTCTGATTATTGAACAGGCTTTCTGGATATTTGCCAGTCTGATTACAATTGTGGGTGCTTTCAGTATGTTAGTGAAGGGAGGTATGTTGATTTATACTGACTTTTCTTTATTGAAAGGCGTACTGAAGACCGAATTTTTTTACGCGATTATTTGTTTCGAATTAACTCAGATGGCGCGTATCCGATTGATGCGCGAATCGCACCGGATGGTACTCTATCATTTTGTTTTTATGGCTACGTTGACATTTGGTCGTGAGATATTCCTAATTCATAATCTGGATATCTGGATTGCGCTTGGCTTTGCCTTAATGGTGGTGAGTTATATGATTTTTTACGCCTGGTCACATAATCGACCCTTATGGAAAAAGGATGCGGAAGAAGGTGAGATCAGAGGATAAGTATTTGGGTGAGTAAGTTGTATTTATGCTACAGGGATCACAGTGGAACCACGGCGTCGTGCTGAATTCGGCGATACCATGTGGTATCGCTTACTGCCTGTAATCGCAGCTTTCAGCCTGTTTTCCGGCAGATTGCGATTATTGATTCTGGTTTTCTACAGTGGCGTACTTACATTGTGCAAATCATCAGGTATAAAAGAAACCCCGATATGGATCGGCGGGGTTTCTGGTGTCTTTGAATTCAGTCTTGCGTGGGTGATCAGGTTGGCTTGAAACAGTAGACTGCTAATTTGTTGCCGTCGATATCGCGGGTATAGGCAGCGTAGGCATTGGGTGCCCAGTTACGCGGACCCGGTGCGCCTTCATCGGGGCATCCGGCAGCTAAAGCTGCTGCATGAAACGCATCGACAGCTGCTCGGCTGGGGGCCTCAAAGCTGATGGTAATGCCGTTGCCGACGCTGGCTGGCTGGCCGTTTGCCGGTTTCAGTACAAAAAAAGCAGGCGCATCTATTCCCCAGATTGAACCACGGTCACCCAGATCTTTGATCCGCTTTATGTTTAGCTCGGCTAAAACACGATCATAGAAAACACGGGCTTGATCCAGATTGTTAGTGCCAACAGTGACATGTGTAAAGATACTCATTGTGTATTTCTCCAGATTTTGATCAATACTCGCTTACTGCGTACAGATCGCTATACTATATCAGCATTGATTGTGCATTTGTGTTGCTTAAATCGATTCGTTTTTCAGGGTAACGCGTGTCATGGTTTGGGACAGCTGATCTTATAGTTTTTAAATAGATTGCTCGGGATCAGTTGAAAAAGAAACAAGCGTACCCATATGGATGACTGAGATCTTGTTTTGTTGTTGTAGATTTTCTCTTTAAGCTGCCGGGACTCTGGTTCAGGTGTTGAATAAGGGGCGTAAAGAGTATGAGATCGGTATTTAATGTAGTGTGATGTGAGCATGATCGTTTGAATAGCGGAGCAGTAATGAATTGAATAGGTAGAGAGTCATGAACGAATGCTTACGCGTTTATTTTTATGTATTTTCAATCTGTGAGGAGGAATTATGGCTATAACTCGTTATGAACCCTGGGGATTGCTGAGCCAATTACAAAAGGAACTGGATCGCAGTGCAGTTGAAGGCTCAACAGCGACTGCTGAATGGGCACCTGCTGTTGATATCAGGGAGGACCCGAACAGGTTTGTATTACACGCGGATATTCCCGGTGTTAAGCCTGAAGAGATCGATGTGAGCATGGAAGAAGGTGTGTTGACGATTAAGGGTGAGAAGAAAACCGAAGCAAAAACAGAGAAGGAAAACTATAAGCGGGTTGAACGAACCTATGGTTCTTTTTATCGACGATTCAGTTTACCGGATACGGCCAATTCAGATGCCATATCTGCAGTGTGCAAACAAGGCGTATTAGAAATTATCATTCCTAAAAGAGAATCGGTTCAGCCCAAGAAAATTAATGTAACTTCAGTAGATTAATGGTAGATTAATGAAATGGAAATGGAGCCGGTCGGCTCCATTTTCCATACAGGGATGCTTTCCAAGGCTTGAAAAGCATGACAGAATTGCGCCCTTCTTGAATAAGCGAAATAACTTTCCCCTATGCCTCTCATTACAATAGAAAAGGCCTGTCTTGCGTTTGGTCATCACGCATTACTGGATCATGTTAATTTACAGCTTGATCCCGGCGAGCGAGTGGGTCTGATTGGAAGAAATGGGGGAGGCAAGTCTAGTCTTTTGCGTGTGCTGGCAGGTGAAATCAAACCGGATGATGGTCAGTTATGGTATGCGCCCGGCCTGAAACTGGCGTATGTGTCACAGGAGCCGGTTCTGGAACCTGCTAATACCGTATTTCAGGAAGTATCAAATGGGTTGGGCAGTATTAGTCGGGTATTGCTGGATTACCATGCGGTTTCTCATGCTTTAAGCGAAGGGGAGAGCGATACGGAAGCTCTGCTTGCGCGTTTACAGGATTTGCAGGTCGAACTGGAAGCGCAAGATGGCTGGAGTATTCAGGCCAGAGTAGAAGCTATTATTGATAAGCTGAATTTGCCGACCGAAGCGTTGCTTGGACAGCTTTCAGGTGGTTTAAAGAAACGGGTTGCATTGGCGCGTGCCCTGGTCATGTCACCCGATGTATTGCTACTGGATGAGCCAACTAATCATCTGGATTTTTCTTCGATCGAATGGCTGGAAAGCTTACTCAAGGATTTTTCCGGCAGTGTGTTGCTGATTACGCATGATCGTCGCTTTCTTGATAATGTAGCCACGCGGATTATTGAATTGGATCGTGGTCATTTGGAGACTTTTACAGGTAATTTTACCAGTTATCAACGTAAGAAAGCAGAGATGCTGGAGATTGAGGCGATACATAACCAGAAATTTGATAAAGTGCTGGCCCAGGAGGAAGTCTGGATACGCAAGGGGATACAGGCGCGGCGGACACGTAATGAGGGCAGGGTGCGGCAGCTTGAGCGGCTGCGTTTGGAGCGTGCTGCCCGCCGTGAGCGTACCGGTACTGCAAATATCAGCGTTGATAGGGGTGAACGATCCGGGAAGCTGGTGGCTGAATTAGATCGGGTGAGTAAACACTTTGGCGATAAAACGGTTATCCAGGATTTTTCCTGCCGCATTATGCGCGGTGACCGGGTTGGTTTGTTAGGTCCCAATGGCGCAGGAAAATCTACTTTATTGAAATTAATACTGGGTGAATTGCAGCCTGATTCTGGCGAAGTGCGACAGGGAACTAAACTATCAGTCGCTTATTTTGATCAAATGCGGGAACAATTGAACGATGACATGACCTTGACCGAGACGATCAGTCAGGGATCGGATTTTATAGAAATCAACGGCGTAAAAAAACACGTCATCAGTTACCTGGAGGATTTCCTGTTTCCACCGCAGCGCGCTCGGTCGCCTGTAAAATCGCTATCGGGTGGTGAGCGTAACCGCCTATTATTGGCGCGATTATTTACACGTCCCGCGAATGTGTTGGTATTAGACGAGCCTACCAATGATCTGGATATCGAGACATTGGAACTGCTGGAAGCTTTATTACAAGACTATTCGGGTACATTGTTTCTGGTTAGTCACGATCGTGAGTTTCTTGATAACGTGGTGACGCAGGTCATAGCATTTGAGGGTGATGGTCTGCTGCGTGAATATATTGGTGGTTATGAGGATTGGGCACGTGTGCAGCGTTTTGCGAAAGAGGCGCCTCAGCAGAAGCTGGCATCAGCTCGACCGGCCGCGCTAAAAACCAAAGCAACAAAAGATGCCGCTCGTACTGCAAAGCTGAGTTATCATGAAACCCGTGAATTGGAAGCATTGCCTGCAATGATTGAAGCTTTAGAGCGGGAGCAGGCAAATATTACACTGCAGCTGGGCGACTCAGATATCTATCGTGACGATCCGGATAAAGCCAGGACATTACAGGCACGGTATTCTAGTATTGAAAAAGAGTTGATGAGTTGTCTTGCAAGGTGGGATGAACTGGAGAAAAAATAGGTGGTGTTGATGTCCGATGAAGAAACTGGGTGATGGTAATTTCCCTATAAACAACATGGACATACTTTCACTATTCATTGACCAAATAAGGCGCATCGTTTAAAGTCTTATATTTTAGGGGAGGATTGTAATGAAACAAAAAGCAATTATGAATTTATTGCTTGCTACGAGCATGTTTATGGTATTTTCTGGCTTGGCTCAGGCAGCAGGTGATGCCGCTGCTGTAAAAGATAAAGTTTCCATGTGTATTGGTTGTCATGAGATAGAAGGCTATCGCACCGCTTATCCTGTGTTGTATCATGTTCCGAAAATAGGTGGACAGCATGAGGCTTATCTGCTTAAGGCGCTGGGAGATTACAAGAGTGGTGCTCGCAATCATCCGAGCATGAGCGCGATAGCCGCAACGCTTTCCGAGCAGGATCTTGAAGATTTTGCTGCTTATTACGCCGGAAAATAATTAAGTCATTTACGCAAGGAATAAGTTATGAAGAATTTTGTAATTGCCGCAGTGAGCGGCATGGTTCTGATGCTTGCCGGGCAAGCAGTAGCTGCTGATATAGAGGCAGGTAAGAAAAAGGCAGCAGAAGTCTGTGCTTCGTGTCATGGCATTGATGGTAATAGTCCTGCTCCGAATTTTCCGAAGATTGGCGGACAGCACAGAAGTTATCTGGCCAAGGCATTAAAAGATTATAAGACCGGGGGACGCTCTGATCCAATCATGGTTGGTATGACAGCTGCCTTGAGTGCAGAAGATATTGAAAACCTCGCATTTTACTATTCTAAACAGTCCAGCGGATTGTTCAGCGGATCAAAATAAAGATAAAAAACACAGATAAAAGCGTTTGCTTGTTTATTTGCTAGATCTGAATAAAGGCGGGGTATAACATTGGTTCTGTTATGCTCCGTTTTTTTATCGGCTGGTTTTGCTGATCTGTCTGTCGAGGCATTCGAAGTAAATCGCAGCATCAGGCGTGGATTGATTACGCTGCGCTTGCCAGATCATTTCTGCCAGACATTCCATGGTTTGGTGTGTCGCATCATGCTCATTGCCTGTTTTCTTTAGCAGGGACTCGAATCGCTGGCAGATACCGATGGGCTGATTGATGGACAGTTGTTCTTTAATGGCAACGTGCATGCTCATGTGTAAAAAAGGATTGGTGTCACCCATTTCCGGTAAATAATCCTTGTCGCGGTAATGATCAGCATTATCCAGAATGTCATGGTATTCCGGGTGCAGCAATATCACTTCAAGGGCGATATTTTCCAGGCCGGAAAGAATTTCCCGCTGGCGGTATCGATGCCAGGCATCGAAGAATAATTGACGTGCTTGCTCTCTGGATGGTTTAAACATGGTTTGGATTTTAACATACTGAGCGAAGATCCTCTCCGCTCTCCGTTCAGGAAAGAATGAATCGTGCGGACGCCGCAGGCGTGCTTATTACAACGGTTTGTACAATCAAGGTGCATCGATTGTTTTTTCTTTGAATTCACATAGCGAATTAATATTACATATGGGGCATTTTGGTTTTCTTGCCTGACATATGTAACGTCCGTGCAGAATGAGCCAGTGATGCGCATTATGCCGGAATTCCTTGGGTACGACTTTGAGTAGTTTTAATTCGACTGCCTGTACATTTTTTCCAGGCGCAAGCCCCGTACGATTTGCCACCCGGAAGATATGGGTATCGACTGCAATAGTTGGCTCACCAAAGGCGGTATTCAATACGACGTTCGCTGTTTTGCGTCCGACTCCCGGTAATGCTTCCAGCTGTTCACGGGTACGCGGCACCTGGCTGTTATGATGTTCAACCAGCTGCTGGCAGGTCGCCATAATATTTTTTGCTTTGGTTTTGTATAAACCGATACTTTTGATGGCATCGAGCAATCTGGCTTCGCCCAGCGCCCATATTTTTTCCGGTGTATTTGCCTGGGAGAAAAGTTTTCTGGTTGCCAGATTGACGCCCTTGTCCGTAGCCTGTGCAGACAGTATGACGGCTATCAGTAATTCGAATGGTGACTGATATTCAAGCTCGGTTGTGGGGTGAGGGTTGGTCGCTTGCAGGCGGGAGAAAATTTCACGACGTTTCGCTGCGTTCATCGGATTCCCGTTTTCTTATCGGCTGCCTGAGCCCGTGCGGCCGTAGCCCGTTTTATTGCCGCCTGGATAATCGCTTGCTTGCGGTCATCAGTCAGGGATGCGGCATGTGATTTCGTTATATGCATTTTTTTTGCGAATCTTTCCTGATGTTCCTGTTCTTTCCGTGCCAGTCTTTCCAATCTGAACTGATAGCGTGTGCGGGCGATATCTGCGGCATTATTTTTCAGGGTATATCCTGTCTGATTAATATGTTTCTCATCTGGAATCATGCGAATACAGTCTACCGGGCAAGGCGCAAGGCATAATTCACAACCGGTGCATTCTGCAGCAATCACCGTGTGTATTTGTTTGGCTGCACCAACGATGGCATCGACAGGGCAGGATTGGATGCAAAATGTACAGCCGATGCACAGGTTTTCATCAATTACCGCCACTGACTTAGGCTTGGGTATGCCATGAATGGTATTAAGTGGCTTTGCTTCTATGCCTAATAGATCTGCTAATTGCTGAATACCTGCCACGTCGCCTGGCGGGCATTGGTTGATATCCGCGCGGCCTTCTGTAATTGCGATCGCATAGGGTTTGCACCCCGGGAAACCACATTGGCCACATTGTGTTTGCGGCAAAATGGCGTCAATTTTTTCTATGAGTTCATTTTTAATCATAGGATGATATTGAGTAGTGATCAGGTGTCTGGGCTCTGTTTGCTGGTGCAGATCTTCTGCGCTATTGCTTTGATCAGATCGGGGCCATGGTAAATCAAGCCGGTATAAATCTGCACTAAACTGGCGCCTGCTTTCATTTTTTCTTCGGCATCGTTCGCTGACAAGATGCCGCCCACGCCAATGATGGGTACAGCGCCTTGTAAAATCAGTTGTAACTGATGAATAACTGCGGTGGCGCGTTGTGTCAGAGGCGCGCCGCTTAATCCACCCGTTTCCCTTGACGATGGAAATTGCATCACACCGGTTCGAGAGAGAGTTGTGTTAGTCGCAATGATACTATCAATCCGATGTTTCATTAGCAAGCGGGCAATCGACTCAATTTGTGATGATTCCAGGTCAGGTGCAATTTTTACTGCCAGGGGCGTGTAGTAGCCATGTTTGTCTGCCAGTCTTGTTTGTTCTGATTTTAAGGCATGTAGCAGATGATCCAGCTCTGCCGTATTCTGTAGTTGCCGCAGGTTTTGTGTGTTGGGCGAAGAGATGTTGACCGTAATATAACTGGCCAGGGAATATACCTTACGCAGGCAAATCAGGTAATCTGCTGCAGCGTTTTCTATGGGCGTATCAAAGTTCTTGCCAATATTGATGCCCAGTATACCTTGATAATCTGAGCGTCTGATATTTTCTATCATTGCATCCACACCCTGGTTATTAAAACCCATACGGTTGATTACTGCCTGTGCCTGTGGCAAGCGAAAAATACGGGGCTTCGGATTACCCGGCTGTGGACGCGGCGTTACAGTGCCTATTTCAATAAAACCAAAACCGAGTGCGGCCAATACATCAAGGTACTCACCATTTTTATCAAGCCCGGCTGCCAATCCAATAGGATTGGGAAAATCCAGATTCATCACTTTGCGGGGCGGACAGATAATCGGGTGATCGGGAAGTAGCCTCAATTTTCTCGCGTTTTCAAGCAGGCTGAATGTAACGCGATGTGCCGTTTCGGGTGAGAGTTTGAAGAGCAGTGGTCGAAGCAGGGTGTAGCGCATCAGATTGGTCTTATTTTAAATGGAGTGTTCATTGGTAGCGGATATGATGCCGGTGACTGGTTAACGTGATTTTTTATAAAAAAGGCAGGTTTGTGAACGGCTGCCATTGTCCATTAAACAGCACTTCTAATGGCTGGAAATTAATTTTATAGCTCATTTTCTGATTCTTCTTGATCCAATAACCCAGGTAAAGATAGGTTAAGCCAAGTTTGCGGCACTGTTCTATCTGCCACAATATGTTGTACGTGCCAAAACTTGTATTGGTTAGATCAGGATCGAAGAAAGTATAGACGGATGACAATCCGTCAGGTAGCAGATCAATAATACTGACCATGCGTAATTGCTTATATTCGTAAAATTCAATTAATTTGGAATCGACATTGCTTTGTAGTAGAAAATTGCAATATTGTTCGTGATCCTGGTAATCCATGTCGTTGTCATCATGTCGTTTTGCCTGATAACGCTGATAGAGTGCAAAGTGATGTGCCTGGTAATGTAATTCACATTGTTTTGCAATCAGATGCTGGTGTCGTTTTGAGGCACGGCGTTGTGTCCGATTAGGCGTAAATTGGTTGATGAGTATACGTATCGGTAAACAGGCCTGACACTGATCACAGCAGGGACGATAAGTATAGTTACCGCTGCGGCGAAAACCGGTTTGTATCAGCTTTGCATAGATACTTGTATCAATTAAATGATCTGGCGTCGCTACCTGGGAACGCGCTGATTTTTCAGGCAGATAGCTACAGGGATAAGGTTGGGTCGTATGAAATTTTAGCACGGGTAATGAAAAGTTATCGAGTTGGCTCATAATCAAAATACCACTTTTCAGGTTGTTTAGGATAGACGGTTAATTCACATAGCCTTTGACTAAATTCAGCTCTGGGAATTTCACGTGCGCCTAAAGAAGCCAGATGCGTGGTTTTGAGCTGGCAATCAATCAGACCAAAATGCCAGCGTTCCAGTTGCATAACCAGGTGTGCGAATGCGATCTTGGAGGCATCCGGTACACAGGAAAACATGGATTCTCCAAAAAATACTTTCCCTAATGCAACGCCATACAGCCCGCCCACCAGTTCATCATCTACCCAGGTTTCAACCGAATGAGCGAACCCCATCTCATGCAGTGTCATGTAAGCTGAAATCATTTCGGGATGTATCCATGTTCCCGGCTGCCCCTTACGAGGTGCCGCACAGGATTGGATGACCTGGCTAAAATGACTGTCTGTACGAACTACGTAATGACCTTTCTTCAGCGTCTTATTGAGTGAACGCGAGATTTTCAGTTCGCTGGGGAACAAGACCATACGCGGATCCGGGCTCCACCATAGAATGGGCTCTCCTTTATTGAACCAGGGAAAAATACCCTGACGATAGGCTGTGAGCAAACGCTGTGGCGAAAGATCGCCACCCATGGCAAGCAGCCCATTTGGTTTGCTTAGTGCCATTTCTACTCTGGGAAATGCGGTGTGTGATGCGAGCAGAGGAATCATAATGTTTATGAAAACACAGGTTAATTAATATTACCTTGATTTATATCAAAGCCGATAGCGTAAATGTTTTTTATTATCGATCCTTGGACGAGCAGCTATAAATAAAATAGATGAGTAGAAGGAGCGTTAAATGAAATATGGTCTGGATACGCTGCGGCGAAGAATTAACGTTATAACCGGTTTGCTTATTATTCTTGCCATCATGGCGATGCAGGAGGTCTGGGCTCAGGATACCGCAGTTCGGACTTTAGAACAGCACGTCGAGCAATTAGAAGCCCAGATGAAAGCCATTCAGGATGAATTAATGCGAGTGAAATCCCGGTCTGCCCGAGAGGCACAGAAAATGGTGGAGGTTGAAGAGATGACCCGAGCAATAGACAGACGTGGGCGTGAAAATCATAAACATCACATGTTGTTTTTTCGCGGTGGTTTTGCACACAGCATGCAAAATCGTAATGGCGTAACTTTGCAAAGTAATGTCGCCCCTGTCGGTGCCCAGGATCAGGCAAATAAAGATGCCTGGTATATTGGTGCGGGTCTTGATTTTAGTCTGACAAATGATCTATGGGGAATCATGCCTAAAACCGATGTAATGGCTGAATTGATGTTTGAGTACAAGCGATTCGGTGTCGCGCAGGGTAATGCTCTTGCCAATGCGCCTACTCAACTGGCCGGAGGGGCACTTAACCCACGCGCTGTGACGGTGAGTCAGTTTACCTTGACGGCAGCGCCCAAAATAAAGTTTTTGGATGGTTACAAGCTGAGACCCTGGATTATTCCCGCAGGCCTGGCGCTTCATGTAATTAGTCCTCCATCTGAATCGATAACCGTCTTGACCCCGGGAGTCATGTTTGCCGCAGGTGCCGATTACAATATCTGGAAGGATTTTTATGTTGGTGTTGATGCCCGTTATCATGTGACAGGTGGTAAGCACGATGGGGTGAATGTCGATGGTTTAACAGCGGGCGGCTATATTGGAATCGGTTTCTAGAGTAGGGATGCTAACGTACAGACAATGCAGGAAAGATCTGCCTGACACAGAATCCGCGTATTATCCGCCGCGTATTCTATTGGTTTTTTCCTGTTTCCGAATCCTGACCGTTAATTACTGTTACCCGCTTTGGACAGCAGCATATCAAGTATACGTGTGCTCAGTACCCGTTTAAGAAAGCCAAATAAATAAGTGGGAACGGTAACATAATAACGGGGTTCAGGATTGCCGGATTCTAATGCATGGATCACTCTTTTTAATACGGCCTCGGGGGGTAAGGTAAACGGTACAGCAGGGCCTGGTTTGTGCAGTCGTTTGAGCACACCGAGATAGCGTTCGCGATGGAAACTTTTGTCGACATCGATATATTGCCCTAATGCTTTTGCCGAATTTGCACGAAACTGACTGGCAATTGGGCCCGGCTCAATTAAACTGATGTAGATATTGCTTCCTTTTAATTCAAGACGCAGTGTATCGCTCAGGCCTTCGATGGCATATTTTGATGCATTGTAGGCACCGCGAAAGGGCATGGATACAAAGCCCAGCACTGAACTGTTTTGAATAATCCGCCCATAGCCTTGTCGACGCATAACAGGCAGCACAAGATTGGATAATTCCTGCCAGCCAAAAACATTGGTTTCAAATTGTATACGGAGTGCTTCCCGGCTGAGATCTTCGATCGCGCCGGGTAAACCGTATGCGCCATTATTGAATAAGGCATACAATTCGCCATTGGTGCGTTGCATGACTGCCGCAAAGGCTTGCTGAATCGAATCTGAATCAGCCAGATCCAGACGTAAGCTTTCCAGGCCCTCAGCTAACAGCATATCGACGCTTTCTTGTCTTCGCGCGGTTGCAAAAACACGGTAACCTTGTTTATGTAGTGCATGGGCAACACAGTAGCCGATGCCGCTTGAGCAGCCTGTTATCAATATCGTTTTTTTCATCTGCTAAGCTTAACCCGAAAATGGATTCCTTGTCCCGTGTGCTTGACAATTAATTGAGCTCGAAGATAGCATCCATCCACTAGGCAATGTTTTTTAAATGGAAAATAACATAGGGACGAACCCTTGATGTCAACGATTTTATTTAGACTGAATGGTGTTTCTGATGAAGAGGCAGCGGATGTACGTGAATTGCTGGTCCGTAATGAGATTGATTTTTATGAAACTTCGCCGGGTAACTGGGGTGTTTCCGTTCCTGCGATATGGTTGCGAGATGATGATCAGCTTCAAAAAGCACGTGTGTTACTTGACGAATATCAGGCGGCGCGTACACTCAGAGTAAGAGAAGAATATGCACGCTTGAAAAAGGAAGGGAAGAGTAAAACGTTTATTGATAAAATAAAAGAGAGTCCAATTCAATGGGTGGCTCATTTGGTCGCCGTCTTGTTAGTGATTTACTTATCCATAAAACTGGTTGTTGATCTTGGGAACATGGGATGATGCACGATATTTACTCGATGCAGTGCGTGTATCAGCCGGGAAGGAAACGGAACAATATGACATCAGGTATTGTCTTTAGATGTTAATAAGCCGATTGTCAGTGTATTTAAATTGCTTCATGGTATTGATTTTGAGATACCGTATGAGCCAAGCGACTTGCCTGACTATATAAAATACGATTAATAAGGAGAATATAACTTGAAATACCCTTTCAAATTTATCGCGATACTATTGGCTGTTTTACCTCTCTATGCTTATGGCGGGGGTAATCCAGAGTTTGTGCAATTTCCGCTTGGCTATGAAAAATCTTTCACAAAGTATGCGACTGAGAATCGAGCGAATCAGAAGCAGATCGCCAAATTCTATGCCAACCTGGCGATGGTTGCGAGCTATACACAAGGCAGCAAAGCCGCGCCTGGTTCTGTCGTGGTGATGGAGATATATAGCCCCAAAATGGATGCAGAAAATAAGCCTATTGTAGGCAGTGATGGTTTATTTGAAATTGACTCACTGGCAGCCGTTGCGGTTATGGAAAATAAGGATATCTGGAATGAGGCTTATTCTGCAAAAGACAGGACGGGACATTGGGGGTTCGCACTATATAACCCGGATGGTACGCCAAAAGATAATGATTTAAGCTGCGTACAGTGTCATACGCCCTTGCAGAATCAGGATTACCTGTTTACTTATCAGAAATTGATTGACTATGTAGAAAAACATGTCGGCAATCCGCTGGCACAATAAAAATAAGTAATCCATGCTGTATGAAACAAAATCGGCCATGTCTGTATGAGTAGAGTAATTATGCTATCTAGTACATGGCCGACATACGACTATACAACCTTATCATGCTCAGTATGGCAGTTCCCCGTGCTTGGTACGCTCCACTCGTTAATGACGTGATTGGCTGGGTGTAGTAACGGCATCTTTCTGCTCCAACGGTTGGGGATCCAGTACGGCAACGGTCAAGCTATCATCCTGAAAATATTTCTTTGCAACACTACGGATCTGTTCGGCTGTTACCGCTTTTAATTTCTGCAGCATGGTATCAATATCCCGATAAGACAAGCCAATACTTTCTAGTCTGCCAATCTGCATTGCCTGAGAAAATATGGAATCACGCTGAAAAACATGGCTTGCAACTAATTGCGCTTTCACACGCATCAGTTCTTCTTCCGTTACCCCTTCATTGATGAGTTTCTCTATTTCGTTACGTAATGCTGTTTCAAGTGCTGCCACGGTTTTTCCTTCACTGGGCGTACTGCTGAGATAAAACAGAGTGGGACCGCGTGCGGTGGAATTATAGCTGGCGTCAACCGAGCTGGCGATTTGTTGTTCACGTACGAGTGCCTTATTGAGTCTGGCTGAGGCATTGCCATCAAGTACGCCCGCTAACATTTCCAGCGCATAAGGTTCCCAGTCATGTGCGACATCCTGCAATGAAGGTGCATGGTAACTCATGGCCAGATAAGGTAGTTTTGCGGGTGCTTTAACGGTGATACGTTTAATACCCAGTTGCGGTGGTTCAGTTTGTGGCTTGCGTAAAGCGAGCGATAAAAGTGTACGCGGTTCTATTTTTCCGTAATATTGTTCTGCCATCGCAAATACGGCCTTAGGATCGACATCGCCAACGACTACTAATATGGCGTTATTCGGAGCATACCAGCGATCGTACCAGTCTTGTGTATCCTGAACACGCATATGTTCCAGGTCATTCATCCAGCCGATAACAGGATAGCGATAGGGGTGGGCCTGATAAGCTGTTGCGATCATTTTTTCATACATGAGTGAACGTGGTTGATCATCGGTACGTAATCGTCTTTCCTCCATGACCACCTTGATCTCTTTAGAAAAGGCTTCTTCTGTTAGAATCAGATTACGCATCCGATCAGCTTCCAGTTCCATTGCCAGGGGTAAATGGCGGGTGTGCAGTTGTTGGAAATAGGCTGTATAGTCACGACTGGTGAATGCATTGTCGTTTCCTCCAACGGCCGCAATTTGTTTTGAAAACGCGCCTTCTGGGACCTTATGCGTTCCTTGGAACATCATATGCTCCAAAACGTGGGCAACGCCGGTCGTTCCGTTCAATTCATCAATACTGCCGGCTTTGTACCAGATTTGTGTTACCACAACCGGAGAACGATGGTCTTCTTTAACGACCAGTTTTAAACCGTTGCCCAGTGTATATTCGTGAGGGTTGGCAAATGCTACGGACGAAGCCAATATGGCGAAAATAACCTGCCAATACAGCAAAAAAAAAGTAATCCGGTGATCAGGTTTCATTTTTACTAACCTAAGTTTGAGTAAACAGAATAAAATCAGGGTTTGTGAATTCAAATATAGATAACAGCCTACCAGAATGTTTAGTTTTTTTAAATCGAAAAAAGATCCTGCTGAACCGACGTCTGAATCCACAGTTGAATCGGTTAGTCTGGCTGACAAGGTTAGACATGGATTGTCTCGCACCCGGCAAAATCTAGGTAAACAATTATCCGGCTTGTTTGGTGGCGGCAAGATAGATGAAGCGCTCTATGAAGAGCTTGAAACTATCTTGCTAACTGCTGATACGGGTGTCAACGCAACCAATCGGTTACTTGAGGACCTGCGTAAGCAGGTTAAACGCGATGGTTTATCCGACGCGGCGCAATTAAAGAAAGCATTGCAGGAAGCACTCATCACGATGCTGGCGCCTCTGGAACAACCACTTGATACGACGAAAGAAAAACCGTTTGTCATTATGATAACGGGCGTAAATGGTGTTGGGAAAACGACGTCTATTGGGAAATTAGCCAAATATTTTCAGTCAGAGGGAAAATCAGTTTTGCTGGCCGCAGGCGATACTTTTCGCGCTGCCGCGCGGGAGCAATTAATAGTCTGGGGCGAACGTAATAATATTGCCGTTATTGCACCGGAAAACGATCCCAATAACAGAAATGATCCGGCTGCGGTGATTTTTGATGCTGTGAATGCAGCTAAAGCGCGGAATATTGATGTCGTGCTTGCTGATACGGCCGGACGTTTGACCACACAATTACACCTGATGGAGGAAATCAAGAAAGTAAAACGCGTCATTGCGAAGGCCATGCCGGATGCGCCGCACGAGGTATTATTGGTGCTGGATGCAAATACCGGACAGAATGCGGTGGCACAGGTCAAAGCTTTCGATGAGGCACTCGGTGTGACGGGCCTGGTGCTAACCAAGCTTGATGGAACGGCTAAAGGCGGTGTCATTGCCGCTATTGCGACGCAACATGCAGAAAATCCGCCGGCACTTCGCTTTCTGGGTGTCGGGGAAGGCGTGGATGATTTAAGACCCTTTGATGCCAGAGAGTTTGTGGAAGCAATATTTGATTAATCGGTGTATTTTTCATTGCGGCATATGACTGCTGCTGAGTAAGATAAGCACAATATGATTAGCTTTAAAAATGTTTGTAAACGCTTTCCTGATGGGTTCAATGCGTTAAAAAATATCGACTTCACCATTGAAAAAGGTGAGATGGTTTTTGTAACAGGTCATTCGGGTGCGGGTAAAAGTACATTATTAAAACTGATTGCGGCAATCGAACGATCCACGACAGGCAGTATTATTATCAGTGGGCAAAATATTAATCAGCTGAAAAGAGGCGCGATTCCTTTTTTACGCCGCAATATCGGTTTTATTTTTCAGGACCAAAAGGTTTTATTTGATCGCACTGTTTTTGATAATGTGTTATTGCCCCTCCAAATTGGAAGCTTTGAAACAAAGTCAGCCTCAAGTCGTATACGTGCTGCGCTCGATAAGGTGGGCTTATTAGAAAAGGAAAAGGCATTTCCCATTGCGCTTTCTGGCGGCGAGAGGCAACGATTATGTATTGCACGTGCAGTGGTTCATCGTCCGGTTATTTTAATTGCAGATGAGCCGACGGGAAATCTGGATATGGATTATGCAAGAGATATCATGGGTATGTTTACCTCATTTAACCAAGTTGGCGTGACGGTGTTAATCGCAACGCACGATGCGACGATACTAGAGAATACGACACATCGTATTCTGGCGTTGGATCATGGGAAGCTGTTAGCATGATAAAAGCATGGCTTATCCAGCATTGGCACGCATCGGTGCTGACCATCACCCGGTTTTTTTCTACCCCTATCGCGAGTCTGCTCAGTATCATTGTGATCGGGATTGCCTTTAGCTTACCTGTGGGTGTCTATACCTTGTTGGTGAATATGCAGTCTTTTTCCGGAGAAATGGTTGGTTCTCCGCAATTGAGTTTGTTTTTTAAACTGACCGCAAACAAGGCGGATATAGAGAAGATAGAGCAGCGTCTGGCCGCACATTCACAAATCGAACATTTTGAGTTTGTGCCGAAAGCGGTTGCCTTGCGTCAGCTGGAACAAAGCAGCGGACTGGCAGATGTCGTGAGTGATCTGGCACACAATCCATTGCCGGATGCTTTTATCGTTCATGCGAGATCCGCTCCGGCGGATATACTGGAGGAATTGCGTCTCTCCATACAGGCCTGGCCGGAGATTGAATATGTGCAGTTTGATTCCGCCTGGGCTAATCGGCTGGATGCATTGCTTAAACTGGGGCAGTTTGCAGTACTCATGCTGGCGACTGTGCTCAGTATTGCCCTGGTCATGGTGATGTTTAATACCATCCGTTTGCAGATTCTGACCAAACGTGACGAAATTGAGGTGTCCAAGTTGATTGGTGCAACCGATAGTTTTATACGTCGTCCCTTTCTTTATTTCGGTGCGATTCAAGGATTGGCCGGCGGAGTAACAGCATGGCTCATTATCGCGTTGGGTATTCATATCATTAATGATAAGTTGGTTGTACTGACACAGCTTTATGCAGTCGATTTTCACCTGCAACACCTTTCTACCGAAGATAGCATCAGTCTGCTGTTATTTTCATCATGGCTGGGATGGCTGGGCGCACGATTATCGGTTGCCAGTTATCTCTGGCAGATTGAACCAAAATGATTTTTGTATCATCTTATAGTGATACATGTAGGGATCAGTCTGGGCTATTGGCACTCTCGGTGGTAGAGTGCTAAAATAGTTTTGCATGGTGCTTGAAGCATAAATATGCCAAACAGAGAAGGAGAAAATGATGACTTGTGCCGCCTTAGCGATACCCTCATTAGGAGGGAGTCTTGAAAGCTATATTCAATCTACGAGCGTATTCTCAATCCTTTCCCAGGAAGAAGAGGGTCGGCTGGCGAGACGCTTGCGAGACGAGGGTGATATTGATGCTGCGCAGCGGTTGATATTATCTCATTTGCGATTTGTGATCGCGATTGCCAGGGGATATAAGGGATATGGTCTGCCACAGGCTGATTTGATCCAGGAAGGCAATATCGGCTTGATGAAAGCAGTCAAACGCTATGATCCGGAACGCGGAGTGCGCCTGGTATCATTTGCCGTACATTGGATTAAAGCCGAGATTCATGAATTTATTATGCGTAACTGGCGGTTGGTCAAGATTGCTACGACCAAGCAGCAACGGAAACTGTTTTTTAACTTACGCAGCATGAAGCAAGGTCTGGATACGATGAATCCGGGGGAAGTGGATGCCGTTGCACAGCAGTTAGGTGTCAAATCAGAAGAGGTGGTAGAAATGGAAACCCGTTTCAACGGATATGATATCTCGTTGGAGCCGCTATCAGAAGATGATGAAACATATAGCCCGATTGCTTATTTAACCGATGGAGTGGAACCATCGAAGATGCTGGAAATTAAACAAAATGGCTATTTACAGGGTGAAAGCCTGAAACAGTCGCTTGAAAGCCTGGATGCGCGCAGTCGCTATATCATTGAAGCACGTTGGCTAAGGGAAAAAGATACGACGGCAACATTGCATGATCTTGCCGATAAGTTTGGCGTATCCGCAGAACGTATTCGCCAGATTGAGGCTAAAGCCATTGAGAAAATGCGCGGAGTGATGGCTATCAATGCTTGAATTTGATTCACTGCGTATGGTTCACGACGAGATGGACTCAGGAGATAAATGAATTGCTGCCTTGTCGATACGATAAAATGGGGACGTATTGCATCCAGAATTTATTTCGTACGCAAAGCTGCCGTGCAAGATGTAAACAGGAATAAAATAAACTGTTAAAATAGCAGTAGTGTGTATCAGCGTGTTTATTTATAGACAGGCTTAAAATGGAGAGGTACCGAAGCGGTCATAACGGCGCTGACTCGAAATCAGTTGGTCAAGGTAACTTGGCACGTGGGTTCGAATCCCACCTTCTCCGCCATTCCCTTATCCATAACAATCCGGATAAATTCATAAGACACGATAAACAAGCCATTTAACGGGCCATTCCATTTCGTGCTAATCCAGAAATCCACTAGAAGCCACTAGAGAGTATAGTGATTTATAGGGTATGTTGATTTTATGGTGGTTTTATAGCAGCTAAAAGCAGCTCTGCTGTAAAATGAGTAGAATATTCTGCCCCATTATTACGGAATTAAAAGCGGAAGAAAAATGCCCGCTGGATACCGTGCACCTCGGCAGGTGAAGATCTACACGATGTCTTTGTTCACCAATTCGCAGTCTTACTCGTAGCTTCTTCCAGATTTTCCTTGGCAAATTGAGCCTTGCTATTTGCTGGTAGTTAGCATCTAATAACGAGACATTCTCAAGGATAGTGCCCCTTTTTTAGAGGTACTTTTACCTCATGGGTTTATGCTCATGATGGGCCATATACGGAGCGCTCCAGCCGAGAGCCATTCGTTGCGCTCTCGGTTGAGCTTGATCGCTATGCGGTGGTTAGCGGAGATTAGATATGACTATAAGCAATCCAATTCCCTATTTTTCTGAAAGTCAACTTTCTGACCTGGGAATTACCACAAGTGAGGTTGTCGATAGTATCGAGTCGTTGATTTTGAATGCTGAGAATCGAACCGCCTGGAGTGCTCCGAAAGCTGTAATTTTGCCCGGTGACGGGCGATACATGATGGCGGCGTTAGCTGCCGCTGATAATCCGCCTTTACTCGCAGTAAAAACAGTTGTTCTTAATCCGCGCAATCCAGAGCGAGGCCTTCCGCAAATAAATGGCCTTGTTACCATGCTTGATAGCAGTAGTGGACTTCCGGTTGCCATTCTTGATGGAAACTGGATTACGGCTGTTCGCACAGCAGGATTAAGTGTAACGGCCGCTAAGCATATGGCAAGAAAAGATTCGTCCGTTATCGCCTTTATCGGATGTGGGGTTCAGGCTAAAAGCCATTTGCACGCATTTTCAGATTTTTTCCCACTCAAGGAGGCGCGCGTATTCGGCCGGGGACAATCGAATATTGGGCGTCTCTGCGAGGAAGCAATGACTCGATCCGTATCTCCTGTAGTTTGCAGTTCTGGAGAGGAAGCGGTCACGGGGGCAGATCTCGTCATCAGTTCGGTGACTTATTCTGCTGACTTGGTTCCTTTTCTTGATGCTAAGTGGCTTAAATCCGGCTCTTTTTCTGCTATTGTGGACTTAGCTGCCCCCTGGAAGAAAGAAAGTTTCTCTGTGCTTGATCAGATCACGATTGACGATCTGGCACAAGAGGCAGTACTGCCCAATAAACTTGTGCCACCGGCGTTTGTTACGGGAGATTTATCCGGGTTAGTATTGGGAAAATTCTCTGGGCGAAACCAGGATAGCGACCGGAATGCATTTATATTTCGAGGTCATGCTATGGGAGATCTTGCGTTATCGATACTGGCCTATCAGGAAGCCTCAAAAAGAAATTGATGAATACTGAGATATTGTTTTTTAAATCAAATTACAGTTTAAGGAAAATCTTGTTGTAAAGGACAAAAAGAATGCCTGCTACTTTGTTTTCTAGAGTAGTTCATCAACGACAGATTTAAGTGGCATCATAACCAGGAGACTTGAACTCATGTCTCTGTTCCAAAAGGGGCAGTGGAATGTCTGAGAATATGGACAGGATTTCACAGCAGAAATCTGTCTTATCGGAAGACGATTCCAGTAACTTACGCCGCATAATAAAATAGATCAGCGCGTTGATTCATGCCGCTATGTTTTTTGTAACAGAATCCGTGCTACGAGATAAAAATAAAGGCGAATGGCACCGAATTTTTATAGCGTGTAAGATAAGCTCATTTGTCTAACATTGATTTGAATATATGCTTAAATTTTATGGTTATAAAAAGTGCGGGACTTGTCGCAAGGCGGAAAAATTTTTTCAGCAAGCTGAAATTGTTTATGAGTTTATCGATATCACCGAGAACCCGCCTTCGGTAGAAGAGCTTCTTGCTGTCTCTGAATGTGCCAATATACCATTGAATAAACTTTTTAATACCAGCGGCGTGCAATATCGCGAATTAAAAATAAAAGAGAAATTGCCTGCACTATCCAGCCGGGAAGTTCTGGCTTTGCTCGCGAGTAACGGGCGTTTAATTAAACGGCCGCTGATTACCGATGGAAAACGTGCGACCGTGGGTTTTAACGAAAAAAAATGGGTGGATGTTTGGTGTTGATTTTAGCCATATAATATAATTGAAAAGATAACCATGCTTCGAAATGCTCATGCGTTTTGGCAATCGCATACCAGGAAATGGCGGGCAATGCTTCGTAGTGCGTATAACCATCATCTAGCTTTAAGCACCATTGCAAAATATCGTGATGTTGATCTCTTAATGAGATATAAACAAAATTCAGACATTTCCATGTTTCTTCTAAAGTAGAGAAAGATTCTTCTTTCCCGGCATTGATAATCAGTTTTAACATTTTGAACTACCCCTTGAATTGACACAGGTAAATAATGTTTTTTTGATCGGTGATGCAAAAGTATATTTCTTTAAGCAGAGCTGGCGATTGATGTCGATCAATCATAAGGACAAGTATTGCCTCATTAACTGATAAGCAGAAAATGTGCCATATTTATACGCATCAGAAAATCTTATATAGACCATTATTTTTAATAAAATTAATTAAGAGAGAATACTTCGGTTGGAGAATTAAAAATAACCAAGATGAGCTAGATGCTATGGAATAAAATCTATGTATATGGACTCTGTTCCATAGAAATGATGGAAAGATGCAATGAATCGATGAACGTTGGATGATAAAAACAGGCAGTGGTGCTGTTAAGCTAATTCAAGTGTTTGATTTGTATAAATTAGTTTAGTCAGTATTAAATTGATATATTTTTCAGATGGTTTTCGGTTCAGGCAATACTTTCTTGACAAGGATTTTTTTGTTCGATTCTAATAAAATTCTTCAGCCTGGAGGTTGGATACGTTGAGGACCAGAGTGCGGATATCTCTGGCAAGTCCCATGCCGAGATCGCTGATGGCCTCTTCTCGCGGCTTTACAAAATTCTCAAAAATTATCGCATCATTCAGCTTCACCGTGATTAGGCTTCCACGAAGAGGGTCGATACGTTCACTAAATGCAATATTATATTGAGCGCCTTCCGGTGGATTCCAGTAACGGTTGAAAGCATCAAATAGCATGTGTCCAAATTTGGTGAGCGTGTTGTCGATCAATAGACCACCTATTTCTAGATCCCCTTCCAAGGTGTCGAGGCCTTCTAAAACGCCGGAGTCAATAAAACCGCTGTCATTGAAACCGGGAATCGGTGCCGCTGCCGCGTCTGCGCCCGGTGTTGCGGACTCATAGGCACTACTATTGAGATCCTGTGCCGAGGTCCATTCAGCGGCGCTTGTGAATATGCTTATCGCGGTGATTGCTACAAGAAACGATCTGTGATCCATCATTTTTATTGAGTTAATTGTATCACGCTAGAATCTCGTGCAAAACTATTCCAATCAGCTGACTGCTTCTCAACCTGATGAGAGCATTGATTTGACAGACAAAAAATCATTAAGGTAATTTGTTCCGGTAGACTGTATCCAAAATATGGGCCAGTATAGCGAAAAATGAAAAACAAGCAATCGGCCACCCGAATATAACAAAAGTAGCCATCGCGATGTAATAGCATCACCGAATGTCAATTCAGTTATTAAAGTATTCAAACCAGTTGAAAGCGGTTCCAGAATCTTTTATGCATTATCCTATCCAATTGTTACCGTCTTTCTTCTGCCTGCTCGCACAAATGATTCATGATGACGCTGTGAATGTGATCTTTAAGGTGCCTGTTTCAAGCTGAATCGATTGCGCTCTGACTTTAGCAGGCATTGGCTTGTTTGGCAGGGTGAAGCGAAACGGCACCTGCTGAGATAGGAAAAAATAACCAGCTTTCCAGGACACGCTCACCGCTTGCCTGTTCGGCGGCGTATTTGTATGCTGCAATTTGTCCAGCATGGTGTTGTGCGGCAGCAGCCCACTGATTCTGATTACCCGGGTTGGACTTGTGATCGATTAATATCCAGCCCCCCTTCACTTTAAGCAACAGATCGATACGGCCTTGCAGTATCTGGCCATTCGGCATATGTGTTTCAACGGGAATTTCTGTGAAAGGGATGGCATCCGGCCAGCGCGTTTTAATCCAGGCGCTCAGAGCAACAATCTGGTCCAGCAATGCTTGTGACTGGAGGATGCTATCCACGCCCATGCGTTGCAGCATCGCGCCAATCTCAGCGATTGTCAGCGGTGTGTTCAGGTCTGCCAGTGCTGCGCTCATACAGCCATGAATAGCCGTGCCGAGCTGCGTCATATCCGTATTTTTTCTTAGACGTATACGTTTGCCCAGTGTCATACTTTCCCGCACTTCACATGTTTGTGGTGTGATTAGGGAGGGTGTTGTTTTGAGTGGCAGGCGTTGTTTTTTAACAAGGCTATCCGGTAAATTGACGCGTGTGTTAAACCAATAGAGTGGTTCTGTTCCGGCAGTATATTCCGCTTCTTCGGTAGATGGATTAAGCAAGCAGTGCTGATAAGGGATGGTCTCACCCGTTGGTAAATCCAATGTGCTTGCATCCGCTTTACCCTGCAGCCAATTCGCTGCAACCGTGCTCATCCAATTATTCTCACTTTCTCTTGCGCCGTGCGTAAAAATGAGTAAATCGCGTGCGCGGGTCATGCTGACATAGAGGAGACGTTTGTCCTCCTCAATTGCGGCGTTATGAAAATGCTTTGCGATATCGGATTGATTAATGGGCTCGGCAATGGTGACTTTTTCCATCTTGCCGAATGGCCAGGGCCAGAAACGGATGAAGCGATTTTTCAGTGGACAGGTCACGTCCACAGTTGTCTGCGAGACCGTGCTGATTGACCATAGTCGGCTTCTCACCTTGCTCTCCAGGCCGGTCAGGATTACGACAGGCCATTCCAACCCCTTGGCAGCATGATGCGTCATGACTTTGACCGCATTCGTGGTGGGTAAGGCAAGAAAATCCTGTTGTGTTTGCGCCTGCTCATTGAGCCATCGAATTAATCCAGAGATGCTGGCGCTTTGATGCATATTCTGGCAGGTTTCTTCATATTGACGTGCCATGCCAAGTAATGTTTCGAGATTGGCCAGCCGATTGGCGGCTTCAGCGTGGCTGCTACACCAGCGTAATACGACCGTAGATAATTGTCCTTGTGCAATGGCCGTTTGCAGTGCTTCTCGCGGCGAGAAGAATGGCAGATCGATACGTAGTTTCGCCAGAGTTGCCAATAATGGATGAGCGTGCTTGCCGTTCTCCCGCCAATCATGGCCATAGTCGTGTGGCCTGTCTTGTGGTGCATTCGCCATCAACTGCAGGCGATCGGTTACCCAGCTTTCCGGTTCTTCAGAGTCGGCCAGAGAACAGATTTCCGCGCTTGCAACGGTATCAGCCGGATCATTTAAACGCCGTAGGCAAGCAATGGCCAGAACCGCTTCAGGCGTATTCAGGAGGCCCGCCTGTAAAATAGCGGCAGGAATGCCCTGTGTGCGTAAGATGGCAGCAATCTTGCTGGCATTCTCATTAGAGCGCGAGAGGATAGCGATGTCATGATAGTGAATGGTGCGATTTTTCTGAGTAGATTTATCAAATACGACATAGCCGGATGCCAGTAGCTGTTTGACTCCCGTGACCAGTGCCAAATTACGCTGGTCGATATTGCTGCCGTCCAACTTCCAATTGGCAAACGCGGCACCGGTTAACGATTCTTTGCGCTCTGCGGCCAATTGAATCTCCTCCGGTTGCAGGGTGTTGGCAAATGCGGGTGTAAATACTGCATTGACTAATTTGACCAGCGGTTCGCGCGCGCGCCATGATTTATCCAACACTGTTTTATCGCCATGCAAGGTAGGGAGCGCATCAAGAATGGCTTGCATCAGTGTGGTATCGCTGCCACGGAAGCCGTAGATTGCCTGTTTGATGTCACCAACCCAGTAAGTTTCCTTGGCAAACTGTGCCAGTTTGAGAAACAGCGCCAGTTGAATGGGGCTGGTATCCTGGAATTCATCCACCATCAGAAGATCCAGTTCCTCACGTAAGGTTGACGCAACAGTGTCATTATCCAGCGCCATCAGCAAAAGATGTTCTTGATCGGTGAAATCGAGCATGCCCAGTTCACGTTTTCTGTCGTGATAGACTTGCAGTACCCTGGCACATAGGGTGAATTGCATTTGCAGATAATCCCTGATGTCACGTTGCAAATCGGGATGTTCGGCGTAGCGATTCGCCACCGTGCTGATATGTTCCGCGATGTGTATCATACCTTTTTCCGGCGTGGTAGCTGCTAATCTGACCCATTCGCGCCAGACTGTTTCTTGAGCAATTAATCCGGCGTGCATTGCTTTTGCCAGTGTCAGGTAGGCATGGGTATTTTTCTTTTTTCCTTTGATAGCAGCTTGTTCCAGTTCGGGTAATCGGTAAGTGATTGCCTGAATAAGCTGTGCATCCAAATCCTCTTGAGTGGCTTTAGGAAAATATTGAAGTAAATCATTCGCATTTTGTACGGCAAAATCAGCCAACTGCGTTATGGATATATCGTTTGAACGTGCCTGTTTGATTAGTTCAGAAAGATCCTTCCGCCAGTCATCAATACTCATGCGGCGCGCAATAGCGAGCATTTTTGCCACTTCCTGGCTGCTCATGATTGAATCAGCGGCCTGTGCCAGTAATATTTTCTCCTGTGCTTCTTCCAGCACTTGCTGCTCAGTGGATATTCCGATTTCAAAGGCAAAGCGATTTAGCAGATCGCCGCACACGCCATTGACGGTATTGATGCGTGCCTGACCCATCGCGTTGGCGATCTTGATTTCTCCTTGTTCAAGCAAATAGGAGCGGACCCGCTCCCGTAGTTCGGTTGCAGCCTTACGAGTGAAGGTGGTGGCAATCACACCGGACGCACGGATTTCGCCTGCTGCAAGTTTTTTGTGCAGAATCTGAGTGAGGCGATAGGTTTTGCCACTGCCAGCGCCCGCGCTGATAAAATGTAAACGAGTGTTCATACGGGCTTCCAGCCTGCCAGCATTCGGTAGTCGTTGTAGCAGGGATTAAGGGGTGTGATTTTTAAACCGGCTTCCGGGGGGGTAATCGCTTCGGTTTCCTCCTGATCCGCCAGCGCTACTTCGATTCTCCCTTGCTGTAGTAACGTATCGCGCCAGATATAGGTCTCCTTCAGCCGCTCCCATAGATGGGGTGTCGATTCCTCGGTTTTTCTGTTTACCTGAATGGCATCTGGAAAATAAGTGTCCTGTTGTGCGATTAATTTGGCTTCAGACAGAACGTAGTAACCTACCGCTGGCCATACGCCCGTCTTTTGACGCATCAGTTCGGCATAGATACCCAGTTGCAGGTGCGTATTTTCCTTAAGCTGCTCAGTGAATTTTTTTGTGCCCCCCCACTTCATGTCCACAATCGCGTGCTGACCCTGACCGTTAGTTAGCATTAAATCAGCGTAACCGATAATTTTTCCGCCAGGGAACTGTCCCTTGAGGGCCTCTTCTGATTTTATTTTAGTCACGCCGGCGGTTTTTATTTGTGCGAACAATGTGATGATGGCGCGGTGCAAACGATACCGTAGTTCTTCGTAATCCGAACGACGGCCATGCATGAGTAACACGGCACCTTCGGCTTCTACTATTTCTGGGAAAATCTGGTCAAACCAGGTCGATATCTCGGATTCTTCCATTTTCAGCGGAGCGGGCAAGGCGAAAAATTGCTCGATAAGCGTGTGCGCAAGTCGTCCGTCCAGTAAAAATCCATCGCTGACTGCCAGCACAGAAGATGTGTCAAGTCCTGCCGGGTAGCGCAGCAGCCATTGATAAGGGTTAAACAAGAACAATTCCAGACTGGAGTATGAATGGTACGGATGCTTGCCGATGGGGGTGTCTATCGATAATCGCCACCAGCGCCTGGGCTGCGGTAATGGCATGTGTGGCAGCAGTGTGCTGTATGTTGTGATTTGTGGATGATGATTGAATATCTGTTCAATGCTTTGCTCGGTAATATCGTGTATTTGTGACAGCATCATCTGCCATGTCGGATGTGCTTCCACATCCTGGGGAGGTAATACAATGATTAATTGTTTTTTGGCAGCGAGAACAGGTTTAAGCCAGTCTGTCGCAAGATTTTCCAGGACATCGGCATGATCGGGCAGCGTCACTCCAGCTCGGGCTAACATATGCCGTTCCAGAGCGGACCAGGGAGATTCTTTCGGTATGTTGGGCATAACTGGTTGCCACCAGATAACCTGGTCAAATGATTCGATGAGTGCGCCGGGATCATCCACCGTGGAGAGTGAGCCGACCTCGGCGATTCGATTAGGATTGACGCTACCTTTTGCAGTAGCTTGTGCTAGCAGTTTTTGTAACTGGTGTGGACGAATACGGGCAATTACGCCATCTTCCTGCAATTGTTCCAGAGATTGTATAAAAACCGTCACCTGAGCCAGCCCGGCATCCCATAAAACGCGTTTTGTTTCATCGGCATCGGTAAGCTGGACACGAAAATAATCTGCCATTTTCTGTGCCCGGACCATTACTTGATCAATGGGCACGCCATCCTTTTGATCAAAGCGGGGGTGATCAACCCAGGTATGGATTTGTTCCCGTACGGCAGCAGCTTGATCACCATAGTGCGCATCGATCCGGTTGAGTGTGTCCATCCATCGCTGACCTCTGATACCGGGATAAGCAGCCAGCTTTTCAGCCAATTGGCGACGTGCAAAATGACGAATCGGTGATATCGGGTGATTTAAAAATGAGATGAGTACCGTGAAGTCCAGCGGAGTCCACAATAATGCCAGTGCCATGGGTAATAGTTGCAGAACAGAACGGGCACTGCTGGATTCATTCAGGCCATGCCGGGCCTGCTGGTTTGCGGCTAATATATCGTCCAGCAGGTCGGTGCTGTCTGTAGCGACCAGTACTCCATCCACAATGTTTTCTGCCATGCGATCAGCCAGCCAGTGTGCTGCCAAAATACGGGTTTCTGCGCGTGTGATGATAACGGAGCCATCGGCTTTAAAATCAAGTCTGTCAACTTTCCCAAGCTTTTTTCCTGACTGTACATCGCGCAAACGATCTTGCAGGGTATGCAGGAACGATCCTGCGTGCGGAACGCTGGCCAGCTCCTGAAATTCGATTTGTAAGCGAGACAATATCAATTGCCAGCGTTTAGGGTAGTGAGCGAGTGGCCTGGTGAGTGTGATGCTGGAAATAGCGGGAATGCGCCGTTTCATGGCCTGGAGGATTTGCGCGAGTCGTTCTCCTTCAGATGGCGCGACTTTTTTACATGCCATGGACTCTACTTCGGCCATATCGGCTAATCGCTTGGCTTCCATTCCTTCTATTTTTCCATCCCAGCCATATAAATACCACTGATCACGCCAGCCAAGCAGTGTTGCGGCGGTACCCAGTTCATCGGCTTCAAGACTCTGATGGTAAAAGCGGGCTGCATGATCGCATTGCTTCAGACAGGTCAGATATTGCACGATGCGTCGTGATTGCGGAACGACTTTTCGGATCAGACCCAGTTGAGTTTCAAGAATGCTCAGCATGCCTTTTTCTCCCACTGTGATTTCTCCGAGTGTATTGCGTGTATGCCAGCCACGCTGATGATCGAGCCCCATTCCAAATCTGATTTTCATACCATTCTTTTTATATGATGTTTGGTCAATGTGTTGAGAAAAGGAAAGGGAGTTTTCCAGGGTCAGAAGTAAGCCGCTGTTCTCGCTGGCCATTACGTCGTTTTACATGTGGACCGGTTGGCGAATAAATTCGTATCTTCAAGGGTGCAGATGAGTAATTTCAGGGTACGGTATGATCGCTTAATATCAATACAGCCGGTCTTTGAGTGATAACCTGATTCGGTTGCCACAAAATTTATTAAATAATTTCTGGTGAAAAGCTATGCAGCAACAGTCAATCAAGAATGCATACCCGGACAGCAAGCCAGGTAAGCTGTCGCCCGCTACTATAACTGTAAATACATGGTGGGTCATCAATTGGTCGATCAGAAGTCTTGGATTGGAAGGATATCTGAAGCGGATTCACAGGCAAAGAGCATGTAGTTAAACCAAAGTACATCATCGATAGAAGCAACCAGAAATAGATTGAATGTAGCTGAAATTGGGCAGGAAGCTAGAAAAGATGGGTTTCAGAACAGTCTATGTAAGGGTATAAATATTTCAT
>CBDUPR010000024.1:0-40994 GCA_965369175.1 uncultured Nitrosomonas sp.
TTTGGATTGAGTCGAGATTTAAAGGCTTTGCGTATAATCTGCTTCATGGTTATAAAACTGACCGAGCAAAGTAGGCGGTCGTCTGATATTAGCTTTGTTGGGAAATCTGCATCACCCTGAAGATAACCGATTGGTATCTGACATTAATCAAGGGGATTTTATGCTGCAAAGACGCTGACTTCGCAAGGTCATACAATAGCCTTATAGGAGCATAAATTCTCCTGACTAATTAGTCTGCCGATCTCTCAAGTGCTTCGCCTCCTTTTTGAACGTCCTTCCCTACGCCACTCAAAGTGTTGCATGCAAGCAATTGGGTAACGGCAATGAGGGCAATCATCAAGGTTAAGATTTTCATAAGGCCTCTTTTAAATTTAATGGCATTACTCAGTGAAAAATAATTAAACAACGATACCTGAATGCTTATTTCAGGATGAAAGTTAGCGTCTTCCCGTTAAAAAGAAAAAGACGGCCATAATAATGCCGATTACAAATGCAATCCAGGCTATTTGGGTTGCGGTGCCAGCAATGCCAGAGAAACCTAGTACACCTGCAATAAGCGCGATGATCAGAAATGTAGCCGCCCAGCCGATCATATGTTTTCTCCTTATTTTTTTAAAAAATTAATTAATAACCGCCTCTTCTTTCTGTTCCTGGCGGGGCATTTCTCTCCATCCCGGCAGGTTTGTTTATATTACGATCCAATGGGTCGGAGAGATTTTTTCCGCTCTGATGTTCATCGCTTTTTTTCTTAAAATCGGCATTGGGTTGTGGTTGCTTGCCCGAATCTTGCATGCTATCTACTTTATTCTGTGTTTGAGAATGTTCAGCAATTGCGGATGTACTGGCTGCCAAAAAAACCATGCTGATAACAAAAGCGATCATTGCGGTTCCTTTAACTTGAATCATGATAAAACTCCTTGTGATTAAATCGAATGCCAGATCCCGAAACTGGGTCTGGAACCGAAATAGTCCTCCTAAGGTTCATGCCGGTCTGTACGCTGCCGTACATATGGAGGTGACTGAGAAGTATCAGTAATCTATTCAGTTAAATCGCATCAATGAGGCTAATCGTTAATCGCCAATTGGAAAATGGTTTGCGCGTATTAAACCTCAGTTTTCAGCTTTCATTCTGATGAAGGGTTATTTAATTTAAGGATCAAATAAGTGATCTTCTTGTCAGTGGTTTTTTGATTTCTTGATGAGGCAGATTAAATTGCGATTTGTCGGGAAGCAGGCGATCGTATTCCTCCTTAACCACTTGATAGCATTCGCAGACGGCATTCTCTAATTCCAACCGATCAAGTAAGGTGATGTGGCCTCGGTGGTATTCGATCAGGCCAGTGTTTTGTAATTTACGGGCTGCTTCGGTGATACCCTCGCGGCGCACACCGAGCATATTGCTGATCAATTCTTGCGTCATGATCAACTCGTTCGAGGATAAACGGTCGAAACTCAACAGTAGCCAACGGCAAAGTTGCTGTTCTATCGTGTGATGTCGATTGCATACCGCTGTTTGCGTCATTTGCGTGATTAGCGCCTGGGTGTAACGAAGAAACAGATGTCGAATTGCTGTGGAAGAATTAAATGCGCGTTTCAGCAAATCACCCTTCATTCGATAAGCAAATCCGCCGCTTTGTACCACACTTGTATTCGGCATGGTTTCTCCGCCCATAAAAAGGGCTAGCCCAATTAATCCCTCATTGCCAACTATCGCGATTTCAGTCGAGGAACCATTCTCAGTGATATAGAGCAGCGACACAATCGCCGTTGTAGGAAAATAAACATGACTCAGCTTACAGCCAGATTCGTAAAGAACTGTACCGAGCGGCAAGGGCATCAATTCCAGGTTGGGACGTAGCTGTTCCAGTTCATCCACCGGCAACGCTTTGAAAAGATAATTCTGGCTTAGGCTATGAGGAACGGAAGCGTTTATTGTCGTCGACATTCATCCTCCCATTAAATTTAAAAATTTATTTTATATTTAATCAACCGGTTACGACAGAATAAATGCGAGAAATCTGGTGCTCATTATACATAAAAATAAATATGTTCGATATCGCACAGAAAAAATAGGTGATTTGGGGTATTTCTTTATCGCTTGAATAGAAAATGTTGAAAATGGACGGTGATTTTCACAATGTTCGGTACCGTACAGATAATGCTTGATGCTGTTATTAGAATTCAGCGATGGGTTAAAAAATCATGTGTTCGTGGGGATGGTTCAGTGAACGCAACTCAATCTAAAAATGGAGAAATGAAAATGAGGCCTTATTATTTTTTTATATTTATGATCGCTGGACTAATTCTAGTTCTACCTGCCTGCGATCAAATACAAACTGGCACCAACAAAGTGATGGATAAAGTTGATGACGCGCTTGACCGTCGACCTGGCGAAAAAGCCCGTGATGCAACCGAAGATCTTGGTAATGAGCTTGAAGATGCCAGTGAGGAAATCAAAGAAAGCGTTAAAGATGCCGGTGAGGAAATCAAAGAAAGCGCTAAAGATGTCACTAATTAGCCTGCACACGATACACCGTCTTTCCTCTGATCTTCGGTATTGCCGATGTCGCATCATACATAAGCAAGATATGCCTGATTGCGGATAAGCCAGAGGAGAAACTAATTGGACTATACAGGATTGCTAATTTTTATCGCGCTTGGTGCCGCTGCTGGTTACTTGGCTGGAATGTTGATGAAAAGAGGCGGTTTTGGTCTGGCCGGTAACATAATTATTGGCGTTATCGGTGCCATTGCTGGCGGTTTTCTGTTTGGTTTGTTGGGACTCATCGGTTCAATAGTGACGGCTGTAGCTGGAGCCGCAGTATTGCTATTTTTGGCTTGGGTTATCACGAGGTTTAAGAATTAAGCTTAAATTCATTAAAAAGGGAGATACGTTATGAGCACAAAAGACGCATACAAACAAAAAATAGAAGCCGAGGTTGAATTGGCGCAGGCCAAACTGGCAGAATTAAAGGCCGGAGCGAAGAATGCTTCAGCTGATGCCCGCATCGGATATGATAAACAAATTGGAGAACTTGAGCAGAAGCTCGATGCTACGAAGGAGAAACTGAAAGAGCTGGGTGAAGCTAGCGAGGATGCATGGGAGCATCTTAAGGAAGGTGCAGAACATGCTTGGGATAAACTAAGTAGCGCTGTTCGAGAGACTTCCGAAAAGTTGAAGAATAAGTTTAAAGATTAAATGCGACTTTAGCCTGAGACCGTCAATCCGCGTAACTACCATTATTCGCACTCATTATGAGCAAGGATAGGTAGTTTATGAAGAGAGCAATCAGAGTAGTTCAATTGGAGGCAGTAAGGTGCTTAAAATAAGCGAATTAGCTGCGCGTTGATTAATGTGAGTTTATCCCATTATTGATAATACAGTAGGCTCACATAAAGATTATGTTGTGGATATGGCGGTCTTTATATCAACTGAAAAAGGAAATCCAATGAAAAACTTAGAATTGTTTACAGCAGCCTTGGTGGTGGCTGGAATGACGGGTTGTTTATCGTTTAGTTCAAGCGAACCTGGTCCACAAGGCCCGCAAGGGGAACCTGGAGCCCAAGAAACGATTATTATCGTGCCCGAGAATGAGAGGTGAGTATAGTATGTTGATTATCATGCAAAAACTGCCAAGAAAAGATTCGAGTCAACATTGCAGATTTTTTTACCCGATAGGGGCAATTTCCTTGAAAACAGAATGGTTCGAATGACATTGAATATGAATAGCTAGATAACTATTATTCGCGCTCTATTTTTCTCTGAAAAAAGGGGTTCCGATGTTCAAACAAACGATATTTTTACTTGCTGTTATTGCGTTAACTATCTCACCATTGGGGCTATCAAGCCCTGTTTTTGCTCAAGGTGAGTCGAAATCGAACCAATCCTGGTGGCCTGAACGGCTGGACCTCACTCCACTTCGCCAGCACGCCGCTGAGTCCGATCCCATGGGTAGAGATTTCAACTACGCTGAGGCGTTTAAAAGCCTCGATCTTCATGCCGTGAAGAAAGATATAGCGACGTTGATGAAGACATCACAGGACTGGTGGCCAGCAGACTATGGGCACTATGGACCATTTTTCATTCGAATGGCCTGGCACAGTGCGGGTACATATCGTATGGATGATGGGCGCGGCGGCGCCGACGGCGGTCAGCAACGATTTGAACCGCTTAACAGCTGGCCTGATAATACTAACCTCGACAAGGCGCGACGGTTGCTTTGGCCTGTCAAGCAGAAATACGGTCGGAGTATCTCATGGTCTGATCTGATGATACTGTCAGGGAATGTCGCATTGGAATCCATGGGCTTCAGAACCTATGGTTTTGCCGGTGGACGTAAGGACGATTGGGAGTCCGATCCGGTCTACTGGGGGCCTGAGTCCGAGTTTCTTGCGGATGAACGTCACAGCGGTGACAGATTGTTAGAAAGACCGCTGGGCGCTACTCAGATGGGTCTGATTTACGTGAATCCAGAAGGACCGAACGGTAACCCGGATCCGCTCGCGGCAGCGCGGGAGATTCGCGAAACGTTTGGCCGCATGGCGATGAACGACGAAGAGACTGTTGCACTCATAGCCGGCGGGCACACGTTCGGTAAAGCCCACGGCGCCGTCGATCCGTCTGAGTGTCTGGGTCCCGAGCCCGCAGCTGCAGACATCGAACAACAAGGCTTCGGCTGGAAAAGCAAGTGCGGTAGCGGCAATGCTGGCGACACGATCACAAGTGGTCTGGAAGGCGCATGGACTACTAGTCCAACCGCCTGGACCTCTCAGTATCTAACCTATTTATTCAGCTTCGAATGGGTGCAGACGAAGAGCCCTGTGGGCGCGATTCAATGGGTTCCTGATAGCGAGGGCGCATCAAATCTTGTTCCGGATGCCCATGATTCATCAAAACGACACGCACCGATTATGTTCACCACCGATCTTTCGTTAAAATTCGATCCGAGCTATCGGAAGATCGCGAAGCGCTTCCAGGAGAACCCGGAGGAATTCGAACTGGCTTTCGCCAAAGCATGGTATAAGTTGACGCACCGCGATATGGGTCCGCGTGCACGCTATCTTGGCCCTGAGGTCCCTGCTGAAGCACTGCTTTGGCAAGATCCTGTTCCCGCGGTCGATCACGACTTGATTAACGCAGAGGACATTGCCAGGTTGAAGTCAGAAGTGCTTGCATCGGGCTTGACCACCTCCGAACTTGTCAGGACCGCCTGGGCGTCAGCCTCCACTTTTCGTGGCACCGACAGGCGCGGTGGGGCGAACGGGGCACGTATTCGCTTAGCGCCACAAAAAGATTGGGATGTTAATAGTCCGAATGAATTGACGAAGGTGTTAAAACGCCTGGAAGGCATCCAAAAAGACTTTAATCGCACGCAATCGGACGGAAAGAAAATATCGCTCGCCGATTTGATCATTCTGGGTGGATCTGCAGCCATTGAACAGGCCGCAAAGAAAGCTGGACACGATGTGCGGGTTCCCTTTACGCCGGGAGGCACGGATGCATCGCAAGAGTATACCGATGTGCATGCTTTTGCCGTGCTTGAACCGACTGCAGATGGATTTCGAAATTACTTCGATAAAGATCAGCGTAGATCACCGACAGAAATGCTGATCGATCGTGCGAACTTGTTGACCCTGACGGTTCCCGAAATGACCGTTCTGATCGGTGGCATGCGGGTCCTGAATACAAATACCGGACAATCTGGACATGGTGTATTCACCAACCGATCTGGAACATTGAGCAACGACTTCTTCGTGAATCTGCTCGACATGTCCACGAACTGGACAAAGTCACCGACATCTGTGGGCATTTACGAGGCGCGTGATCGCGGGACGGGCAAGCTCAAATGGACGGCCACCCCCGTTGATCTTATTTTCGGATCGAATTCCGAGCTGCGTGCTGTCGCAGAAGTCTATGCGGCTGACGACGCGCAAGAGAAATTTGTGCGTGATTTTGTTGCTGCATGGACCAAGGTGATGACTCTCGATCGCTTTGATTTGCATTGATGTTAGCGTAAGCAAGTAAAGGCGTCATCAATCAGTTCGCTAAGCGGTGCATCGCCATCATTTGCGCGCACATAGGCACTAAGTCCCATTAACTGCATTTGTAAAAGACGTGCTAATCGTCGCGGATCTTTCGTTTTATCCAGCTTGCCATACTCTTGCGCCTGAGTGAACAAAGCCGCAAATGTATTTTCTATCTCACCTAATAATCGCTTCGCCTCAGCCAACAGTTCTGCATGATCTTGCGTGAGTTCGGCAACCGTTTTAACAAGCATACATATATCACTGGGTGAGGACTGTTGATTTTGAACCACTCCGGTTTTAATGAAGGTTCTCAGTGCATCGAGTGGTGACGAGGCTTGCTCAGTGCAGGCAGCCAAACGAGCCAAACTAGCTTCGGCGTAACACCGCAAAGTTTCCTTAAACAGACTCTTTACTGCCAAAACTGGCGTAAATACTACCTGGATGCATATCAATGACATCATGCAGATTGCGCATGGACGTCGCGTGGAAACCCTTTTTCCAGAAAAGATCCGTGGCTTTTCGTATCGCCACCTGACGGTCATGCTTTACAGTTTTAACCATAAACACCTTCGAATATCTAACCTGAACATTCGTTCAATTTAACCTGAGCAATCGCTTATGTCCAGCTAGAATAGATGAAATGAACAATCGTTCAAATCGGGTGCGGTACCACTTCACGATAAGCAGTTCGCAGCCAGGCATTTCATCGCGGGGAATGATTACAGCATTGCCGATATGGCTATATGACCATGGTATGGCAATTTGGTACTGGGAAACCTGTACGACTCGGCTGAATTCCTGGATGTAAAGCGTTACCAAAATGTCAGGCGCTGGGCTGATGAAGTAGGGCAACGCCCTGCGGTACAGCGTGGGCGTATAGTCAATCGGACATGGGGCGAGTCATGGGAGATGCTAGCCGAACGGCATGAAGGGTCAGATATTAACAATGTTCTGAAACTAAAACCCTCAAAACCAGATTAGATGGAGTAGTCATGAGATATTTACCCAGAGAGCGATATATCTGATTTGTACAACGGAAGGAATAAAGCGGTATCTTTGGCGTATCTTGTGGCAATGCCGCGCCATCTCTTGAGATGGAGGAAAGCATTTTCAGCGAGATATCGTAGTTTATAGCGTTCCTTGTCATAAGATCTTCGTGCTGTGCGATTTTTTTGAGAGGATTATGATTGCCATAGCCTGCCTCCTTGCCTCTTTAATCATTGCATTGCTGTCATAATCGCGATTCACCAGTAAATAATCCGCATCAAGTCCTTCGATTAAGCGATCAGCCTGCGTGCAATTCGCTGTGGTACCTTGTGTAATAAAAATACCGATCGGCATACCATGCGCATCCACGGCCAAATGTATTTTGGTGTTGAGCCCCTTTTGTGCGATTCATGTCCTGATTTCCGCCCCCGGCCCCGGCGGCATGGAGATGAACCTTGCAATGACTGGCATCAATCATAAGTCATTCGTAATCCGGATCGTCAATCAGGATTTCCAGTAATTTTTCCCGGATGCCTTTGTCGCGCCAGCGGATAAAACGGCGGTGCGTGTTACTCCAATCCCAATAATCCGGCGATAAATCCCGCCACAGTAAGTCTGTGCGCATAATCCATAAAACGGCATTAATCAACTGGCGGTTATCTCTGGTTATTTCCCCTAAACGCCTTGACGGTCAGGTAAATAAATGACTCTCAAGTAGCGTCCATACTTCGTCTGATATATCATGCCTGCGATGTGAGCGTGTCATATGAGATCTTTTCGTTTTTATAAGCGTCTCATATTTTTAATTTCGTGACTACGATATTTAATTTGGAAGGGTGGCGTTAATTGCGCATGGAATTGGCTAAGTCAACGGTTTCCGTCAGCTGTGTAGCCGGCTTGGGATGGGAGAAATATTGGATAAGCGCTTGAAAGAAGAAATAGGGCAGTTTCTACCAGTCAATCGAGCTTGTTTTCATCATAGTTTGTATTATCTTTGATATCTTTTAAAGAAAAAAGCAGAAATCATATTGGCGTTTGTTGTTCCTCCGGGAACAAAAAACGAATCAGTCAGGGTTGGACAGCTGCATGCTGATCATGTAGTTTTATCTGCTTTGACCAACAACTCAAAGAAGGGTATATCCCATGTTTACTCTAGAACGCAGAGGGAGAGAAATTTTTTTTGTCCCGGCTGTATTTTTTTTATTCCTTCTGGTGAGCCCGGCAGAGGCAAATCCTCGGTATGCATCTATCGTAATCGATGAGAATACGAACGAAGTGCTGCATGAATTCCGGGCTGATGCCAGTCGTTACCCGGCCTCTTTGACCAAGATGATGACGCTCTATCTGCTATTCGAGGCGATGAAACAGGGTAAAATGACGCTGGATAGCCGGATGGAGGTGTCGACTCATGCCGCATCCATGCCGCAGACTAATCTTAGTTTGCGACGGGGGGATACCATCAGTGTGCGAGAGGCGATTCTGGCGTTGGTTGTGCGCTCCGCTAACGATGTCGCAGCGGTGGTAGCGGAGGCGCTGGGTGATACTGAAGTCAATTTCGCACGTATGATGACCGATAAGGCGCGTAAACTCGGTATGCATGCGACCACTTTCCGCAATGCCTCCGGTCTGCCCAATGGTGAGCAAAAGACCACAGCTCGGGACATGGTAACGCTATCCGCGAGATTAATGAAGGATTTTCCTCAACATTATCATTATTTTTCAACCCAGTCGTTTAGCTACAAAGGCACTACCTATAAGAGTCACAACCGCATGGTGCGTAATACGCCGGGTGTGGACGGTCTGAAAACGGGTTATATTCGAGCTTCGGGATTTAATGTGGCGACTTCCGCCAAACGAGGTAATCGACGAGTGATTGCAGTGGTAATGGGTGGGCAAACGGGTACCTCTCGTGATCAGCATATGGCTGAATTGCTGAACCGCAGCTTTACTGACCGGTCAACTGCGACTCAGCTGGCCAAGAATATCCCCCGGTCAACTGCGACTCAGCTGGTCAGGAATACTGACAGTGCCAATACGATGCCGACCGTAGCCATGAAGATCGATACCCCGGCTCCTGTACCTAAACCCACCCTTTTACCGGAAAAAATAATACCCGATGATCCGATCATAACAGAGCGGATGGTTCAGCCGAAGATCGGTATTGAACCGCAGCATGGAGCCGTAGAGGATAATAACGGCTGGGCGGTGCAGATAGGTTCTTACCTGGTGCAGGATCGGGCCGAGGCACGGGCTCAGGCGGCGACTCGCTGGGTGCCGGGTGAAATCATGGTGACCGAGGTGGAAGTTAGTAATCGTAAATTATACCGGGCCCGGTTGGTAGGTTTTGAGGAAAATCAAGCCCGTAAAGCCTGTCGAAATTTGACTCGGCAGGGGATAGAGTGCCTGGTAGTCCGGTCACACGGTTAATTTCCGTATTGGCGGAGTGAGCTCTTAGAATTGGCGTAAATCCTGTTTGCATTGAGATGCGCCTGGGTTGTAGTCATTGAATCAGGCATTTTCTTCTTTTAAAGAGGGATGCAGTCGAGGTGATAACTTGATATAACTGAAAATATGCTGCCGATAATCTTATAGCGAGGCATTATGATGCGGATTACACAAATTCTAGTCATCGTTTTATTGGTAGCTTTATTTTCAGATAATGTCTTGGGTGTATCCATTACTTATAATGGATTAAAATGCCGGGATGCTGTCAATATCAATGACCCCACTTTTTTAGAGATTCCGATACAAAGCAGATTTCAGGTAACAGAAGATGTTGGCAATGGAATATTTCGTTTAAATTTGACGGGTGGTTTACCCAGATTTGTTAATGATAATCAGAATGTGTGTATCGATAGTGATACTGCAATCGGATTTTCTGGCATTCCGGCTGTGGATGGCCTACCCAGGCGATTAAATTCAATAAGTGCGGTCGCGTATTTTGATGGTCGAGATCTCATTATTACTGTGAATTCAATTCATTCAGATCTGAGTGCAGGCCGCAGTGCGCCTTCAACATTTAGTACCAGTTTTATATTGCCCATCTCAAATACTTTGATACTGGAATATAATCCACAGGGGTCATCATTTAGATTGAAAAAATTGATACATAATAGGGGGCTTGTTCATACGAGCGGTTCAACGAATTCATTAATTCCGTTCTTTGAAACGGTACTGCCATTCTTTAATAACTCAACGCGAGATGAACCGAGAATCCTCATTCCAGTATCCAATATCGAATATATTCTGGAGTAACCGAAGATAAAAACAGTGAGTTTGAGTTCAAATGGAATTTTGTTTGATAACGCTTGTTGACTATTATAGGTATAGAATTCATTGGGCGCATAGAAGTCAGAATATGTTTTCCCCATTCTAATTATTATCCACCCGACTCAACCTTTAATCGTATATCCGATACCGTGTGCGCAATATAAATAAGCAATGAAGTTGAGTGACTGCTGCGAAGTGCGGACGTTACGTAGGGGGAAATAGAAGGGTATCGCATATTACCTATCGGCCGTGCGATATGGTATGTCGGCCAAAAAATTCACGCATTAGAAAATCTTCTAGTCCCGCATTATCTTTTATACGTGCAGATAGCACAATAATGCTGTTGAGTCGTTGTGATTCCCAATTAAAATCACCCTGGTGATATTGGCGAATTAACTGGATCATCCTGCGAATAATTGCGCGTTCGACGTCGCCGCCTGCGCCCGCATCGACTTGAATGAGTTCAAGCCGGGGAGCGCTCATGTTTGTCGTCCAGGCGCGGAATGAAAATTCAGCAGTCCGGGGCCCTATTCTAATAATTTGAAATATACCATTGGTACCAGGCGTTTGGAGATTGCGCCTGATCTTAGCCATTCTAATTTCATCTTCTGAAGGTGAAGGCTTGGAGGCAACAGTATTAGGCTTCTCAGGATCATCAAAAATTCCGGCCGTGCGGCGCCGTGCCCGGGCCTGATTAATGTAGTCGGTTAAGTCTGCAGGCGACGTTGCCGAATTGGGTTCGGATAGTGGATTGGATGGGGTCTGAATTTTCGCTTTTTTCTGATTGGGGATGGGTGGCGGGTTGAGTGGGGTTTCCATCTTTGCCTGATCCTGTTTAGGTAGAGGCTGTTTTGGTTTTATTTTTTTGATACTTTCCGGCTTAATCCGGGGTTGAACTTGAGGATTTTTGCGAGGAGGTAATGCGGGCTTTTCTGCTAGCTTTGATTCCGGTAATTCAACAAAACGCGCTTCGATTGGTGGTGGAGTTGCAATCTCTATCTTTGGTGATGTTAGAAAAAAGCCAAATCCCCATATCATAACCAGCCAGACAAGCACAGCCAGTGGCAATGGCCACCAGAAATGAATTTCTACTGATCTAGAACTGCGCATATTATTCAGATTATTTATGTTGCACCGCAATTAAGAAGTGCTGGGCGCCGGCGTCTCGCGCTTGTAACATTGCCTGCACTACAATACCTTGTGGCGCTTCATTATCTGCGGATACGATTAGTTGCTGTTGTGAATCGCGGAGTAATGGCTTGAGCGTGGCGGCCAGCGTTTCTAATGTAACGGACGTCTGATTAATAAATATTTTACTATCACTTGTCAGCGTCAGTGTCACCGGTGTGTCGGTGCTGAGCTTCTCAGCTTTTCCTTGTGGCAGGTTGACCGGTAATGAGTCGAGATGCTGCATTGATAATGAAGCCAGGATGAACGTTGCCAGCAAAAAGAACATGACATCAATCATGGGAATAATTTCGATCCGGCCCTTGCGAGCCATTCTGGATTTACGCAGTTTCATGGCCGCCATCCTGTTGATCCAAACGGATATGATCAATGAGTCGTGTTCCCAAGCGCTCCATTTCATCCATGGTTTGTGATTCCAGACGAGAGAAATAATTGAACCCAAATAATGCAATCAGTGCGATCAGTAAACCCACTACTGTTGCAATGAGTGCCTCAGCGACGCCGCCGGTTACCACCGTAGGATTTACAATGCCATCACTGCCAATTATTTGAAAAGCACGCATCATGCCAAGAACCGTCCCCACTAGTCCGAGCAAGGGTGCGGCTGTGACGATGGTCTCTAATACCCATAGTCTGCGAGCAAGCGCTGCCTCAATTAATTGGGCCTCATCAGCGGCACGGGATTCGGTCCACCATGATGGTCGATGTCGGTTGGAGATGACTACCTCAAAGAACCGTTTATAATAATGGCGTTTATCCAGCCCTGATAGTATTTTTTCCAGATCTTCCCATTTAAAGCCGTAAGTCTCAACAAGATTCAATAAATCATGAGATAGTCGGGCGAAGCGCCAATAAAGAAATGCTTTTTCAAGCATAATTGTTAAAGCGATGATTGCCAGTAAAGATAGCGGCAGAATAATTATCCCACCGAGTTTGAGTGTGAGCCAGGCTTGATTGAATGCTTCCATAATGATCTCCAAATTGGACGTATTGTCCCAGGTACTCTCAGCTAGTTAGAAAATTTAGTGATACCAGAATTAGAATCTTTGATTCAATCCAGGGTATATCGAGTCAGATTCTACTATCGTTTCAGATTTAATAAAGATAGGTTGTTTTGCTCGATCAGGGTTGATGTATTCCTTAAGCATTTCTTGCAAATAGCGCTTATGTGCTTCATTGTGAAACCGCTAGTGAGCGGAGCTAGGATTTCGTGACCTATTTCAGAGCATTGTTTCGACGATCAGTTAAACGGGTGCGATGTAGCAGCACTTGTGTGCTGAGAGTCAGTATTGCCTGGCTGACCCCGGGTTATATAACAATCTCATATTTAGATAGTCGTTTGATAGTGTAGTACGAATTAGTTTGATGGCGGTGTGCTTGACTGGCACGTATCTTCTATTGGCTGGAACCAGGTAAGTTTGGGGTGCAATTTGACGACTTCACCTACGATTATAAGTGTGGGGGGAGTGAGGTTAGCAGCGGCCGCGAGATCGGGAAGTGTTTTGAGTGATCCAATGATGATCTTTTGTTTTTGGGTTGTTCCCTGCTGAATAATGGCAGCGGGCATTGTGTCGGGTAATCCATGGGATATCAATTGCTGACACAAAACGGGCAACCCGAGTGATCCCATGTAAATTACGATCGTCTGCTGTGGTCGAGCCAGTGTAGGCCAATCCAGATTGATACTGTCGTTTTTGAGGTGACCGGTTACGAAGATGCATGATTGTGCATAGTCTCTGTGGGTGAGTGGAATACCGGCATAAGCAGCAACACCTGAGGCAGCTGTAATGCCCGGCACCACTTGAAATGGGATATGGTGATCAGTTAAAGTTTCAATTTCTTCACCACCACGACCAAAAATAAAAGGATCGCCCCCTTTGAGCCTTAATACGCGCTTGCCTTCTTTGGCTAACCGTACGAGTAAGTTATTAATGGATTCTTGAGGTATTGTATGTTTATTGCGTTCTTTTCCCGCATAAATACGGGATGCATCCCGACGTACCATGTTGAGGATCGCAGGTGAAACGAGACGATCATAAACGACTACGTCCGCTTGTTGCATTAAACGCATGGCGCGAAAAGTAAGCAGATCCGGATTCCCCGGTCCCGCGCCGACCAGATAAACTTCTCCTGGCGGGATGTCGTCTATCTCGCCTTGTAATGCATTTGCGAGATAGTTTTTGGCTGCCTGGTCTTTTCCTGCGAGTACCATTTCAGAAAATGACCCTTGTAAATGTTTTTCCCAGAATAAGCGTCGTTTTTGTGGATGGGAAAAATGTTGCTTCACCTGTTCTCGAAACTGAGCGGCATAGTTGACTAAGCGGCCATATGCTTCTGGTATTATTGTTTCCAGGTGTGCGCGTAGCAATCTTGCTAGCACAGGTGATTTGCCGCTACTGGATACAGCAATCAACAATGGCGAACGATCGACAATTGACGGCATGATAAATGAGCACAAATCCGGATTATCGACTACATTCACGGGGATGCGTAATGTTTTTGCAGATTCTGAAACCAGTTGATTAGTTGCACGATCATTGGTAGCTGCGATGACTAAGATCACATTCGCAAGGTGTCCTGGATGGAAATATTCTGCACGATACGTAATATTACCCTGATTTAATTGTGCATTTAACTTCTCATCCAGCTTGGGTGAAACAACTATAACGTGTGCATTCGCTTGTAGCAAAAGTGTAACTTTACGAGCCGCAACTTCCCCACCACCAACGACCAGGCAGTTCTGGTTCTTGATATTGATAAAAATAGGCAGGAAGTCCATTTATCTCCAAATTAAAGTTTTGCTACAAGCTTTAGTATAGGAACGTCGTCCCCTAAAAGCAGATATTGATTCACGTCGGTCAGATTCAACACATGGTAAAAATATAGTCAGTTCGAGTTTTAATTCTGGAAGATTCTCTAGAAACGACTCTCTCGTTTGAGTACTTCATTAATCTGGACACCTACTTCAGATTGGCCATTAAATACTGTACCTGTCTTTCGTTTGTTAAGATGTTCAATATTAAGATGATATATCTCAGTTGGCAGAGGAAAGTATTTCACTTCCGTGACGAGTGAAGGTGCATTATTCATATAAAAATTTACAAATTCCTTAACCGCCGGTTTTTCTATAGACTTGGCATTAACATAGATAAAAATGGGCCGGGATAAAGGCTGATAACTGCCATCCTCTACTGATTTAGTGGAAGGAATGACACCACCCTTACCGCTGTCTACCGCGACTGCGCGAATTTTTTTCTGGTTTTCAATATAGTAGGCAAAACCAAAGAAACCCAAAGCGTACATGTCACTTGCAACGCCTTGCACCAGTACGTTGTCATCTTCAGAAGCGGTGTAATCACCACGACTGGACTTAGGTTTACCGACAACGGCATCAGTGAAGTATTCAAATGTACCGGAGTCTGCACCGGGGCCAAAGAGTTTAATCTGTTTATCAGGCCAAGCTGGATTTACCTGGTTCCAGCGGCTGATTTTACCTTGAGCAGCCGGTTCCCAGATTTTCTTTAATTCTTCAATGGTAATGCTTTGACTCCATGAATTCTTAGGATTGACTGCTACGGTGAGTGCATCAAATGCGATGGGCATTTCAATATAGTGGATGCCTGCGGCTTTGCACGTATCCATTTCCAACTTCGTAATTGCCCGTGAAGCATTCACAATATCGATTTCATCCCGGCAGAACTTTTTGAAACCGCCACCCGTTCCAGAAATACCAACCGTAACTCTAATTGCGCCGCGTTTGGCTATTTGAAAGTCCTCCGCGACGGCTTCTGTAATTGGATAGACCGTACTGGAGCCATCAATTCTGATGATTGGACTGGCATTCGTAGTACCAATACTAAGCGATACTCCAAGTATAATGATTGCTAGAGCATATATTCTGGGAGGTATTAAATTCAACATTTTTATTCTCCAAATTGTTATAAGGTGTAATAGCTGTCTAGTATAAAAGTGTCTTTGTACACTGCGTGACACGGGTATATTAAGTCAAAAGTATTACAAAATTGTGACAATCGGATGATTAGTTATAGGGTGTCCTCTGAGAACAGAGGAAAGAAAAGCCTGCTTGGATTACTATTTTAATCAAGTAATGAAATAAAAAAATAGTCGCAATATAGCCCAATGATGTTTATTGAATAGGATGACTTTATCTTTATTCCGTTATGCTGGCGTTCTGTACAGTATTGGCTATTTGTTCTGCCCAATAGTTAACTTTCTGTTCTAGCTTTCCTTCTACCATAACGCGTATCAGTGGCTCGGTGCCTGATGCACGTAAGAGTACACGTCCATTGACACTAAGGTCTTTCTCGGCTTCTTTCTGGATGGTAGTGACGGCTTGACTTATACGAAAATCAAATTTCTTAGGAATTTTCACATTTATAAGGCATTGTGGGTAAAGTGTGATATCACGCACTGATTCAGCCAATGTCTTGTTGGTATCACGTAGTGCATACAGAACCTGTAAAGCAGAAATAATACCGTCACCCGTGGTATGTTTATCGATGCAGATGATGTGCCCAGAGCTTTCACCTCCCAGTTGCCAGTTTTTTTCTTGAAGCAACTCCAATACATAACGATCGCCAACATTACTACGCAGAAAAGGGATATCCAGTTTCTTGAAACTGTTTTCTATGGCAAGGTTAGTCATTAAGGTACCGACTATTCCACCTTTGAGCAGATTTTTTTGCTGCCGGTGCCTGGCAATAATATAGATTAGCTGATCACCATCATAAAGCGTGCCTTCGCTATCGACCATCATTACGCGATCGCCGTCACCATCGAGTGCGATACCGAGATCAGCATGATGTGATTTGACCGCTTTTTGTAGTGTTGCGCAATATGTGGCGCCACACTCATGATTAATATTGAGGCCATCGGGTTGTGCTCCGATAGTGATTACGTCCGCTCCTAACTCGTGTAGTACATGTCCTGCTATGTGATACGCTGCCCCATTGGCGCAATCAACTACAATACGTAAACCACGCAGATCAAGATGGTAAGGAAAAGAGCTTTTGCAAAATTCGATATAACGTCCTGTCGCATCTTTAAGGCGCTGTACTTTGCCAAGCTGTGCAGAGGATGTAATCTGTATGGGAGCACTTAATCCAGCCTCGATTTCTCGTTCCATTGCATCAGGTAGCTTGCTGCCTTCAGCAGAAAAAAACTTGATACCATTATCTTCGAATAGGTTGTGCGAAGCTGAAATTACAATGCCTGCCTGTAGCCGTAGTGCGCGAATAAGATAAGCGATTGCTGGGGTAGGCATGGGTCCAGATAGAAGCACATCCACTCCAGCCGCAGATAATCCGGCCTCTAATGCTGATTCCAGCAGATAACCGGATACACGGGTGTCTTTTCCGATCAGGACAGTGGGCCGCTCTCCTTTTATTAGATGCCAATCAGATGCGACCAACACCTTGCCTGCGGAATAACCAAGGTGCATGATAAATTCTGGTGTTATGGGTTCTTTCCCTACGCGACCCCGTATGCCGTCCGTACCAAAATATTTTTTAGTAGTCAATTTGGAAAATCTATAAATAGTGGATAGGAGATAAGTAAAAGCCCAGACGAAGCATACCTATCAGTTGCTTACATATCAATATTCAATGCAGTATACACAGCAAGTGCCGATCTGGTTGCTTTGACATCATGTACACGCACAATTCTGGCACCCTTGATTACGGCCAGCAAGGCGGCCGCAACACTCTCATGAATACGTTGACCCACTTCATTGCCGGTAATGGCACCTAACATAGATTTACGTGATAGTCCGGCCAGAACAGGAATTCCTATGCTCATGAAATCATCAAGATGGCGCAGTAACTCAAGATTATGCTGTAATGATTTGCCAAATCCAAAACCTGGATCAATGAGTAATCGATCGCGTGAGATGCCCGCGTTTTGTACTACGTTCAGACGTTGTTGCAGGAAATCCATGACTTCTGTTACAACATGTGTATATTGAGGATCTTTCTGCATACTGTGAGGTTGACCCTGCATGTGCATGAGACTAATGAATACATTAGTTTGAGCAATTGTTTCTAATGCACCCGGTGTACGTAGCGCATTGATATCGTTTATCATGGAGACACCGGATTCTACTGCATGCTTCATTACCTCGGGTTTAGAAGTATCGATCGAAATTGGTATGTCTGTTCCAGTGAGCGCTTCTATCACAGGAATAACACGACCGAGTTCCTCTGCTACAGTGATGGACTGACTACCCGGACGGGTTGATTCGCCACCGATATCGAGTATATCCGCACCTTCTTCAATTAAACATTTTGCATGAATAATGGCTTGTTTGGTGGAAGCATAGCGTCCCCCATCCGAGAAAGAGTCGGGCGTGATATTGATGACTCCCATAATGAGCGGGCGGCCAGAAGAGAGAAATTTAGTTAGCCGTAGTAAAGACACGATAAAGAGAAAGCTGGAGGAAGAGGGGAAAAAGAAACAGGATACGAAGAACATGTTTAGTTATCTCGTATCCTGTTTCTGTATTTCTTGGTTAATCTGTTTCTTTTGCTATTTCCGGCGGTGCTGCATCAGTCGTTGTTGCTTCCGGAGGAGGCGTATCATCCTTGGTTGGTGTTGGTGTTGACAGGGGCTGAGGTGGACGTGGAGGACGACCTTCCATGATGTCTTTAATCTGATCACTGTTAATCGTTTCCCATTCCAATAGAGCCTGCGTCATTGCTTCTATTTTATCTTTATTTTCCTCAATTAATTTTCGCGCCAGCGCATATTGCTCATCGACAATCCGTCGAATCTCAGCATCAACCTTTTGCATGGTTGCTTCACTGACATTTTTATGAGTAGTCACCGAGCGACCCAGAAAGACCTCGCCCTCATTTTCACCATATACCATGGTACCAAGAGAGTCTGACATTCCCCATTGAGTAACCATGCGTCGAGCCATATCCGTCGCACGTTCAAAATCGTTAGAAGCTCCCGTGGTCATCTGTTTCATAAATACTTCTTCAGCAATACGCCCACCAAACATTACGGCAATACTTTGTAGGATTTCTTCACGGTCCATACTGAAACGATCTTCAGTGGGTAATTGCATGGTTACACCCAATGCCCGGCCACGTGGAATAATGGTGACTTTATGCACCGGATCGGTTCTGGGTAGAAGCTGTGCTACTACGGCATGTCCTGATTCGTGATAGGCCGTATTACGGCGCTCACGTTCCGGCATAACAACAGAACGTCGTTCAGCACCCATAAATATTTTATCCTTAGCACGTTCAAAGTCGTCCATATCCACCAATCTTTTGTCGCTACGTGCAGCGAATAAGGCGGCTTCATTGACTAAGTTGGCTAAATCAGCGCCCGACATGCCAGGTGTTCCGCGTGCCAGAATATCTGCTTTAACATCAGGTGATAGTGGTACCTTGCGCATATGTACATGGAGTATTTGTTCACGTCCACGTATATCAGGAAGGGGCACTGTTACCTGCCGGTCAAAACGTCCGGGACGTAGCAACGCAGGATCAAGGACATCTGGACGGTTGGTTGCCGCAATTACAATCACCCCGGCAGCACCTTCAAAACCATCCATTTCTACCAGTAACTGATTGAGTGTTTGTTCGCGCTCATCGTTGCCACCACCTAATCCGGCACCGCGCTGACGACCCACTGCATCAATTTCATCAATAAAAATAATACAAGGGGCATGCTTTTTAGCTTGTTCGAACATGTCTCGGACTCTCGATGCACCTACACCGACAAACATTTCGACAAAATCAGATCCGGAAATGCTGAAAAATGGAACTTGAGCTTCGCCAGCAATGGCACGAGCTAAGAGTGTTTTTCCGGTTCCAGGGTTGCCAACCATTAATACCCCGCGCGGAATGCGCCCGCCTAATTTTTGAAATTTGGTTGGATCACGCAGGAATTCTACAAGTTCTGAAACCTCTTCTTTAGCTTCTTCACAGCCTGCGACGTCATTAAATGTGACTGGATTGGCTGCTTTATCCAACATACGCGCTTTGCTTTTACCAAACGAGAATGCGCCACCACTACGTCCGCCACCTTGCATTTGACGCATAAAGAAAATCCATACCGCGATCAGTAGAAGCATGGGGAACCATGAGACGAAAATACTCATGAGCATGGATGGTTCTTCTTCCGGTTTTGCTTCAATAGCGACGCCAGATTTAAGTAAATCGCTGACCATCCAGGGATCAGAAGGGGCGTAAGTAGTAAAGCGCCGACCATCGGATTTAGTGCCTCGCAATGTACGACCTTCAATAACCACCTTCGCAATCCTGCCTTGCTTCAATTCATTAATGAATTGAGAATACTCCATTGGTACCTGTGCGGGCTGACGTACGCTGAACTGATTAAATACTGTCATCAGTACTAGTGCAATCACTAGCCAAATGGCCATATTTTTAATTAGATTATTCAAAATAGCTCCTTGTCCTTGGTTTGCACCTTAACTTGCTTGATGCGTCATTCTAACCCCATTTCGTAATTTATAACAGAATGGGTTATGTATACTTGCATTAAAAGGATGATCCTGCTTGAGATTTTGCCATGCCACAGGTCATATATTTTAAAATGCAGTGGCCGGATTTTTTTTGCCAGTCCCTAATAAATATAATTCATTACTACGGTCACGCGAAGCCTTTGGCTTTCTTATCAGTACCTTGGTGAATCCTTTTCGCATGTTACCTAAATAATCCTCAAAACCACAACCTTGAAACACTTTGACAAGAAAACTTCCGCCGTAGTTCAAATGCTGCATAGAAAATGCCAGGGCGAGTTCTGCTAAGTACATGCTGCGCGCCTGATCACTGATTGCGATACCACTTAAATTGGGGGACATATCTGAAATTACAAGATCAAGTTGGCGTTCTTTTAAATTTCTTTCCAGTTCAATCAAAACGTCTTCTTCTCTGAAATCTCCCCGAATAAAAACTACGCCTGGTAGTGGTGCCATATCTAAAATATCTAATGCAATTACCTGGCCTCGATTACCTATCTTTTTGGTGACTACCTGAGACCAGCTACCAGGTGCAGCGCCGAGATCGACTACCGTCATACCAGGTTTCAGTAAATAATCGCGTTCTGAAATATCGAGTAGCTTATAGGCAGCACGCGATCGGTAACCCTCTTTTTTTGCTTGTTTAACAAAAAAATCATTTATATGCTCTTTTATCCATGCTTTACTGGTTTTGGCAGGTTTCATCGAGTAAAATCAGATCTTTTGATAAATTTTATGTTAACACTTACTATTACACATCGTCGCGAGCTTGTTGCATTAGCCCATGCTATCAATCCAGTTGTTATGATAGGAAAGATTGGATTGTCAACCGCAGTTATTGATGAGTTGGATCGAATGTTATTAAGTCACGAGTTAATTAAAGTCAAAACACTGATCGGTGATCGAAGTGCAAGAGAAACGCTGCTTGAGGCAATTTGTCAGCAACTTAATGCTGCGCCTGTGCAGCATATAGGTAAGATATTTGTCATTTATCGTCCCAAGCCAGAAGAAACAGAAAAAGCAGATATTGTGCCTGCTTATAGAAAAAAGAACAAATTACGTCGCACAAAGCGTAGTTTTCAAACCTGATTATTGTTTCTTTAATGCGCCGCAGTAGCTTATATGTATTTTACATCCAGAATTTCATACTCTCGAATGCCACCCGGGGCATGGACTTCTGCAATGTCACCTGAATACTTGCCAATCAGGGCACGAGAAATGGGAGAGCTAATAGAAACTTTTCCTTTCTTTATATTGGCCTCATCATCGCCTACGATTTGGTAGGTGACTGTATCACCACTTTGCAAGTCTTCTAGTTCAACGGTCGCACCAAAGACACAAGCACCATCCGCATTAATTAATGCGGGATTGATAATCTGCGCACTGGAAAGTTTGCTTTCCAGTTCAGCAATGCGTCCTTCGATAAACCCCTGTTTTTCCTTAGCTGCATCATATTCGGCATTCTCAGAAAGATCTCCGTGCGCCCGCGCTTCAGCTATTGCTGCAATTACTGCAGGACGATGCACTGTTTTCATTTCGTGTAATTCATTGCGCAGGTCTTCCGCGCCAGCTACGGTTAATGGAATTGTACTCATGGCGTATTTTTACTCTTCATCTTTATTTTATTTGGTAATATTTAGAGAAAGTTTGGCTGTTTTCTAGGAATGTAGTTTTTGCAGATTATAAGCCTGCAATTCCTGCATATTAGTCATGCCAACACAAGCAGCCCGTGCACCGGCCAATGTTGTATAGTAAGTTACCCTTGCTTGCAGTGCGGCATGGCGAATCGAATAAGAATCACGTATTGCGCTGCGCTTATTGTTTACTGTATTGATAATTAAGCTGATTTCACCATTTTTAATCATGTCCACTATATGCGGGCGTCCTTCCGCTACCTTATTAATAGCAATGACATCGAGTCCCGCATGTGTCATAGATGCGGCCGTGCCTCGTGTAGCATAAAGGATGAAACCAAGTTCTGCAAGATTACGGGCAATTTCTATTGCCTCCAATTTATCGGTATCACGAACGCTAATGAAAATTTTTCCAGAAGTGGGTAAACGAATGCCCGTGGCTAATTGTGATTTAACAAATGCTTCAGCAAAAGTGCGCCCTATCCCCATGACTTCACCAGTGGATTTCATTTCGGGACCCAGTATCGTATCAACACCTGTTAGTTTAATAAAGGGGAACACAGCCTCTTTTACCGAATAATAAGGAGGAGAAACCTCTTGCGTTATACCCTGATCCGCCAGTGTCATGCCAGCCATACAGCGCGCTGAAATTTTTGCTAATTGTAACCCAGTGGCTTTAGATACAAAGGGTACCGTGCGTGATGCTCTGGGATTTACCTCAAGTACATATACCGTATTATCCTGAATAGCAAATTGTATATTCATCAATCCGACTACTTTTAATGCGCGCGCCAATTCTCCGGTTTGTCGACGTAATTCATCTCGCATAGCAGGTAACAGATTAAAGGGGGGGAGCGAGCAGGCAGAGTCACCCGAGTGTACGCCGGCTTGTTCAATATGTTCCATTATGCCGCCGATCAGCACGGTCTCACCATCATAAATCGCATCAATATCGACTTCTGTGGCATTATTGAGAAAATGATCAAGGAGTACGGGCGAATCATTGGATACTTTAACAGCCTCGCGCATATAGCGTTCCAGATCATTTTGTTCATGTACAATTTCCATGGCACGACCACCGAGTACATAGCTAGGCCGCACTACGAGTGGATAGCCAATTTCATTGGCTGCGGCAAGAGCTGCTTCTGGATTACGTGCTATACGATTAGGTGGCTGCTTCAGTTTGAGTTGTTGCAGCATTTTCTGAAAGCGCTCACGGTCTTCAGCGCAATCAATCATGTCGGGACTAGTGCCAATTATAGGTACACCATTTGCCTCAAGATCGCGAGCAAGTTTCAATGGAGTTTGGCCGCCATATTGCACGATAACACCAAATGGTTTTTCTACCGCAACGATTTCTAGTACATCCTCTAAAGTCAATGGTTCAAAGTATAAGCGGTCAGAGGTATCATAGTCGGTTGAAACCGTTTCTGGATTACAATTAACCATGATGGTCTCGAAGCCATCTTCGCGCAAGGCGAGTGCCGCATGAACACAGCAGTAATCAAATTCAATACCTTGGCCAATACGGTTAGGACCACCACCTAACACCATAATTTTCTTTTTGTTAGTAGGGAGTGCTTCGCATTCGTCTTCATAAGTCGAATACATGTAGGCAGTATGGGTAGCAAATTCAGCTGCACAGGTATCGACGCGTTTGTATACGGGATGTAGGTTCAGCTGATGTCGCTTAGTGCGAATCTGAGTTTGCCCTGTATTTAATAGCTTAGCTAATCGTCGGTCAGAAAAACCGCTGCGTTTTAATTTACGTAATGTATGCTGATCAAGTGCTTCGAGTGTTTGACCAATTAATGCTGTTTCCTGTTTTATGAGATCTTCAATTTGTGCAAGAAACCAGTGATCAATATGGGTGAGGCTATAAACTTCGTCTATTGCTATGTTGCAGCGAAAAGCATCCGCTACATACCAGATACGTTCTGGTCCAGGATTGCTTAATTCGGTCTTAATTACTTCGATATTGTCTGATTTTTCATCCAGGCCATCGACGCCGGTTTCTAATCCCCGTAGAGCTTTCTGAAATGACTCTTGGAAAGTTCGCCCGATAGCCATAACTTCGCCTACCGATTTCATTTGTGTGGTCAGGCGATCATTTGCTTGTGGAAATTTTTCAAAAGCAAAGCGAGGTATTTTTGTAACAACATAGTCTATGGTTGGTTCAAATGATGCGGGTGTAATACCTCCGGTAATATCGTTCCCCAGCTCATTGAGTGTGTAGCCAATAGCCAGCTTGGCGGCTATCTTGGCAATCGGAAAGCCTGTTGCTTTAGAGGCCAATGCGGAAGAACGTGATACACGGGGATTCATTTCAATTACCAGCATGCGCCCATCCGTAGGATTGATGGCAAATTGGACGTTTGCCCCTCCGGTTTCTACGCCAATTTCGCGCAATACTGCAATTGAAGCGTTACGCATCAGTTGAAATTCTTTATCAGTTAATGTCTGTGCTGGTGCAACAGTAATGGAGTCACCAGTATGGACCCCCATAGCATCAAGATTTTCGATGGTACAGACAATGATACAGTTATCCTGCTTGTCACGGACAACCTCCATCTCAAACTCTTTCCAGCCGATAACCGACTCTTCAATTAACAATTCTTTAGTGGGTGATGCATCCAATCCACGTTCACATATATCTAGAAATTCCTCACGATTGTAGGCAATTCCTCCTCCGCTGCCACCCATAGTGAACGAAGGACGAATGACCACTGGATAGCCCACCATAGCTTGAACCTGCAAAGCTTCTTCCAGGCTATGTGCAACTGCGGAACGGGCTGAATTAAGTCCGATTCGAGACATCGCTTGCTTGAATTTCTCACGATCCTCAGCTTTATCTATCGCCTCACGTGATGCGCCGATTAGCTCAACCCCATACTTTTCTAATACACCATGTTTGGCAAGATCCAAAGCACAGTTAAGTGCTGTTTGTCCGCCCATTGTTGGCAATAGTGCTTCAGGGCGTTCGATAGCAATAATTTTTTCTACCATGCTCCAGGTAATTGGCTCAATATAGGTTGCATCGGCCATTTCTGGATCAGTCATGATAGTGGCAGGATTGGAGTTAACCAGAATAATACGATAGCCTTCCTCACGCAATGCCTTGCAGGCCTGAACGCCGGAATAATCAAATTCACACGCCTGACCGATAACAATCGGTCCAGCACCGATGATCAGAATGGAGTTTATGTCGGTACGTTTAGGCATAATTTTCTAACCGGGCGAAATTTAGGAAGATATTGGAAATTTTTGAGTATATTTTTATGGCTTAACTTTTGGATTGATTCATCATTTCAATGAATCGATCAAACAGATAATCAGCTTCATGCGGTCCCGGGCTGGCTTCAGGATGGCCTTGGAAACAAAATGCCGGCTTATCAAGTAACTCGAATCCCTGCAGACTGCCATCGAATAATGATATATGTGTAATGCGAGCATTATCTGGTAATGTGTCAGCATCTACGGAAAAACCATGATTCTGGCTGGTAATAATCACGCGTCCATTACGTACATCCTGTACCGGATGATTTGCGCCATGGTGGCCAAATTTCATTTTACGGGTGCGCGCACCGACCGCTAATCCTAATAGCTGATGTCCCAGGCAAATACCAAAAACAGGTATTTCTTTTTCAAGCAGCCTTCTGGTTGCGGAAATCGCATAATGACATGCTTCGGGATCTCCGGGCCCATTGGAAAGAAATACTCCATCAGGCTGCGAAGCAAGGACGTCATCAACAGGAGTTTTTGCGGGATATATAGTTACCTGACATCCTCGTTGTGCTAGCTTGCGTAAAATATTGCGCTTAATACCAAAATCAAATGCCGCTACCCGGTAGCGCGAATTTTTCTGAGTTTGGTGACCGTGCTCAAGCACCCACTCCCCTTCATTCCATTCATAAGAATGATCACAACTAACACTCTGGGCAAGATCCATGTCTTTGAGGCCTGGAAATTCCATGGCATATTGCAGTGCTGCGGCTTTGTCAATTTGTCCTGCCATAATACAGCCGGATTGAGCACCTTTTTCTCGCAGAATACGGGTGAGCTTACGAGTATCAATGTCAGCTATTGCTACAACATTTTGCTCTCTAAGAAACTCGGGTAATGTTTGAGTTTGACGCCAATTACTTGAAGCTAAAGGTATGTCGCGAATAACTAATCCCGCCGCAAATACTTTCTTAATATTGCCAGATTCGTAATCATCGAGATTAATGCCGGTATTTCCAATATGAGGATAAGTAAGTGTAATAATTTGTTGGTAATAAGAGGGGTCAGTCAATATTTCTTGATAACCAGTCATTGCGGTATTAAACGCAATCTCCCCTTTACCGATGCCTTCTATACCGATGGATATGCCGCGAAAAACGGTGCCATCAGCAAGTGCGAGGATGGCATGCGGGCGTTGTGACACAGGAGACTCCTTGGATGCTAGGCAGATTCGGATTAATTGGGCAAGAAACTTATCGTGCCCGTACGTAAAAACAGCTATAGATTATACTTGAAAAAATATTAAATTTCTATGGGTAGTTTTGATCTGGAGTTTGTTTATTTGTAAGGCTTGGTAAAAAGGTGGGGAGTGTTAGATCGCGATTCTGGGTGGGGGTGGTATTTTAGCCGGATGTTGTTTTTATATGGGTTACAAGAGGAGATACGGCAACTAAGAGGAGATACGGCAACTAGGGATTTGTTCTTGCGTGTCCATGGCTGTTATTTGAAATGAATATTTAGTACTGGTCAGTGAATTAATCGTATGGCATGGAATGAGTTATCTTGTTTTGTGTAGTATTATGTAAAAATTAGGATAGACGCAGCATTATGTGTATGTGTGTGATACGTGTGTCAGACTGCCGGATTTGAGGTTTTGGCCATAAGCATACATAAGCATATTTTAAATCTATATTGACTTGTGAATATATTGTATTCATAATCGATGGTTTCTCGTTTGGAGGGGTTCCCGAGCGGTCAAAGGGATCAGACTGTAAATCTGACGGCTTAGCCTTCGAAGGTTCGAATCCTTCCCCCTCCACCAAACTGATTTGCGGTTAGTAACAATTAATAAAAAAGAATATAGCAGCGGCAGAAAACAACAAGGTAGTATTAATAATATAATAAGATGGGTAGACAGGTTGGATTAGGGATGAAGCCGTTTGAGATGCGGGTGCTTTTCTCTGCTCTGTAGCCATATAAAAACAAAAACGCGGGTGTAGCTCAATGGTAGAGCAGAAGCCTTCCAAGCTTACGATGAGGGTTCGATTCCCTTCACCCGCTCCAGGTAAGTTGTATAGGTAAATGAAGATTTGAGTGGCAGTGATACTTGCCCATGTAGCTCAGTGGTAGAGCACTCCCTTGGTAAGGGAGAGGTCGCCAGTTCAATTCTGGCCATGGGCTCCAATCGGTAAAACTAAAATGATAAAAGCACTCTAAGAAGGGAGTAGATCATGGCAAAAAGCAAGTTTGAGCGATCAAAGCCGCACGTTAACGTGGGCACGATAGGTCACGTGGATCATGGTAAAACCACGCTGACGGCAGCGATTACAACAATATTGACGAAAAAGTTTGGTGGCGAAGCGAAAAGCTATGCGCAAATTGATTCGGCCCCTGAAGAGCGTTCGCGCGGGATTACTATCAATACTTCACATGTGGAATATGAGACAGATAATCGCCATTATGCGCATGTAGATTGCCCTGGTCATGCTGATTACGTTAAGAATATGATTACAGGCGCGGCACAGATGGATGGGGCGATATTGGTGGTGTCGGCTGCTGATGGCCCAATGCCGCAAACGCGTGAACATATATTATTAGCACGTCAGGTAGGAGTGCCTTATATTATTGTTTATATGAATAAAGCAGACATGGTCGATGATGCCGAGCTATTAGAGCTGGTAGAGATGGAAGTGCGTGAGCTGCTATCCAAATATGATTTTCCTGGTGATGATACGCCGATCATTATAGGGTCAGCATTAAAGGCCATTGAAGGCGACCAAAGTGAGATTGGTGAGCCGTCCATATTGAAGCTGGCGGAGGCATTGGATAGTTATATACCAAATCCAGAGCGTGCAATTGATGGTGCGTTCATTATGCCAGTGGAAGATGTTTTCTCAATTTCCGGACGTGGAACGGTTGTAACGGGGCGTGTCGAGCGTGGTATTATTAAGGTTGGTGAGGAAATAGAGATTGTCGGATTAAAACCTACCCTGAAGACAGTGTGCACAGGTGTAGAAATGTTCCGGAAGTTATTAGATCAAGGTCAGGCCGGTGATAATGTCGGTGTGCTGTTGCGTGGGACCAAGCGTGAGGAGGTTGAGCGGGGGCAGGTTTTGGCCAAACCAGGCAGCATTGCGCCGCATACTAAATTTAATGCTGAGATCTATGTGCTTAGTAAGGAAGAGGGGGGGCGCCATACTCCATTTTTCCCAGGATATCGCCCTCAGTTTTATTTTCGCACCACAGATGTAACTGGTGCGATAGAATTGCCATCTGGAACTGAAATGGTCATGCCGGGTGATAACGTTTCGGTAACAGTAAATCTGATAGCGCCAATTGCAATGGAAGATGGATTGCGTTTTGCTATTCGTGAAGGTGGTAGAACAGTTGGCGCAGGTGTGGTTGCTAAAATTATTGAATAATTTTTTGTATGAAAGAGCTCTGGAGATATGATTTTCTTGGATGATAAGCCAGAGGCTTCTCCGGGCTCTGATTTTCTAGTAATAAAGGCCAGTAGCTCAATTGGCAGAGCGTCGGTCTCCAAAACCGAAGGTTGGGGGTTCGATGCCCTCCTGGCCTGCCATTTATTTACAAGATTAGAGCTGTCGTATTTATCCTATACGAATTAAATAAAATCAGCCAGTGGATGTAAAATACTTGTAATGCTTCAAATATTGACATTAACATTAAGAAAATAACTCGTGCCTTGCACAGTAGTATGAGCGAACACAGTGATATGAAATTCTATATTCAATAAGTGAGACATTGAATCAATGTTGCAGATTTAAAATGCGACGCGCAGAGAATTAATTTAAGAAGCAGAAGAGTTTTGTAGAGCAAAAATAGGTGTGTATGTCATCTGTGGATACGCATATTGCATTAATTTAGTATTGAATGTGAGTGTAAATCAGGTTTTACAATTTCTAATTTACTAGAAAGTATTAAGGTGGAGTAGTAACGTGAACAATTTTAAGCTTGGGCTTGCATTTATATTAATGATAACAGGTGTTGCCGGGTTCTATTACTTGGCCGATAGTGCCATGGTAATCCGTGTAATCTCTGTGTTAATGGGGTTTTTATTGGCGGCAACGATAGCTTTGTTTACTACTCAGGGAAAACAGTTTTATGTGTTTTGTAAAGAATCATCTGAAGAAACCAGGAAAGTAGTGTGGCCTAGTCGCAAGGAGACAATTCAAACTTCAGGTGTTGTATTTGCTTTTGTTGTGGCAATGGCCTTGTTTTTGTGGTTAATAGATGCGGGTCTATTATCAGCGGTTAAGTTAATGATGGATCAGGAGTACTGATCGGATGACCCAGAGGAAAGCATGAGCAAGAAATGGTTCGTGGTTCACGTTTATTCAGGCTTTGAAAAAAGCGTACAGCGTGCATTGCAGGAACGTATTAATCGAGCAGGAATGCAGGAGAAGTTTGGTCAATTACTTGTGCCGGTAGAAGAAGTAATTGAAATGAAGAGTGGTCAGAAAAGTATTAGTGAAAGAAAATTTTATCCTGGTTATATGTTGGTTGAGATGGAAATGTCGGATGAGACCTGGCATTTGGTAAAAAATACTAACAAGGTGACTGGATTTGTCGGAGGTTCGGTAATGAAACCAACGCCGATAAGTCAGAAAGAAGTAGAAAATATATTACGTCAGATTCAAGAAGGTGTGGAAAAACCGAAACCTAAGGTTCTTTTTGAAGCAGGTGAAGCAGTGCGAGTTAAGGATGGTCCATTTACAGATTTTCATGGCAATGTTGAAGATGTGAATTACGATAAAAGTAAAATCAGGGTATCTGTTTCTATCTTTGGTCGTCCCACTCCTGTAGAGCTAGATTTTAATCAGGTAGAAAAATCCTAAGTAGATAAAGTAGTAATCTAATTTAACAAATCTGACTCAATAAATTTATTAGGCTATTAATCGGGGAGAGAGCGTTAACGTTTTCGTTCGCACCCAACAAGAGGAGATCGGTTGTGGCAAAAAAAATAATTGGTTACATTAAATTACAAGTGCCGGCGGGTAAGGCAAATCCGAGTCCGCCGATAGGTCCGGCGTTAGGACAGCGTCAGCTTAATATCATGGAGTTTTGCAAGGCGTTTAATGCAGCAACTCAAAAAATGGAAGCTGGATTGCCGGTACCGGTAGTGATTACTGCCTATGCAGACAAAAGCTTTACTTTTGTCATGAAAACAACACCTGCCTCGGTGCTGATCAAGAAGGCGGCAGGGGTGACTCGAGGTAGTGCTAAGCCACATGTCGATAAAGTTGGAAAGTTGACAAAGAGTCAGGCAGAAGAGATTGCTAAAATGAAAATGCCGGATTTAACAGCGGCAGATATGGAAGCGGCGATACGTACAATTGCCGGAAGTGCAAGAAGTATGGGTATTGAAGTAGAGGGTATATAACATGGCACGTTCATCAACTCGATACAAAGCAATCGCAAAAGATATTGATCGTAATAAAGTGTATTTGCTAATTGATGCGCTTACAAAAATTAAGGAAACAGCTACAGCTAAATTTGACGAATCAGTTGATGTGGCTGTTAATCTGGGTATTGACGCAAAAAAATCAGATCAAGCTGTGCGTGGCTCAGTTGTATTGCCTGCGGGTACAGGAAAATCGGTTCGCGTTGCTGTGTTTGCACAGGGCGAGAAAGCTAAAGAAGCGCTTGAAGCAGGTGCGGATATTGTTGGATTTGAGGACTTGGCAGAGCAAATCAAAGCTGGAAATATAAATTTTGATATAGCGATTGCCAGTCCTGATGCAATGCGGGTTGTCGGTCAGTTGGGCCAAATATTAGGACCACGTAGTCTAATGCCAAATCCAAAAGTAGGCACGGTGACTGTCGATGTTGCAGGCGCGGTAAGAAATGCAAAAGCGGGACAAGTACAATATCGTGCAGATAAGGCAGGTATCATTCATTGCACTATTGGACGTGCTTCATTTAGTGTGGATGCATTAAAACAAAACATACTAGCGCTGATAGATGCACTTAACAAATCTAAGCCAGCCGCGTCGAAAGGAGTTTATCTTAGGCGAATATCTATTTCGAGTACCATGGGGATAGGGGTACGGGTAGATCAAGCTAGTCTCATACAGCAATAAAAGGCTTTGGGCTGCCGAATTATTTTTAAAATATTCGGCAGGTTATCAAAGACCGCTGGGGTATTAAAATAAACATTGAAAAATGATTGATGAGTGAATTCAAAGATTATTTGTTGGCCTATTGTTTAGGTATTAATACTTAATCGCTAAACTGTGATGCAAAATAGCGAGGGAATTTATTGGTACTATCTATGAATTTCAGTTAGCACCCAGCGTAGATGGTGTACCCAGAACGGGAATAGATTTATTTCCTGGTTTAAGGTCACCAGTTCGTAGTATCTGAGTTACGATAATAATTCTTGATTTCGTAGTCAAGTACTATATTAACTGATGGAGAATGAACCTTGAGTCTTAATCTTGAAGAGAAAAAAGCAATAGTAGCAGAAGTCGGCGCGCAGGTGGCTAAAGCTGAAGCTATGATTATTGCTGAGTATCGGGGGTTAGAAGTTGGTCAGATGACACAACTTAGAGCTAAAACACGTCAGTCAGGAATATACTTTCGCGTACTGAAAAACTCATTAGTACGTCGCGCAGTCACAGATACACCATTTGCGGGGCTCACAAAGCATATGGTGGGACCGCTTGTTTATAGTATTGGAAGTGATCCCGTGGCGGCAGCAAAAATACTTCACGAGTTTGCTAAAACGAACGAAAAACTTGTAATAAAAGTAGGTGCGATGGGTGGAAAGGTTATGTCTAGTGAAGATGTGGCCACGTTAGCAGCATTACCCAGTCGAGATGAATTGTTATCTAAACTGCTGGGTACAATGCAAGCGCCGATTACTAAATTCGTTCAGACTCTTAATGAAGTGCCAACCAGATTTGTACGAGGTTTGGCCATTGTGCGCGATAAGAAATAATTCCTATGGCTTACATTTGATTGCTCGTATCTAAAACCAAAAGAAATTTACCAGGAGAAAATAATGGCTGTATCTAAAGATGAAATACTAGATTCAATAGCGAACATGACTGTATTAGAGCTTTCGCAGTTAATTAAAGAAATGGAAGATAAGTTTGGTGTGTCAGCAGCAGCAACTGCTGCAGTCGCCGTAGCTGCACCAGCAGCAGCGGCAGCAGCCGAACAGACTGAATTTACTGTAGTGTTGACTGCAGCAGGCGCAAGCAAGGTTAATGTCATTAAAGTAGTTAGAGCAGTGACCGGGTTAGGGTTAAAAGAAGCCAAAGATTTAGTTGATGGCGCCCCTAAAGCCGTGAAGGAAGGCATCGCGAAAGAAGATGCTGAAGCGATTCAAAAACAATTAACTGAAGCAGGCGCTACTTGCGAAGTTAAATAATCTGCTATTGATAGAATCGAAGGCTGGTGAGCGTACTAAAGCTATCAGCCTTCGATGTCCTATGGTATTTCTATTGTTTATTGAATTATTAACGATACCAGACACACAGTTTTAACAATTATTTTGCATCAATCCATCTATCCTCTGTCTTCTTCTCCCGGAGAAATTTCATGAGCTATTCGTTCACCGAGAAAAAACGTATTCGTAAAAGTTTTGCAAAGCGCGCGAGCGTTTTGCCAATTCCCTTTCTTCTCGCTACTCAGCTCGAGTCATATGCTGCTTTTTTACAAGAAAAAACAGTACCTAGTAAGCGCAAAAATCAGGGCCTGCAAGCTGCTTTTAGTTCAATCTTCCCAATTGAGAGTCATTCTAAGAACGCACGTCTGGATTTTATCAGCTATGAGCTTGGTACACCCGCATTTGATGTTAAAGAATGTCAACAGCGGGGACTGACTTATGCTTCTCCGTTGCGCGCCAAAGTAAGACTTACCATTATGGAAAAAGAAACTTCCAAGCCAGCAGTGAAGGAAGTGAAGGAACAGGAAGTCTATATGGGAGAAATTCCTCTCATGACGGATGCTGGATCATTTGTGATAAATGGCACCGAGCGAGTGATCGTATCGCAGTTGCATCGCTCTCCCGGTGTGTTTTTTGAACATGATCGTGGTAAAACCCACTCCTCTGGTAAATTATTATTTTCAGCCAGGATTATACCTTATCGCGGCTCATGGCTTGATTTTGAATTTGATGCGAAGGACTGTCTCTTTTTTAGAATTGATCGGCGTAGAAAGATGCCGGTGACTACCTTGTTAAAAGCCATAGGCATTACTTCAGAGCAAATCCTCTCCGAATTTTTTATTTTTGATTGTTTTTATTTTTCGGATAAAGGCATTCAGTTTGAATTGATTCCGGAGCGCTTGCGTGGGGAAGTGGCGAGCTTTGATATCACGAATAAAAGCGGAAAAGTTATTGTCCAGAAAGACAAGCGTATTACAGCTAAGCATACTCGAGAATTACAGCAAGCGGCGATTGAACGGCTTATTGTGCCGGAAGACTTTTTATTAGGTCGAATACTTGCGCATAATGTAATAGATAAAGAAACCGGTGAGATTCTTGCTCAAGTTAATGATGAAATCACGGATCCGACGCTTGCCAAGTTACGCGAAGCGGGCATAAAGAAAATTAATACACTTTACGTGAATGACCTGAATCATGGCGCATTTATTTCTCAGACTTTAAGAATCGATGAGACGATTGATGAAATGACCGCACAGGTTGCAATTTATCGCATGATGCGTCCTGGGGAGCCACCTACTGAAGAAGCGGTAAAGGCGTTGTTTGGCGGATTATTCTATTCTCCCGAACGTTACGATCTGTCTGTAGTGGGGCGGATGAAATTTAATCGTCGCGTCGGTAGAACGGAACTGACGGGTTCTGCTACTTTATCAAATGAAGATATTATTGCCGTTATCAAGATTTTGGTAGAACTGCGTAATGGTCGTGGAGAGATCGATGATATTGATCATTTGGGAAATCGACGTGTACGCTCTGTAGGTGAGCTCGCGGAAAATCAATTTCGATCTGGGTTAGTACGTGTTGAACGTGCGGTTAAAGAACGTTTAAGCCAGGCGGAATCAGAGAATCTGATGCCACATGATTTGATTAATGCTAAGCCTGTATCAGCTGCCGCGCGCGAATTTTTTGGCTCTAGCCAGCTGTCACAATTTATGGATCAAACAAATCCGCTTTCTGAAATTACCCATAAACGCCGCATCTCAGCTTTAGGGCCAGGTGGTCTAACACGGGAGCGGGCTGGTTTTGAAGTGCGAGATGTACATCCAACGCATTATGGACGTGTCTGTCCAATCGAAACGCCTGAAGGTCCAAATATTGGTCTGATTAATTCACTCGCTTTATATGCCCGCACAAATGAATATGGATTTATTGAAACGCCATATAGCAGAGTAAGAGACTGCAAAGTTGCTGATGAAATAGATTATCTGTCTGCTATTGAGGAAGGTCAGTATATGATTGCTCAGGCAAATGCAGAATTGGATCACGAGGGTAAATTTGTAAGTGAAATTGTATCTTGTCGTCAGAAAAATGAATTTACATTAGCGTCGCCAGATCGAATTGAGTATGTGGATGTGGCACCTGCACAAATTGTTTCAGTGGCCGCTTCTTTGATTCCATTTTTGGAACATGATGATGCTAACCGTGCCTTAATGGGATCAAATATGCAGCGTCAAGCGGTTCCTTGTCTACGGGCAGAGAAACCACTTGTAGGAACCGGAATTGAGCGTGTGGTCGCATTGCATTCTGGTACGACAGTGCGGGCGGTGCGTGGTGGTTTAGTCGATTATGTCGATGCAGGCCGTATTGTAGTTCGTGTGCATGATGCTGAAACACAGGCAGGTGAAGTAGGGGTGGATATATATAATCTTATTAAATACACCCGTTCTAATCAGAATACAAATATTAATCAGCGACCGCTGGTAAAAATTGGAGATGTAATTAACCGTGATGATGTCATTGCGGATGGTGCTTCTACTGATATGGGTGAGCTTGCACTGGGACAGAATATGCTGGTGGCATTTATGCCATGGAATGGCTATAACTTTGAAGATTCAATTCTGATTTCGGAGCGTGTTGTTGCTGAGGATCGTTTTACATCCATACATATTGAGGAATTGTCGGTTGTTAGTCGTGATACTAAGCTTGGAACAGAAGAAATTACCGCTGATATTCCAAATTTGTCAGAACAGCAACTTGGACGATTAGATGAATCAGGTATTGTTTACATCGGAGCAGAGGTTGAAGCGGGTGATGTACTGGTTGGCAAAGTCACCCCAAAAGGCGAAACACAATTAACACCTGAAGAGAAATTGTTACGCGCAATTTTTGGTGAGAAGGCTTCTGATGTGAAAGATACATCATTGCGTGTGCCGTCAGGTATCTCCGGTACAGTAATAGATGTACAGGTATTTACTCGTGAAGGTATTGAACGCGATAGTCGAGCGCAGCAAATCATTGATGATGAGTTAGATCGTTATAAGAAGGATCTGGCTGATCAAATGAGAATTATGGAGGCTGATGCATTTGAGCGTATTGAACGTCTATTGTTAGATAAAACTGTGACGGGTGGCCCTAAAAAATTAACCAAAGGAAGCGTTATCACTAAGGAATATCTGAAGAGTATTGATCCCCATTACTGGTTTGATATCCGCTTATCTGATGAAGAAGCAAGTTTGCAGCTAGAGAAAGTCAGAGAGGGCATGGCGCAGAAGCGTAAAGCATTTGATGTTGCTTTTGATGAAAAGAAGAAAAAACTCACGCAGGGCGATGAGTTGGCGCCTGGCGTGCAGAAAATGGTGAAGATTTATATTGCGGTTAAGCGGCGTTTGCAGCCCGGCGATAAAATGGCGGGTCGCCACGGTAACAAAGGTGTGATTTCAAAAATTGTTCCATTAGAAGATATGCCCTATATGGATGATGGTACACCTGTTGATGTCGTACTGAATCCACTGGGTGTGCCTTCACGCATGAATGTAGGGCAAATATTGGAAGCTCACTTGGGATGGGCGGCAAAAGGACTGGGTAAACAGATTGATAAAATGTTACGTGCTCAGCGCGATATTTCTGAGCTGAGGGGATATTTAGATAATATATATAATAGTAGTGGGAAGAAAGAGACCATCTCTTCATTTTCCGATGATGAAGTCATGACATTGGCTGAGAATTTAACAGAAGGCGTTCCTTTTGCGACACCCGTATTTGATGGCGCTACCGAGGACGAAATCAAAGATATGCTAGAACTGGCTGGATTACCCAGATCTGGTCAGATAACACTATATGATGGCAGAACTGGCGAAGCATTCGATCGATCGGTAACAGTTGGATATATGCATGTGCTGAAATTACATCATTTGGTAGATGATAAGATGCATGCACGGTCGACAGGTCCATACAGTTTAGTAACGCAACAGCCACTTGGTGGAAAGGCCCAGTTTGGTGGCCAACGTTTTGGTGAAATGGAAGTATGGGCATTGGAAGCATATGGCGCTGCATATACCTTACAAGAAATGTTGACGGTGAAATCTGATGACGTGGCCGGACGTACGAAGGTATACGAAAGTATTGTTAAGGGCGATCACAAAATTGATGCGGGTATGCCGGAATCATTTAATGTATTGGTGAAGGAAATCCGATCGCTGGGAATGGATATTGATCTAGAGCAGCATTGATTGGAATTTGTTTATTCCCCTTACGTCTGTGTGTTAATGATATATATCCCGAATAATTTTTTGTATTGCCCCCTGATTAACAGGAGTGACAAATGAAAGCACTGCTAGATTTATTTAAACAGGTTACCCATAAAGAAGAATTTGATTCAATTAAAATTGGCCTGGCTTCTCCAGATAAAATCCGTTCGTGGTCTTATGGTGAAGTAAAGAAACCTGAAACAATAAACTATCGCACATTTAAGCCGGAAAGAGATGGTTTATTTTGTGCCAAAATATTTGGACCTGTAAAAGATTATGAGTGTTTATGTGGGAAATATAAACGCTTGAAGCATCGTGGTGTAATTTGTGAAAAGTGTGGTGTTGAAGTTACCTTATCAAAGGTGCGCCGCGAACGGATGGGACATATTGAGCTGGCTTCTCCCGTAGCACATATTTGGTTCCTGAAGTCGTTACCCTCCCGTTTGGGCATGGTATTAGATATGACTTTGCGGGACATAGAACGTGTTCTTTATTTTGAAGCTTATGTAGTTACAGACCCAGGCATGACGCCTTTGATACGTTGTCAGCTATTGACTGAAGATGATTATTTAACAAAGACCGAGGAGTATGGTGATGATTTTAGCGCTAGCATGGGCGCTGAAGGCGTACGGGATTTATTAAATAATCTCGATATTCGTGTTGAAATTGATAATTTGCGCCGTGAAATGGAAAGTACGGGTTCGGAAACCAAGATGAAGAAAATTTCCAAACGCCTGAAAGTACTGGAAGCATTTAATAAGTCAGGGATTAAGCCTGAATGGATGGTTTTATCTGTACTTCCTGTATTACCACCGGATTTACGTCCACTGGTTCCTCTGGATGGGGGGCGTTTCGCAACTTCTGATCTAAATGATCTGTATCGGCGTGTTATTAATCGTAACAATCGTTTAAAACGCTTACTTGAATTAAAAGCACCGGAAATTATAGTTCGAAACGAAAAGCGCATGTTGCAGGAGGCGGTTGATTCGTTACTGGATAATGGTCGCCGAGGTAAGGCAATGACAGGTGCTAATAAACGTGCGCTAAAATCACTTGCCGATATGATTAAGGGTAAGGGCGGACGTTTCCGTCAGAATCTACTTGGGAAGCGCGTTGATTACTCCGGACGTTCAGTGATTGTTGTCGGTCCCCAGCTTAAACTTCATCAATGTGGCTTGCCAAAGAAAATGGCACTTGAATTATTCAAGCCATTTATATTCAACAAACTAGAATTAATGGGAATTGCCAGCACAATCAAGGCGGCCAAGCGAGAGGTGGAAAATGAGAGTCCGGTTGTATGGGATATTCTTGAAGATGTGATTCGGGAGCATCCTGTCATGTTGAATCGGGCACCCACATTGCATCGTTTAGGTATTCAAGCATTTGAACCTGTGTTGATAGAAGGTAAGGCCATTCAACTGCATCCGCTCGTATGCGCTGCATTTAATGCTGATTTTGATGGTGATCAGATGGCAGTACATATTCCTTTGTCATTAGAAGCTCAGATGGAATGTCGTACGTTGATGATGTCGACTAATAACGTGCTTTCCCCAGCTAATGGCGAGCCAATTATTGTTCCATCGCAGGATATAGTACTGGGATTGTATTACGCAACGCGAGAAAGAATTGGTGCACGTGGTGAAGGTATGATGTTCTCAAATGTGAGTGAGGTATCACGCGCTTATGAGAGTCGTCAGATTGAGTTGAATGCTAAGATAACAGTGCGAATTAAGGAATTTGACACAGATGCAGAAGGCGCCCGTTATGAAAAAGTCACCCGTTATGAAACAACGGTAGGACGAGCATTGTTATTTGAGATATTTCCTGCGGGACTGCCTTTTTCTCTTCTTAATAAGGCGCTGAAAAAAAAGGAGATTTCAAAACTTATTAATGCCAGCTTCCGCCGCTGTGGTTTACGTGAAACAGTGATTTTTGCGGATAAGTTAATGTATTCTGGGTTTACCTATGCAACGCGCGCGGGTATTTCAATTTGTGTCGATGATATGCTGACTCCGACACAAAAAAGCAATATTATCGCGGCCTCTGAGAGGGAAGTGAAAGAAATTGAAGCACAGTATACTTCAGGGTTAGTAACACAGGGAGAGCGTTATAATAAAGTAGTGGATATTTGGGGACGTGCTGGTGACCAGGTAGCCAAGGCCATGATGGATCAACTTGGTGTTGAAACCGTTTATGATCGGATGACTGGCGAAGCAAGGTATGACAAGGGCGGCAATCTGTTAACGCAGGAATCATTCAATTCAATTTATATGATGGCTGACTCGGGCGCACGTGGTTCAGCTGCTCAGATACGTCAGCTATCTGGTATGCGTGGGCTTATGGCGAAGCCTGATGGTTCAATTATTGAAACACCTATTACAGCAAACTTCCGCGAAGGACTCAACGTATTGCAGTACTTTATTTCTACGCATGGTGCGCGCAAGGGACTTGCGGATACTGCCTTGAAAACGGCAAATTCTGGATATCTTACACGTCGACTGGTAGATGTGACCCAGGATCTCGTCGTAACAGAGGAAGACTGTGATACGGATAATGGCGTGGTTATGGGAGCGCTGGTTGAAGGCGGAGAGATTATTGAAGCACTACGCGAACGAATACTTGGGAGAGTAGTGGTCAATGAAGTGATTAATCCGGAAAATCAGGAAGTGATATATCCTTCTGGCACTTTATTGAATGAGGAAGAAGTTGATTTAATTGAATCGCTAGGTATCGATGAAGTGAAGGTACGTACCCCGCTGACTTGCGAGACGAGATATGGGTTATGCGCTCAATGTTATGGACGTGATTTAGGACGAGGTACACCGGTTAATGTCGGCGAAGCAGTGGGGGTGATTGCTGCGCAGTCTATTGGAGAACCCGGCACACAGCTTACTATGCGTACATTTCATATTGGCGGGGCAGCATCGAGAACTGCCGTGGCCAGCCAGGTTGAAAGCAAGTCAAGTGGTGTTGTCCATTATTCTCCAACGATGCGCTACGTAACTAACGCTCAAAATGAATTAATTGCGATTTCACGGAGCGGTGAAGTGATTATACATGATGATAGTGGTCGTGAACGTGAACGCCATAAAGCACCGTATGGCGCTACGCTGTTGGTTCGTGATGGAGACAATGTTAAAGCCGGCCAAATATTAACGATATGGGATCCGCATACACGCCCGATTATTACGGAATATACTGGCAAAGTACGATTTGAGAATGTTGAAGAGGGTGTGACGGTAGCTAAGCAGATCGATGAGGTGACTGGTTTGTCGACGCTGGTCGTAATTGATCCGAAGCGGCGTGGTGTCATGCAATCCAAAGGCCTGCGTCCATTAGTTAAATTTTTGGATGAGCATGGAGAAGAGATTAAAATAGCAGGTGGCAATCAGTCAGTGGGTATTACTTTTCAAATTGGATCGATTATTACAGTACGTGATGGGCAACAGGTAAGTGTAGGTGAAGTTTTGGCGCGTATTCCACAAGAAACCTCGAAGACACGCGATATAACCGGTGGCTTGCCGCGTGTGGCGGAATTATTTGAGGCCCGTCCGCCTAAGGATGCCGGGATGCTAGCTGAGGTTACAGGGGTGGTATCTTTTGGTAAGGATACGAAAGGTAAGCAACGACTTGTAATTACTGATTTAGATGAAGTCTCACATGAATATCTGATACCCAAGGATAAACATGTAATGGCACACGATGGACAGGTTGTTAATAAGGGGGAGGTAATTGTTGACGGTCCTGCTGATCCACGCGACATTTTACGTTTGCAAGGAGTAGAGGCATTAGCACGTTATATTACAGATGAAGTGCAGGATGTTTATCGTTTGCAGGGCGTAAAGATTAATGATAAGCATATCGAAGTAATCGTACGGCAGATGTTACGTCGAGTGCAGATTGTAAATGCTGGAGACTCTTACTTCATTCCAGGTGAACAGGTTGAGCGAGCCGATCTTCTCATAGAAAATGAACGATTGATTGCGGAAAATAAAATGACTGCAACTTATGAATTTATGCTGCTGGGAATTACGAAGGCTTCATTATCGACAGACTCATTTATATCTGCTGCATCATTCCAGGAAACGACACGCGTATTGACTGAAGCAGCTATTATGGGTAAAAAAGATGATTTACGTGGTCTTAAAGAAAACGTTATCGTTGGTAGATTAGTTCCAGCAGGCACTGGGCTATCTTTTCATAATGCCCGTAAAAAGATTAAGACAGCATCAGATCTGAGCCGAGAATCGGATGCTAGCATGGATAACATGGGGAAAGCTCAAAGTAGTGAACATACTATCTGAGATTAGTGATAGGCTTTTCTCAAGAATTATGGATGACATGATATGGACGCAGTAGGCTAGGCGGTTCTCTTGTCTAGAGAATAGAATGTGCTGGACAGAGGAATGTGCGAGCAAAATTCTTGCACACAGGGAAGTAATAAAAGCAAAAAACTATTTTGTAATAATGTAAGTAGTAATTTTGGAACAATA
>CBDUPR010000025.1:0-39456 GCA_965369175.1 uncultured Nitrosomonas sp.
CGGGTTGGATTCGTTGAATTGGGAATCCCCTTCGTTTACGGAGGGGAGCAGTCAACAAGTGCTAAGGTTTGAGGCCCGTTACGATGCTGTGATATCCAAATGCTTTATGGATTTGAATTTCCTCAAAGCCGATTTCGTCTAACATGGCGGTCAATTCCTCGCCTGAATATTGCCTGCCTTCCGTCCAGCCCATCATGATCATGCTGTACGCAGCAGAGGTAAACGGGCCTGTTTTTTCGTCATTATAAAGCATCTCATGGATGACTATTCGCCCGCCGGATTCAAGGCTGTCGAAGCTTTTGGCTGTCAAAAAATGACATTTATCCGGCAACCAATCGTGATACATATTCGAGAAAAAATGAAGATCAGCAGTAGGCCAGCGATCCTGCCAGATATTGCCAGCATATGTTTTGACACGAGTTTGTAAACCATACTGGGCAATATATTCTTCGGCCACTTCGCACACTTGTGAAAAATCCAGAAGCAATGCCTGCTGCAGGTTTGGCAGCCGCAACGCAGCGCCAATTGAATGCGCGCCTGAACCACCCCCAATATCGAGCATAACGCGATGTCCTGAAAAATCCATTATTGTTGGCCAGACCAGTGCTGAAGTGATGCTAATACTGTGCATGCCGGCGGTAAAACGGCGGAGCAATTTAATTTGCTCTTCATGTGATTTAAAAATATCGCCGCCTCCATATGCCTGTGGAGAATCGGTAAGAACCGCTTTTTCCAGACCCGCAATTGAACTCACCTGATAATTATCAATCATCATATCCCAAAAAAATCCGAAGTAATTCGGGCTTGTCTCAAGCAAATATGCCTCGGTCACCGGAGTCAGGTAATAGCGTCCATCCTGCAAAGATAGAAAACCCAATGCAGTCGCCGTCGTCAATATTGCCTCAGCGGGCCGCTGTTGGATATTAAGTGCACCACAAATCTCTAGCAACGTGCGCGCATTTTCAGCCAGCAAAGGAAAAACCTTGAGCCGGTGCGCCAGGAGCAGTGCAGGATAACCATAAATAGCAAAAATCACATCCCATAATGGACGATCATCCACCTGTGGCACCTGAATACTGGGAATTTTATCTTGTATCATCACGCTTCCTTTTGCTTATATGTTCTGATCAATGAAACGGGTCAATATCAATACGTACGTGCTATCTCATTCGTTTTTGATTAAAAATTTCCATGATCAGGCAGATCCGGATTTTTCAGCTTCAACCAGACGCTTGATATTCTGAACAGTGCGCTCGGCGCCATCTTTTATGGCAGCACGCACTAACCCCTCAAGCGGACGCATTATCGCCAGCAACTCAAGCAACTCAAATGTAAACGTCAATCTTGTCGAATTGCCAGAATCAATAACCTGCAACTCATACGAGCAGCGAAAAGGATCGGATACGCCAAGAAGGGTTAAACGCTTATCCTTATCATAATCGAATATTTTAAAACGGGATTCTGAACGGCGCCCCTGGTCAACGCGCACTTGCCGGCCTATCGTTCCAAGCTGCACCGGACCAGGCGTAATCTGTTCAAGCTCTTTGACTTCCGGAGACCATTTGGGATAATTCTGAAACAGGTCATTCCCAAGATATTGAAATAGTTCACTGCTGGAGCATTCAACAGTGATCGATGCCCTGCCTATGACAGGCTCGGTAGAACCCAGATTCAGTATGGCGCCTAAATTAAACATATTACGTTGTCCTTTCTTTCGAAACGATATCCAGCCTGGGGATTGTGAATCTAGCACACATGCTGTTTATCCACTTAACGTATCCTGTCGCTGCCGCATCACACGCTATAAACAAAGCATCTCACGATTCTTCGTCTATCAAGACTATCCAATTTTCCTGGCAAGTGAATGGGTATATACAGACAATAAATGAATAAGGTCTTAATTGCAAACTTCAGCTATTTCTGAATCAGATTGAAGTGACACCGCAAAACCGGGCAAGCTGTTAAGCTCTGAGATGAGGTAAATAGAGAGACATAATTATAAGCAAGAAACGCATGCCATATTCAATGGAATGCAAAGCTAAAATAGCCTTGGCAACGATATGTGGAGAAGAAACGGTAACCACATACTAGCCGCTCGTTTCATATCCATCCCACGCAGATTAATAGCCGGAAACGTCTTTTCATTGAAAAAGCCAGTGATGAAATTGTCTCGTAATGGAATTTCTCAAAACCTTAATTCCTAATAATCAATAACTTGAATAATAAAAAAACAGATAGATTCTATATTAAGACACAACCCCATTATGCTAATATCAAGCGCTTCATAGGAAACCAAATATTAAAACGACTTCCCTTCCCCACTTTACTCACAATTTCTAGCCGCGCCTGGTGGCGACTCGCTATATGTTTAACGATAGCAAGCCCTAGACCGGTACCGCCTGTTTCACGCGAACGACTATTATCCACTCGATAAAAACGCTCAGTCAATCGCGGAATATGCTCGGATCCAATACCTATGCCGCTATCTTGAACAGAAAACAGTCCTTGGCCCTCATGTATCATCCAATGTAGCATGATTTCCCCACCTTCAGGGGTATAGCGGACAGCATTACTCACCAGATTAGCAAAAGCACTTCGTAGTTCATCCTCACTGCCTAGCAGCTGTGCATCTGTAGCGAGATTCAGGCTGATCTGGTGACGCCCTACACTTAGTGACTCTGCTTCTTGAGATAAATCATGCAACATTTCCACGACATTTATATTTCTCTCCGAGACTATATTCTGCGCATTCTCCAAACGAGATAACATTAATAAGTCTTCGACCAGACGTTGCATACGTGTAGTATGCTCGGACATGAGTGCCAATGCGCGCTGACGCACGTCAGAATCCGTATTGTTTTCTTCCGAAAGCGTTTCGAGAAAACCACCAATTACAGTTAAGGGTGTTCGTAACTCATGGGAAACATTGGCAATGAAATCCCTGCGCATCGTTTCAATCCTTTCGAGATGCGTAATATCCTGACTGATTAGTAATTTCTGCTTATCTCCATAAGGAACCAGCTGTAATGAGAGAGTCAGTTGATGATAGTGCATCTGTCTTAATACTAATGGATTGCTATAATCACGCGTGGCTAGATATTCCACGAACTGTAGCTGGCGCACCAGATAAGTGATCTGCTGGCCGGTATCCAGTTTAAGATTCACGCCTAAATGCTGTTCAGCCATTGGATTACACCATTCAATACGGTCTCTTTCATTCAGAATCACAATACCATTCGGCATCGCTGAAGTAGCACGCTGTATGCGTTCTAATGCCATACTGAGTTGCTGCTGACTTTGACTATGACGGCGCACATAGCGGGCCAGTCGTGCCAATACATCACCCCAGAATCCGGAACTATCAGGTATCGCAGATGAAGTGAGTACAGGAGCCTGCAACCAGCGATCCAGTGCTGCCAAGTTACGCAGATGATAAATGACTAGCCACAACAGAATAACACTATAGAACATGAGCGCCTTGGCGGCACCCAGTGCTGCCCATAACAAAGCCGTTATAAGAGTAACAAAAATAATGCCGCTGAAACGTTGCCAGAAGTCAAACACTTGAGTAGTCTCAAAAGATGGGAGTTAAGCCAAATTCTATTAAGAATTTAAGAGTTGCCAAGAAAATTGGATCTATCAACATATACATTGCCTGTAAGGCGTATACAGACGCCAATCTGCATATTATCCTGGAAAATTATGGAATGTAAAAATACAGATCAGGCCTCATACACTCTCTATCATAATTCAGGTTTCGTTTGAGTTTGAATTACCCTCGGAACTAACAGAAAAACAATAACAGATCCTGTTATAGCTTGTGCTCATCTATTTTCACCCATTTTCGTTGTGATATCCTAATCTTATGTAATCTACAAATATGTACATTGGCTACACGATCTTCCACAAAGATATGCTTATCCTCCGCGATCAAATAATTGCCTACGTGCATATATCTACTCGGCATGTGTCATCACAAAATATAATAAGCGAGACTCAGTTGGACTCAACATTACTGGATTGTCACGAACAGCAGTGTGATGAATCGCTGGGCTAAGGTCGGATGCATCGCATTCAATTATATAGCCAGCTCCAGTAATCGTCGACTCATAACGTCTTCATATGAATATTATTTATCCATACCATAACAACGGGTATTTAACCTGCCAAGCGAATTCGAACCAATCGACATCACTGATCGACTTCGATAAACAAGGGTTCTGCTGCATGCTGCTGACTACTCGCGCCTCAATAACAGTTACTTAAAAACCGCCCTGGACGATAAATCAAAATCATTTCCTTACCTCTCCGGCCTGAACTCCGATATTTTCCGGAGACTTTGATAAATTAAGCTTTTTCTTCAAGAGAAACTATGGTAGTTTACACATGCTCATGGTTCTATGATAAAAAAACCAGATTGAAAGCATAAAGCGTCTCCAGTTTATCAATAGGTGTATTAGCAATAAAGAGTCTTTGTATGTATCTTTTAAATACATACGAATAATTTCTGTACAATATTGATGCTCGATTAATCTCAGCTGGTTATTATCACGCATCATTGTACGTTCGAGGTGTAGCATCATGGCAGGCCTAAACAAGGGAACACCCACTCCCACAGAAATCAAATTGCATCAACAGTCTAGATTGCTTGATATTTCTTTTTCTGACGGCAAGACTTTTCAATTTTCTTGTGAATTTTTGCGCGTCCACTCCCCTTCGGCTGAGGTACGCGGTCATAATCCTGGACAAGAAATATTACAAACTGGCAAAAAGAACGTAAATATAAAACAAATCGAGCCAGTTGGAAATTATGCAATCCAGTTAAATTTTACGGATGGTCATAATACCGGGCTTTATTCATGGGATTTATTATATCGCTACGGCCTTCATCAAGATGAGATGTGGCAACATTATCTGCAGCGGATGGAACAAGCAGGTGCCAGTCGAGAACCAACCGTGGGTAAATGCAATAATCAGTCGTAATTTGAAAAAGCACGCTATGTGTGGTCATCCACCATGCAAAAGGCATCGAGGTAAAAATAGCTATCCCCAAAATTTCAGAATACCTCGTGACTTAATGTAATAAGAAAATCAGAAAAATAGTATAAACTACTTTGTTTATTTGAAACACGGTATAACTTCATATTCAACGAATACTGAGCTGATCAGTCGCTTATTAAAAAAACAATATCACAATTACGTATTGTATAAACTATCATGACAAAAACCACACATTTTGGCTTCAATACCATTTCTGAAACAGAAAAAGCACGTAAAGTCGCGAACGTATTTGACTCGGTAGCCGAACGTTATAATTTAATGAATGATGTCATGTCAGTGGGCTTACACCGTTTATGGAAACGTTTTGCTGTGGAAGCCAGCGGTGTTAAAAAGGGCGATCGAGTACTGGATATTGCCGGTGGCACAGCAGATCTGACTACATTGTTCTTGCAACAAGTTGGCAAACAAGGTGAGGTTTGGTTAACCGATATCAACAATTCCATGCTGACTATTGGCCGTGATCGATTACTAAATGCGGGAATAGCGACGCCCGTCACACAGTGCGACGCAGAGAAGCTCCCCTTTCCCGATAATTATTTTGACTGTGTCAGCGTTGCTTTTGGTCTCAGGAATATGACACATAAGGATATTGCACTAAAAGAGATGTTGCGTACATTGCGCCCTGGTGGATCTGTTATCGTTTTAGAATTCTCTAAAATATGGAAGCCCCTGCGCCCTTTGTACGACACTTACTCATTCAAGATATTACCTACAATGGGTAAAATCATCGCAAACGACGCAGAAAGCTACCGCTACCTGGCTGAATCTATCCGCGTACATCCATCCCAAGAAACATTAAAGGAGCTCATGGAGCAGGTTGGCTTTGAACGTGTAGAATACTTTAATCTGGCAATGGGTATCGTTGCACTTCACCGAGGCTACAAATTCTAGTCCGATTTTCTGTAAGAAAATTATCACCGATTCGATTAAACCTTATATACATTGTCGCTCGCCGTACTGATCAGCGAACCACCGGTTTGCCCATTGATATCTACCCACAAATGTGGCAAATTCAAATCATCAAGCCAGCTTTGTCCTTTCTCTTCCTTAAGCATACCAATAGTCGAAGCACTGCCCGCAACAACACAGAAATCACCCACAACACTGACCGATGCCATTTGCCGTACTGGCCAACCTGTTTTAGGATTGAGCACGTGTCCATAGCGCATGCCATTGAGAATAATGCAACGCTCATAATCGCCGCTGCTGGCCAAAGCGCCTGTATACAGCTGTAGTGTCAGCAACACCGCATTGGTCTGACGTGGATGGCGTATTCCGATACGCCAGGGATTTCCATCAGCGTGAGGTCCGATAATTTTAATGTCCCCACCCAAATTGACCATGCCATGCTGGATACCCCCTTCCCAACACAATGCAGCAGCACGATCAACCGCATATTCCTTTACTATTCCACCAAAATCAATCTCCATGCCTGCCATCGGAAATTCCAGCATGGGTGACGTCCAGCTTAGCTTATCCCAACCCACTCTTTCTCGCAGACTTTGAATGACCTCATCGGAAGGCAAATGAGTTGATTTAAAATTCCAGGCCCGACGCAAGATACCGGAGGTAATATCAAATAACCCACCACTCTCTCGATAACAGATTGCTGCATAATCCAGCAATCCAGCGGTTTCAGCATCTACTGATATACGACCGCCCAGTGCCGCGGTACGATTAATCTCGGATAAAAAGCTATCTTCACGATAACGTGAATAAACCGCTTCCAGTCGCTGAACATCCGCAATCGCTTTATCAGCCACACGCTTGGCTTTACTGTGTGTCTTCGCATACAGCTGGATAGCGCAGGGAGTGCCCATCGCCGTAAAGTCACATTGATAAAATTCTAAGCTTGTCAATATTCCCCGAATTAAAAACTATAGCCCCAGGTCGCGGCAAGCGCACCCTTGCGTTCTAATTGAAAACCATTGACATCATCGCGCAGGGGTTGCAGCCATTCAACACCCAGACTGTTACCGACAAATTTACCACTGGGAACAGAAACATTTAAACCGAACCCGATATCCCAATATTGCCCGCCCTGATTGGTGGGAAAATCCATTGGTCCGATACGAGCATTAAACACATTAAAATCGCCCTTAATCGCACCTTGTAAGGTATAAATACCGCGTATTGAGGCAGACAGCCATCGGTTCAAACGGTAGCCACCCCACGTTGTGGCTTGAAACATATCACCCAAACGATAACCGGATTTATTCTGCTCTTCCATGCGTTTAACACCATTTAACTGTGCTCCCCAGGACCAGCGACTACTGTGTCCTGTGTAGGTAAGACTGGGTAAAAAATCCCATGTGCCACTTCCCAACTGCATGCCAAAATGAATCAGTCCACCATCGATCTGGAAAATACGTCTTAACTCCAAATCTACATTCCCGGTAGGTGCGCTGAGTCCCAAACCCATGTGAAGCTGATGCCCGGATGTTGCATACAATTTAACCAGAGAAGACATGACGGTATCACCCACACCACCTGTAGCATGTCCGGCGATACCGGTATGCTCATGGATGCCAGGTATAGCAGCAGGACGTCCGGATAACGCACGAAGATTCATATCCATATCAATGAAATTAGGCATCAGCATCACATTCAGCCAATCAGTTGGAGCATACATGATATTGAGCATATGCATATTCATGTTCATATAAGTCGGCGTAAATCTGCATTGCGTACTATCGCTGCAGCCCAGATCTACAATCATCTGATCACTGGCCGGATGGGAACCGCGCAGCATGTCACCCGCCTGGCGGCTGTACATGAAATGATAGCCGAACATAAAATCACCTGCCTTATCCAGCATATGGCTATACATCAAGCCCGCCGGCCCATGTTCGCCATGATGATGCGCTGACACACTATTATGGTCTGAATGCGAACGATGATGATTGTCATCGGTGGAGAAATTCAACTGCTCCACATTAATCTTTATGACAGCATTCGCAACATAATAATCAAAATCAGCAAAACCTGTTCCACCGCTTCCACCTAATTTTAATGAACTTGCACGCGTATAATATTCGAAGCCGGCTTCCAGTTCGATTCCTTTGACAAAGGTTTTATTCAATGCAAAACCCCCACTCAACGAACCAAAACCAGACAAGCGATGATCACTGGAAAAATTATCCGGTAATTTATTCGCATCAAAAGTATCGGTCTTCGGTTGTACATTCAACAAGGATTCGTCAACCAGATTCCCATTGCTATCGAGCAGATTAAAATTTTCGTCACGCACAAACTGCATATCCGGATTATTCACATCAACCCATATCTGCCGCCCCAGTTGATCTACCGCCTGACTACTAAACGACTGCTGGGAAAAGAGATACGGTTGATAGAAACTGGCGGCATCCTGCGAGTAATAACGAACTCTGGGCGTTAGCGTCCAGCCACCACCAAGCGGTTGAATCCAGTCGGCCGAAAGTGTATTAGTATTAATGCCCCAGTCGTCATAGGTGAACTTATAGTTCAAATGTAAGGCCGCATCAAATTTACTGATATATTGAATATATTTCGTACTGATGGCTAACTGGTTACGAATATTGGGCCGTTGCTCAATCAAGGCACGCACATCGCCTACAATCGGCGTATTCTGATTATCATTAAGAGATGCCGGATCAACAAAGATAACGGTCATAGCCTTGTAGGGATTCTCCATGAATCCCGTACTATGGGTATAGTCAATATTGGCATCGATCAGCGCATGCTTACTCAGAATCTGAGTCAGACCAAAATGGCTGGTCCAGTCTTGACGACTGCCATGCAATATCTCCGATCCCCCACGGCTTTTTATCTGACTTGCAAAAGCCGTTCGAGTCAGATAAGGCACAATATCATTGTCAAGAATAGCGGAAATATCGCTGCTGGTATAACCCAGCCCCAGTTTCAGGCTGGTTAGCTTCTGATTAAAATCGAGTCGTCCACTCATGTTACCGTAGCGGGATTCGAAATCATTCTCCAGCGAAAGCCCCCCCCCAATATCTAAAGCCGCTTCATTCCACTCATAACCCAATTTAAAATCAGCCGCATTACGTGTTTCCGGCGATGCAGAAGATAAAATCTCCACCGCCCGGGTATCCTTACCAATTATTTGCCCAGTCAAAGCGTCTTGTCTAATCGGATTGAGTTGTCGATCCAGTAGAATCCGTGTATTCACAAAAGGAGAGGCGCCAGTTACAACAACTCCGGAAGGTAAATTTCTCAGAATAGGTCGATTGCCATTGGTCGCCAAAGGAGCCGTAGTAACCGGTGTCGCACCGGACCAGGTATCGCGCGTATAATTAAAAGAAAATTTAATGCGGTCCGTTAAAGAAAGATTCCCGCTCGCATGAATCACCTCCGCTTCGATCGGTTTAGCGCTATTGGGTACGGTAAAAAGTTTTCTTTTCCCTTCCTGAAACCGGCTATATTGAAAACTGAAGCTGTCAGCCCCCACATTCGCAGCCTGAGCCGGCGGCAACAACAGACCTGGCAAAACCAGCGCTGCAGAAGTCAGTGCCTGTAAGGTAGTATTTTTCGATGAGGTGATATGAGATGCTGGCTCGCATGACTGCTGACTACCAATGAGACACCGGTCTCTGCCACCAGATTTTAAGCTATCTGATTCCATGAAACGTGTTTCCTCGCCTCAAGCTTCAGAAACAACCACAACCACCCCCACCACCGGCAGAATGGGGACTTGCCGCTGCCTCACGGCTGCCATAATTATGTGCGCGGATGGTACTTTGCAAGGGGTGCGGATCCAGAGCCATCTGTGGTTTAGCAAGAATGCCACGCTCCCAGGGTGCCACATTGGCACAACCTGATAAGATGACGCCAGTTAAGACAAATAGGGCTACCGTAATTCGCGTATTCTTCATCATTTTCAATAACAGAAAATTATCGAGGTGTTTTAAACGTATGGCAGATCTAGTCTGAATGACAAGCAAAGAAGCTCATAGTGATTCTGTCAATAAATGTTCAAGTACACCGCGCAATTCCTGTTTATCTCCGGATCGAAATCCCTGATGAACGTGCCGGATAATACCTTCCTGATCAATTATGTAAGAAGTGGGCATGGCAATCACACCGAAATCTCGGGCGCATTGCTTATCGGGATCAAGTGCAATGGTAAAACCAGCCGGATATTTGTCCAGGAATTTTTTTGCATCCATAAGCTTTTCATCCAGATTAATACCAATTACTTGCAAACCCTGATCTTTCAAATCGTGTTCTAGCTGATTTAGAAATGGAAAAGACCTGACACAAGGCGGACACCAGGAAGCCCAGAAATCAACGTAAATTACTTTCCCTTTTAGCTCTTGCAAATTATAGACGTGTTCACCTTCCAGTGAAGTGAGCATGCAAGAAGGCCGCACTTCTCCAACAGAGTGAGCCGATACAGACATTGTCGTAGCTAGAGTCAGTACGAACCCTGTCAGGAATAATAACCAAATCTGTCTTATCATCACAAATTACCGTCTAGTGTAAGCTAATCACCTTACCTTTATTGCTTACTTAGTTGACATTTCCCTGTCTGAAGTCAGGAGATCCCCATCGCACTCAATCGTAACTCCGAGCCGTCTAGACAGATACTTCCTTCAACAGGCGACTTTAAACCATATCTCCGCGGCTTTATCCGCATATTCCGCGAGATACGGTATCTGTCATTGTGCCGTAAACCCGACGCAGCTAGCTGAAAAAACCTAGCATAGAACCACGCTATATCATTACCTTGAATAACAGAAACAGCGCTTCACAGCACAACGACTAAAATTACCCTTTGGTCTGTGTATATCTCTGTATTTTTATCGGGCGCACAAACGATTCTTCTCCAGTATTGATAGAATGCGATAACAAATATTGCGTTCACCTCGGTTTAAATTCCGGGATTCCAAATTGAGTTACACCAATATCTGTTCCCGTATGCACACTATCGATCGTATTACAGTGCCATTCAATTTCAAAAAATCGAGTCCCCACATCGGTTTTATTCACCAGTATCCAATAAACACCCGGGCCGGCTTGTAAGGTAATAAACGGACTAAAATCCGCATCGCCTGAAGTCGTATCACTAATGCTATTTGCCTTATTGCCTTTATAGACCTGAAGATTCACCAACAAATTCGGTACTGGAGGCGAGTTATCCCTGATTCGGACAATCACGTGATCTGCAGGCCCGTTACCATCATCAAAGCAGGTAATTTGTGCCTGGCCCGTAAAACTTCTGAACATATTTTCGGAATCAAGCGTACCACCTCCCGTATGTGCATGGCTCACGCCGCTATAAAGAACTATAGATAAAATAATAAGAGCGCAACATGCCGCCTTTCTTAAGAATAGGGATAGCATTATCAAGTCCTCCTCTCTCTATATGCGTTACTTAACCTGCTGAGTAAAATACTGATCATGATAACCGGCCATAAAAACCGATTGCATGATTAATATACCACCATAACCCATGAATCACTCAGTATCGACCAATTAAAAAAATAATACCCATCATCTAGTCAAATCTTCTTAATGACCGGTCCTGTCATATCAAAACCCGGATTGACCCACTTATTTTATGAATACGGATGGAACCGGAGAGTCATTACCATCCGTACTTACCTCAATATTAAGGCTGTGGCCAGACTTGCTGACCATTAATTTTTATTGGCATATCACGATTAATTTGATTGGCTGAAGGCTTCACGACCACATCCACGCCTTCCCCGCAAGATGCCGGCAATGCGGAAACGCGCTGGATTTTCAGTGATGCCGGGCCTGTATCCGTTTCTCCGGTATAATCAAAAGCTGTACCTATTTTTGGGGTCCACAGATTAGCGGTTTCTCCATGCACCAAACCATCAGTACCTGATATCTCACAGACATCAACGATTGATATACTGAATGTTACACTCCTGGCACAAGACTCCGGATTAATAAGCGCAGCGCTCGTTCTGAATGGCAGCAGCGCCATATGATGCGCATTCATACCCTCACCTCCACCAAACCAGAATCCAACAACATTGCCACTCGCATCCACCTTTTCATCTGCATTTGTAAATACAGCGCGTGTTATGGCCATTTGATTGAGATTACCCCAGTTTTCAACAAAGTCGGTCAACGGGCCTTCATGCGCGACATCATTAACCAGTATTGTCGAATCCACGCCATCTGGAAAAACAACAGAAGAGCCAATAACGGTCTTATCACCACAGCCATGTCCAATCACCACGTTATTGAAAACCCTTTCGCCTTCATTTATCTGTGGTACTTGTAATCGCGTATGCGCAAATGCGGCCTGCCCTGCACTCATCCATAAAACAGCTGCTAATGCATTAATATATAATCGAAAATTATGAGATTTTATCATATCGGGACAGCTCCTTCCTTATTCTAGTCTTATAAATATGGACATACAGTATCTTGCTTTGTTCCAGAAAATACAATGCGACATAATGTCGCACCTATCAACTAAACAGCTTCCAAGTCATTAATTATTGAGTCAATTCTGCAATTCTGGCGATATAAGAAAAGCACACCCATTATTGATCGTTTCATAAATGTGAAATTCGATCATGCGTGGAGAATCAATGCGACAATTTGTCGCATTCCCATCATCATTATTCGGCTTTATAATTCACAATTGGAGATATATAAATCTGAATCCAGATGCGCTATCTGGATTGGTCCCTGATACCGACAAACAATCTTTATCATGTCATGTCGCGCTAAAATATATTTTTTAAGAAAAATACAGTGCATACAGGCAAGAAAGCCGGGCTAATGCTGTTTTAACAGGCCAGAGGGCAACTATTGCATAACTGACCCTGTGGCCAATTGAAGACAGTGACCATCGAATCATCAGCTTTGTCACAAAGCACGCTTGCAGGACACTGGCATCACATACAGCAACTCATTTTAAAATTTTTATTCGAAGGTTTCTACAAGATCGCCTCGGATAAATGCCAGGCCATCAATATTCAAGAAATATCATAAAAATTACTCAATGCGAGACATGAATTTATCCTTATTAAATAACTTAAGCCAAGTCTGGTTATATCTCACTGTTTTTTTGACCGGTGCCGCAGTCATGATCATAGAGCTCTTGGGAACACGTTTAATTGCGCCTTTTTATGGCACCAGCCTCTATGTTTGGACATCCATGATTTCCGTGACATTGATTGCACTGGCGTTAGGCTATTTTATTGGCGGTCGCTGGGCAGATCGAACGCAACGCATCGGATTGTCATTCATTATCGCGCTATCCGGCTTTCTAACGCTCCTGATCCCCTGGCTAAGCGGGCCTGTGCTACTGGCTACTGATCCGCTGGGTTTACGTATGGGTGCTTTTATGAGTACGCTCGTATTATTCTCGCCCAGTCTAATTATGCTAGGCATGGTTACGCCTTTTGCAACCAAATTAGCCACCACCAGTTTAGCAGGCGTGGGTACCAGTACGGGTTCTATCTATGCAGTCAGCACAGTCGGAAGCGTAATCGGTACTTTATTTCTGGGGTTCTATTTATTTCCTCAAGTCGGCTCACGCCAGATCTTGATAAGCCTGGGTATTACCCTGTTTCTACTGGCGTTTAGTGTAGCCTATTTCGAGCAGAAACGCCGTAAGCTTATAACCGTCTTACCACCCATTATCCTGTTAGCAAGTATGGGCATGGGTTTATTACCACAAATAGCCAATTCAGAGCAGGCTTATTCTGAGGATGAAAGCTTTCAGATACAATTCGAACGTGAAAGTATGTATGGCTGGGTACGCGTCATTGATCAACCGGATCAGAATCTACGTTTATTGACGGCCGATGCTTCCACTATTGGTGCAGCCAGCATTAGTCACGGAGAAAATGCCTTGACTTATCAACAAATTGTAACGTTACTTCCCGCTTTGATCTCTAATGCCAGACATGCTTTATTGATTGGCCAAGGTGCCGGGCATATGGTTATGACACTCAAGGATCACGGTATCATCACAGATACCCTGGAAATCGATCCGACGATTGCTGATGCAGCACGCGATTATTTTAATTTCATACCAACAGGCCAAACTCTCATTGGCGATGCCCGCTATGAAATCCGCCAACTCACAGATCGCTATGACCTAATTATTCTTGATGTTTTTACGGGTGGGTCAGAGCCCGTTCATTTGTTGACTGTCGAAGCACTCACCCAGCTACAGGCATTGCTCTCCGAACACGGCTTGATTGCACTTAATTTTGTCGCTTTTCTGGAAGACGGCAAAAATATGGCACTGACTTCAGTCGCTAAAACTTTGGCACAAGTATTCCCACATCAGGTTTCCCTTATTTCTGATCCTGGTAGAGAATTTAATGACTTTATCTTTCTTGCATCCAATCATCGCATCGATCTTGAAAAAGATACACTGAGATCTGAACAGAGTACGTGGTTAAAACAAAGGCTTGTTCAGCTTGATCAAAATACAGGCGTCATTCTAACGGATAACTTCAATCCGCTCGAATCGCTACAGGCACGTAAATCAGAGCATTATCGGCGTATACTTGCCGATTTAATGGGCACCAGGCACCTAATACGTTAGGATTGAATGAACGAGCCAATCCGCAGTATTTGCTTAACTATTTTGCTTATCGATTAAGGGAACTCGCTCCATCCCAGTTTTTCTCTCAACATACGATAATAACTATGATTAATTGAATGCAAAAACCGGACTGTTTTGGGAAAACGGCGCACAATGATTTTATCAGTTTGTTCCAGATCAAAACTGGAATGGCTGTCACACTGAATACGCACATCTGTTGAACACTGCATGATGATTTCTACACTGGCATCCGGCCCAACTACAATCGGGCGATTACTGAGTGTATGCGGGCATACTGGTACTAGCGCGATTAAATCAAGACTGGGGTGCAGAATAGGCCCCCCTGATGATAAAGCATAGGCAGTAGAACCCGTCGGGGTTGCCACAATCAGTCCATCCGAGCGCAGCGTATAAACATACTCATTATTTATTCGTACCTCGAATTCAATCATACCACTGCTGATACCCCGATACAGCACTACGTCGTTAAACGCCAATGAACTGAACATATTGGTTTTATAACGATTGACCTCAGCATATAACAACATGCGGCGCTCAGTCACATATTGACCACCAAGCATAGCACTGAGTGTTTCCAACATAGTATCCGTAGATAAATCGGTGAGAAATCCAAGTCGCCCCTGATTGATACCGATCAAAGGCACATCATAAGATGCCAGCATGCGCGCGATATTCAGCATCGTTCCGTCACCGCCCATCACGACTGCCAGATCAGCCTGCAGGCCAATTTCTTCGAGCGTCAACGCAGGATATTCTTTGATGGGAGCATAAGAAGCAGTCAGATGATCAAATAACACCACAAAATTACGATCAGTCAGATATTGAGCCAGACTTAATAAGGGTGCCACAATTTCTGGATTCTTATGCTTACCAATCAGCGCAATCGTTTGAAATGAAGAATTCATTACTTGATAAAACAAAAAATAACTATAGTTATTAGAGGGTCAAATAGTAACCTGAATTATCGACAAGCATACAGATTACTAAAGAGCATATAAATGTAGAATATTAACTTAGCCTGTACGCGATAATTAAGATGACCTGTTAATTAAACATTAAGACGTATAATGAAAGCGATACCTCAACCAAGGCATGCAGAATACACGGAAAGTGTAGCATATTAAAATAAAATCACTCGTTGCAATAAGCATCGAATCCTCCTGATTGGTGTAGAATTAGCCTATGCTTAATGAACGCGCACAAATCTTACTAAGAACACTGATTGAACGTTATATACACGAAGGGCAGCCTGTGGGCTCCCGTTCTCTTTCAAAGTTCTCTGGGCTTGATTTAAGTCCTGCAACTATCCGTAATGTCATGGCCGATCTTGAAGAAATGGGTTTAGTCACCAGCCCCTATACTTCTGCAGGTCGCATACCAACACCACAAGGCTATCGTCTTTTTGTGGATACCCTGCTTGTTGTGGAACCGCTCGATAGCGCAGAACTCAGCCATCTGGAAAGCCAGTTACACCCGGATAATCCAACCCGATTAATCAACGCCGCATCTCAGCTTTTGTCAGAATTGACCCGTTTTGCCGGTGTAGTGGTAACTCCCAAACGCACGGGTGCTGTATTTCGTTACATTGAATTTATGGCATTATCAGAAAAACGTATCTTGCTGATTATTGTGACGCCCGAAGGCGATGTGCAGAATCGTATCATCCATACCGATGCAACTTATAGTCAGACCGATTTAATAGAAGCCGGGAATTTTATTAATCAAAATTATGCTGGATGCACACTCGATGTCATCCGCAGCCGCCTTCATAAGGAATTAAAGCAGCTGCGTTATGATATGACGAGTCTTATGAATGCGGCAATTGAAGCAGGCGGTGATGCCATCAATGAAAGCAGCGAAGCCGTTATATTGGTAGGTGAGCGCAGGCTTCTGGATATACACGATCTATCCGGCAATTTGACCAGCCTGAAAAAATTATTTGATTTATTTGAACGTAAAACGAAGCTGTTACAATTGCTGGAATTGAGTCACCATGCACAAGGTGTCAAGATTTTTATAGGTGGCGAATCAGACGTTGCATCGTTGGAAGAGTTCAGCCTGGTTACAGCACCCTATGAAATGAAAGGAGAGATTGTCGGCACTGTGGGAGTTATTGGTCCAAGACGCATGGCGTATAAACGCATCATTCCGATTGTTGATGTTACAGCAAGACTGCTCTCTCACGGATTATCCCAACATTAGAACATAATCGCTGATTTATATCCGGCACTCTGTTTATAAAACAATATAATAAAGAACAATTTGTCCGTTCTGTTTATTTTATGGTATCTAAATTAATGTCTCCCGAACCCATTTATCAACATGGTACGCCCAGTAAAACCGGTGTTTTATTGATCAACCTCGGTACACCCAATGCGCCTACTGCAAAGGCACTGCGGCCTTATCTAAAGCAATTCCTAAGTGATCCACGCGTGATAGAAATCCCAAAATGGATATGGTGGTTAATTTTGCATGGATTCATACTCAACACCCGGCCCAAGAAATCGGCAGAAAAATATGCACAAGTCTGGATGCCGGAGGGCTCTCCACTTAGAGTACATACTGAACGCCAAACGAAATTACTCTTCGACTCGCTAGAGGCACGTACTAAGCCTGCACCAATTGTTGAATATGCTATGAATATCGGGAGCCCATCCATTGCTGAGGTGCTAGGCCGTATGAAAGAACGGGGCTGTGAACGTATTCTGGTTCTACCCCTTTTTCCACAATATGCTGCCAGCAGCACCGCTTCAGCGATGGATAATGTTTTTGCAGAATTAAAGAAAATGCGGAATCTTCCCGCAGTACGTACCGTCAAGCAATACCATGATCATCCAGGTTATATTTCAGCACTGGCACAAAATGTACGAGACTATTGGGAAGAAAACGGCAAGCCAGACAAATTGATCATGAGTTTCCATGGCGTCCCACGCATGACTCTTGATAAGGGAGATCCATATCATTGTAGCTGTCAGAAAACGGGACGGCTATTAGCCGAAGCACTCGAACTCGATGCAGATCAATATCAGGTTTGCTTTCAATCACGCTTTGGCAGGGCCAAATGGCTGACACCTTATACAGCAGTGATACTCAAGCAACTTGGCAAAGAACAGACTCGCCGCGTAGATGTCATTTGCCCAGGTTTCGTTTCCGACTGTCTCGAAACACTAGAAGAAATTGCGATAGAAGGCAAAGCAACCTTCATAGAAGCCGGCGGTCATGAATTTCATTACATTCCTTGTCTTAATGAACGCGATGACTGGATACAAGCATTATCAGATATTACTTATACTCATTTGCAAGGATGGCTGGAATTGCAGCAATCAGAAGAAGAAACAGAGCAATCCAGGAAGTTAGCACTGGAAATGGGTGCCAGGGAATAGACAGTTCCAATCTGGTCACTCGCCTTATTTACCTTTCTTTCTGTTTGTTTCAGTTTCTTCAACAATTTCGGCATCCTCAATATCAACATATTGCCCTTCTTCCGCTCGCGTGGACTTATGTAATTTCCGGCGTAACCACCAAAGTCTTAAACCAAGGCCTGCCGCAGCAATCACAAACAAAGCAAAAAAAGCGGCAAAAAAGAAAGCGCCCAATACTGCCATAATAATAACAACAGGAATCAGCATCGCATACACCGCCCAGCGACTTCCTGGAGAAACGGGCGTTGTTTCATTATCTGCTGATCCTGTCTGCCTATACTCGGAAATTCTGCTAATTATTATCCGCTTATGATCATCATTCATTGCATTAACTCCTCTATTTCAGCTATTTCTTTAGGCGCAGCAATCGTCAGAAGCTCGTGGCCTACCTGAGTCACCACCACATCATCTTCGATACGAATACCGATATTCCAGAATACTTCTGGAATATTATCTGCCGGCCGGATATAACAACCCGGTTCCACAGTTAAAGCCATCCCTGGCTCCAACAAACGCCATTCTCCGCCCTGCTTGTACTGACCAACATCGTGCACATCCAGCCCCAGCCAGTGGCCAGTACGATGCATATAAAAACGCTTATAATCCTCTGTCTCTATAACTGTATCGACACTGCCCTGACACAGTCCCAAATCGATAAAGCCCTGAACGAGTATTCTTAATGCACTGATATGGGGATCATTCCATGAGTTACCCGGTTTGACCGCATCTATCGCGGCTGCCTGCGCAGACAATACTAATTGATACACCTCTTTCTGTGCTGACGTAAACTTACCATTAATGGGAAACGTACGCGTAATGTCTGATGCATAACCATCCAGTTCGCAACCGGCATCAATCAATAACAGATCGCCTCCCTTGAGTACTGCATTATTCTCCATATAGTGAAGTACACAAGCATTTGCGCCACCGGCAACAATCGAGGTATAAGCCGGCGCTTGCGCGCCACGTCGACGAAATGTATAGAGCAATTCAGCCTCAACTTCATATTCATTCATTTCAGGACGTGTGATCTGCATAGCACGTCGATGAGCATCGGTTGAAATGGCTGCGGCATCACGCATAATCTGAATTTCTTCCTTACTTTTGAATAAGCGCATTTCATCCAGTAATAAATGACTATCACGAATTTCTGCCGGTACTGTAACACCACTACGTGCTTGCTCACGAACACGATTAATCCAGCCGATAACACGCGTATCCCAGGCAGCATTTCGCCCGAGAGCACAATAAATTGCAGGCTGGTTAGCTATCAATTGAGGCAATAACTCATCCATTCTGGAGATGGAATAAGCCTCATCGAAACCGAATATTTCTTTCGCAGCTTCCGGCCCATAGCGAAAGCCATTCCAGATTTCACGTTCAACATCCTTATCGCGACAAAATAAAATATGCTTTGAGCAGGACTGACCGGCTTCAGCAATAATAACCAATACCGATTCGGGTTCACGAAACCCCGTCAGATAATAAAAGTAACTATCAAAGCGATAAGGATAGTGTGCATCCTGATTTCGCAGCTGTTCTGAAGCCGTAGGAATAATAGCCACGCCATTTTGCATTTTAGATGCCATTTGTTGGCGTCGCGATAGAAAAGACTTTATTTGCATCATTAAAAATATTTGTAAAATTAATTAGATAAATTAACGCTCAATATCGACATTCTCAAACATACACACAATACTAGAAAAAACCACATGCTCACGTTTCTTCATGAGTCTATTCATATATTTCCAGTCACACACGCATCATCGCCAAATCATATAGGCAAACCGGAATCGATTCTCTACCATCCAGTGTACACATATTAAATAACGACCCGGAAGCAATAACGACCCGGAAGCACGACAAACACTTTGTAATCAAGCAATCTTTCGCAATGTCAACAATGGCGATTCTGAAAGCGTAGCCCGCGTTCCTATTAGACCGGCCATCACCACACCCAATACGCCTGTCAAAAAACCGATCAACCATATCCACGGATTAAATGTGTAAGTTAAATGTAATACATAATGACCGATAAGATATCCGAGTACACTGGCGCCGGCAGCAGCAAACAAGCCGGATAATCCACCCAGTATCGCGAACTCAGCAGCCCAGATCCGTATTAACTGATCACGCCTGGCTCCCAGTGTGCGAAATATAGCCGCTTCATAAATACGTTCATCCTGAGTGGAAGCAATCGCCGCATACAATACTATAAGCCCTGCCAACAATGTAAACAGGAAAACAAATCCGATTGCTTGAGATACCTGTGCAATCATCTTTTGTACTTGCCCAACCACAGCGGCTACATCAACTACCAGCAAGTTGGGAAAAGCTCTGACCAGCTCATGCATCATTATTTCCTGAGATGGCGGCAAATAAAAACTCGTAATATAACTTACCGGATATTGTTCCAATAGGCCAGGTGGTGTCACAATAAAAAAATTCACGCGAAACGTATCCCACTCTATTTTCCGTAAACTGACGACCCTGGCAGAAAAATGACTACCCGCAATATCATAGGTTAACTGGTCATCCAGCCGGATGCCAAGCGTTTTTGCAATCCCCTCTTCAATCGAAATAATGGCCTCCGTACCATCATTTTCCTTATTCCACCAAGAACCTGCAACAATCTGGTTATCATCTCGCAAGGTATCCGTCCATGATAAATTGAACTCGCGCCTGATGTGATTTGCCGCATGAGGATCCGCATAATCTGCCGGCGATATTTTTTTACCGTTAATTTCGATTAGGCGACCACGCACCATAGGAAACACAATAGGTTGATCAATATCATACTGACCGAAAAACTCCTCTAATGGTTGTAATTGATCTGTCTGGATATTGACCAGAAAACGGTTGGGCGAATCCGGTGGTAAATTAGCATGCCAGTCTTTCACCAGGTCATCTTGAATCAAGGTCAGTATCAGCAATGCCATTAATCCCAACCCCAACGCAACAGCCTGCACTACACTAGAAATGGCACGCCGTCTAATGCTTGCCAAACCATAACGCCAGGCGCTGCCCGATTGATGACGCAAACCGGATAAAGTCTTTATCAGCAAAAAGCCAAGCAAACCAAAAATAGCTATTGATACGATAAACCCGCCAATAATATAGAATCCCAGCCGCAGATCTCCAGCCTGCCATATTAGTAATAAAGAGAGAATTATTATCCCCAACACATAACCCGTCAGGCTTTGCATATTAGGCACGCCGATATCTCGGCGTAATACACGTAATGCCGGCACGCTACGCAGGTTAAGTATCGGCGGCAAGGCAAAGCCCAGCAACAGTACTACTCCAATCAATAGACCCTGTATGGCAGGCATCCAGCCAGGCCAGGGTAATCCTGTTTCTGCCAGACCAGACAACCAAGTGGTTAAAATTTCCTGTGAAACAAAGCCGAGCAAACAACCCAATGCACTCGCAACAATTCCAAGTACCAGAAAATAGCAGAGATATAAATAAAGCAGACCCGTCTGGCTTGCACCCAGGCTACGCATAACGGCGCAGCCATCCAGATGACGCAATGTAAAACGACGCACTGCGAGTGCAATGGCAGTAGCTGCCAATATCACACTGGCCAGCGCCGATAGACTTAGAAATTTTTCAGCGCGCTCTAAAGCGGCCTTAATTTCAGGGCGTGCGTCACGGATACCTTCTATGCGCTGCGAATCTGTCAGCAATGGCTGTGCCCAATCACGATATTGTTCTACCGCACTAGCCTCACCTGCTACCAATAAATGATAGGCAATACGACTACCTGGCTGAATCAAACCTGTCGCCGGCAGATCAGCTGCATTAATCAGTACACGTGATCCCATATTAATAAAGCCAATAGAGTGGTCCGGTTCACGTAAAATCAACTCGGCTACGGTCAGTTGCAACGCACCCACATCAACCTTATCTCCCCGTTTGAGTGCCAGACTTATCATTAATTTTTCATCGATCCATATCGTACCGGGCGTTGGAATGGTATTCGTTACACGACCGCTTTGCTGTGATCCTATGAATACAGCCCCATCAGCAAGATGTAACCGGCCCCGTAATGGATAACCTTCGGTAACCGCTTTAATGTTAGCTAACTGATTACTTTCACCATTAGAAATCATGCTGGGAAATTTGGTGACATTAGAAACAGCCAATCCTAATCGTTCTGCTTCATCAGCATAATGTACTGGCAGTGGATGATTAGAAATAACCAGCAGATCGGCACCCAATAATTGGTTACTTTCATGCGAAAGCGCACGCGCTACCCGGTCAGAAAAGAAACTCACAGTCGTCATACCACCCACTGCAATCACTAATGCTAATATCAAAATATACAGTTCGCCGGCACGCCAGTCTCGATGCAGCATGAGCAAGGAAAGCTTAAAAAAATTCATAGCAAAATTTATTCCTTACAAAATATATTGTGTGCTACGTAATCAATGAGTGAGATACGTAAATCTCATCTGATTTACGGGAATATATTTATCGTATGAGCTTCCCGTTCGCTAATCGTATCTGGCGCGAGCAACGCTTAGACAATGCCTCGTCATGCGTAACCAGCACCAATGTGGTGCCATGTTCACGATTCAATTCAAACATCAACTCTATGATTTGGATGCCCGTGGCGGAATCTAAATTCCCAGTTGGTTCATCAGCAAGTAATAATTTCGGCTGTGTAGCAAAAGCTCGGGCAATCGCAACACGCTGTTGCTCTCCACCAGACAATTGCTTGGGGTAATGATTTAGGCGCATTGCTAATCCCGTGCGCTCCAGTAATTTTCGTGCTGTTATTTGCGCATCATTTATTCCAGAGAGCTCAAGTGGTAACATTACATTTTCGAGGGCAGTCAATGCTGAGAGCAATTGAAATGATTGAAATACAAAACCCAGCATCCTACCTCGTAAAGCGGCCCGATTATCCTCATCCAGCGTAAAAATATCAATGCCATCAAGATGAACTTTACCTGAAGTCGGAACATCCAATCCTGCAAGTAGTCCTAGAAGAGTTGATTTTCCTGAGCCAGAGGCGCCTATAATGGCAACAGCTTCACCCGCATTTACTTCCAGATTAATATTCTGCAAGATAGTGAGTTTTTGGTCTCCAGTGTCGACTTGTTTAGTTAAAGCATTTGCCCAAAGAATAGGTTGTTTAACAAAATTATTTACCATGAAAAAATTCCTGATTATTCTATTTTTCTTTTTTACGATGATGTCTGGCGCCATGGCTGCATCTACCAATACCGTTATGGTGTTTGGTGATAGCCTGTCTGCCAATTATGGTATGCCAACGGAAGCCGGCTGGGTTACACTGCTCAAAGAACGGTTACAGTCGCAGTCACCCGTATATCAGGTGGTTAATGCTAGTATTAGTGGCGAAACCACGCTAGGCGGACGCAATCGCATTGAACAGGCACTTGAAACACATCATCCCGATATTGTTATTCTTGGGCTTGGAGCCAATGATGGATTACGTGGCTCATCGATTAATTCTATTTATGACAACCTGAAAGCGATCATCGAAGCCTGCCAGAAAAATAACGCATTAGTGCTCTTAGTCGGCATGCAATTACCACCTAATTATGGCATAGCTTATACACAAAAGTTCCGAGATATTTTTCCGCAGCTTGCAAAAACATATCAAATTAAGCTAGTACCCTTTTTACTAGCGGGCTTTGGAGATAAACGTGAATTTTTTCAATCTGATGGAATACACCCCAATATAACCGCACAAGAAAGAATTGTGGATAATGTCTGGGAAGTTTTATATACGATGTTTCAAACAAACCAAGTTGCAGTAAATCTAATGATCAAATAATTTCTATTATTTCGGATCGGCACTGTTTGGCATAGAATGCGGCTTAAAACATGAGGACTCATCCAGTCTGTTTATGAATTCCTTTAGATCTTTCGCCAATGGTGCCTCCAATTGTAATCGTTCTCCCGATAAAGGATGTGTAATAACAATTTTATAAGCATGTAAAAACATACGCTGCAGATATGCCCCCTGGGATTTTCGAGCAATCTGTTTGTTCAAAATAAAATCTCCATATTTATCATCTCCGATAATAGGAAAACCCAGGTGAGCCAGATGCACGCGAATTTGATGGGTACGTCCAGTTTTCAACTCTGCTTCCAGCAAACTAAAATTCTCCCAGGATTTTTGTAATCTGAATATCGTATGTGCCGGCATTGCTTTCGTATGACCATGCTTATCCGAAACAACGGCTACACGCCGCTCACCCATTGTGCTTACATATTTATGGAGTGGTAATTTTACAGTACGGTGAGAGTCCTCCCATTTACCGCTAACCAAGGTCAGGTAAAACTTCTGGATTTTTCCTTCGCGAATTTGCCGATGCAGTTCAGTCAGTGCGCTGCGCTTTTTTGCTAGCAGCAAGATACCGGAAGTTTCTCTATCGAGACGATGCACCAGTTCCAGAAATTTCCAACTGGAATATTGCGCCCGTAACTGCTCAATAACACCAAAACTCACCCCGCTACCACCATGCACTGCCATACCTGCAGGTTTATTAATGATCAACAGCACCTCATCTTGAAATAAGATATCAAATGCAACAAATTTCGTTACCGTATTATGCTGGGGAACACTCTTCTGTCCCTGCCTAATCGGTGGAATGCGCACACTATCATTCAATTGCAATCGATAACTGGCACTAATACGCTTACTGTTAACACGTATTTGACCACTACGCAAAAGCTGGTAAACATGGCTTTTGGGAACGCCCTTGAAACGTTTGAATAAAAAATTATCAATACGTTGATCATGTCCATCTTCTCCAATATCTTCCCGAGTCACACTATCGGATAGATTTTTTTTGCCTAAATTATTAATTTTACCTATACTTCTCACACTGAGATCCAATCTATCCTTTATCCGGTGCTATATCGTAATGGTGGTAGATTCCTGTTCGACCGGAAACAAGAATCAGCTCTGAACCTGGTTAATATCGCTCACCAATAGAAGTAGCGATAATAATTGATTTGCGCGCTCAAAGTACATGTAGATTGTAGATTTTTTGCTTATGGTTTCCTGACACCTACTTTAAAATAAGTTTATAGTCCTAACCTAAATAAAACTTGGTATTCCTGACTCTGTTTACTAAAAGTAAACCTCAGGCATCAAAAATGACAAACTAAAGAATACTCATTAATAAGAATAAATAATTAACTAATTGATAAGTCAGCACTATAACAAAATAGCTCGGTCAATAAATTATATTTACGAATACGCGTACCGAATAAAGCTATTCTGCCTATGTGCAGATAGTCTACCCGTGGACAGGGCGCGGGGGGCATAAAATGAAACGAATGTTATTTAACGCGACACAGCCGGAAGAGCTTCGTGTCGCGATTGTTGATGGCCAGAAACTAATTGATCTGGATATTGAATCTGTCAACAAGGAACAACGCAAAAGTAATATATACAAAGCCATTATTACCCGTTTAGAACCTAGTCTTGAGGCTGCTTTCGTCGACTATGGAAGAGAACGTCATGGTTTTTTACCTTTTAAAGAAATATCTGCTGCCTGTCTGGGTGGAAAAACAGATTCTACGCGCGGTCGTATTCAGGATTTACTCCATGAAGGTCAGGAGCTCATTGTTCAGGTTGATAAAGATGAACGCGGAAGCAAAGGTGCGGCACTAACCACCTATATCTCACTTGCAGGACGATATCTGGTTCTCATGCCTAACAATCCGCGCAGTGGCGGTGTGTCTCGTCGCATGAGCGGCGAAGAACGTGCTGAACTGCGAGAAGTTATTTTAAAGCTGGATGTGCCTGCAGGCATGAGCATTATTGCGCGAACTGCCGGAATAGGCCGAAGTGAAGAAGAGTTGCAATGGGATCTGAACTATCTGACACAATTATGGCGAGCTATTGAAGAAGCGGCCAGCAATCAGAATGGGGTTTTTCTAATTTACCAGGAAAGTAGCTTAGTCATACGTGCCATTCGTGATTACTTTCACCATGAAATTGGTGAAATTCTGATTGACAGCAAAGATATCTATGAGCAGGCATGCCAGTTCATGACACATGTCATGCCCGCCAATGTGGATTGCCTTAAACTCTATTATGATGACGTGCCTTTATTCTCTCGTTTTCAAATTGAACATCAGATTGAAACGGCATATTCTCGACAAGTAACCTTGCCTTCGGGCGGCTCGATCATTATCGATCATACTGAAGCACTGGTATCAATCGATGTAAACTCAGCACGCGCTATTCGTGGTACTGATATCGAACATACTGCATTAAATACTAACCTGGAAGCCGCAGATGAAATAGCACGACAACTCCGCTTGCGCGACTTAGGGGGGTTAATTGTTATTGATTTTATTGACATGGAAGTGGTACGCAACCAACGTGAAGTAGAAAATCGGCTGCTCGAGGCACTGCGACATGATCGCGCACGCATACAGGTTGGAAAGATCTCTCGTTTTGGCTTACTGGAACTATCCCGTCAGCGCCTTCGTCCGTCACTCGGTGAAAGCAATTATATTCCATGCATACGTTGCCATGGTACGGGTCATATTCGTGGAACAGATTCAACAGCGCTGCATGTACTCAGGATCATTCAAGAAGAGGCAATGAAAGAAAATACGAGTGCACTCCACGTTCAGCTGCCCGTGAATGTTGCAACATATCTACTCAATGAGAAGCGAGCAGAAATTCACGATATTGAAGCGCGCTTTAAAATGGACATCATACTCATCCCGAATATTCACATAGAAACACCGCATTACAGTATTACACGTTTACGTCATGATGAGGCAAGACCCAGCGAAACACTCGCCAGCTATCAAATGGTGGAAAAATCGACTGAAGAAATAATACTCCCATCAACGGAACAAAAAACAAAACCAATACGTCAGAAGGCTGTTGTACAAGGTATTACACCAACCCAACCGGCTCCAATCCACGAACAAAAATCTCGAGAGCCCACGTTTCTTGATAAATTTTTTAGTTGGTTTAAACCAGTCAATACGGTAGAAATAAAGACAGACCTGGAGCTGGAAAAAAACAAAGAAAAGCTGCATCATGGACGTGGGCGCAATCGTGGACGGCGTGATCGTAATCGTAATGAACGTAATACAAGTATTGAACAATATAAGCATCATAATCAGGGCGAACCAGGCATAAGCGAAAGCACCCTCTTACTGCAGGAGCAACCTTCTACTCAGCACATAATCGATCATGAACAGAGGACTGATGAGGCGCTATCTGTATTGAAAAACTCATCGCTGTTAGATGATAAGCAATCATCGGCGGAGAACAGACTGTCAACAGAAGCAGCACTTACAACTGACAGTCATTCACCGCGCACTGAAGAACCTGGACGGTCTCGACGACGTCGCGGCGGCAGACAGCGTGATCGCTCATCACGAGAAAGAAAACCCGTGGAAGCAAATACACAAAACACACTTTCTGAATACGAACAGATAGCTCAACCCGCACTCCATGATGAGAGTATATCGCATGATATATTATCGAACACACAGGAGAAAACAAGTCATCCGCCTGTTAAACAAGCAACAACACAACAGGAAACAACGACTGCCGAATCTTTTGTAACGACAATACCCGTTGACGCTGTAGAGAATAATACGGATATCGGAACACATGAAGCAATAGAAGCCATATCAGGTCCAGACAAAGTGATCGTCGAAACTGATCATCAATCTGCCCCCCAAAAACAGAACGCTCTGGAACCCTTCAAACCATTATCTGCCATCGAGCCATTAGACTTAATCAAAAATGGGCTCGTCATGATCGAAACCACAGCAGAAGAAGTTGCCGCCACAACAGAGGAACTAGCATTACCTAAGAAACAAAGAAAAAAAACTGAAAAAGTGATAACCGAAATCGAAACCCTGATGCAAATAGAAACAAATAAATAATGATATGCCAAAGAAAGGACCCAATGCTTTTCCCATAAACATTCACAACGCTTAGGTTTATACTGTCACGCTATATACACAGACAAACATAAAGCTAATCTTTAAATAAAGTCGGGCTGTTAAAAACTATTTTTTAATAGTCCGGTAATTCATCTAAAATTAACCCCTCCAAGCAACGTAGCCATAATTCTTGAAATCCCGGCATTAATGATCTGGCTTCAGAAACGAGTTAATCATGTAGTTCCACATTACCATACAATTATCCTGGTAAATAGCAAAACGTACTGAGTACAGGTGCCAGCTTCTTACTGCTTTATATCCTATCCGGAATAACCTAATCATACTCAGATCATACGGTTTTACTCCTGAATGGCCTGCGATAAATAACACTAATGTGCCTGCTCCCAGTTCTCTCCAACACCCACCTCAACCAGTAATGGCACATCCAGTTTTGCGGCATTACTCATATGGATTGGTAATCCATTTTTTATAATCTCAATCTCGATATCGGGTACTTCCAGCACCAATTCATCATGAACCTGCATGATAAGTTTGCTGCGCATGTTCTCCCGCACTAACCAGTTGTGTACAGCAATCATGGCCAGCTTGATAATATCTGCTGCGGTGCCCTGCATCGGTGCATTGATAGCCGCTCGTTCTGCACTATGCCTGCGATGGCTATTAGCGCTATTAATATCAGGCAACCATAATCTGCGTCCCAGTACCGTTTCAACATAACCTGATTGTCTTGCACGCTCTCTGGCATGCTCCATATAGTCAGCTACGCCGGGATAACGCGCAAAGTAACGATCCATATAGGTTCGTGCAGCGCTGCGCTCAATACCCAACTGGGCTGCCAAGCCAAATTCAGACATGCCATAGATCAACCCAAAATTAATTATTTTGGCATAGCGACGCTGCTCCTTATTCACTGCTGTCAGCGGTACGCCGAATATTTCAGCAGCAGTCGCATTATGAATATCTTCACCTGCAGCAAATGCTTTAAGCAAACCTGTATCTTGAGAAATATGCGCCATAATGCGCAATTCGATCTGCGAGTAATCTGCAGAAATAATCTTGTTTCCGGGTGAAGCAATGAAAGCTTCACGAATACGCCGACCTTCAGCAGTCCGTACTGGAATATTCTGCAAATTCGGATCATTACTGGCCAAGCGGCCTGTTACAGCGACAGCCTGCGCATAATTAGTGTGCACCCGACCCGTAGTCTTATCAACCATAAGTGGTAATTTATCGGTATAGGTTGATTTTAGCTTGGCAAGTGCACGATAATCGAGCAGGATTTTCGGCAAAGGATAATCTAATGCTAGTTGTTGTAATACTTCTTCATTAGTGGAAGGCACACCTTTAGGCGTTTTCTTGATAACAGGTAATTTGAGTTGATTAAATAGAATTTCCTGTATTTGTTTAGGTGAATTGAGATTAAATGGTTGCCCCGCGTGCAAAAATGCCTGTTGTTCCAGAATCAGTAATTTTTCACCCAATTCATGGCTTTGCATTTCCAGAAGATTCGAATCCAGCAATACACCATTACGCTCTATTTCGAAGAGGATACCCAGTACAGGCATTTCAATATGACGATAAACAAAATCAAGACCTGCGTCACATTTAATTTTCGGATATAGATACTGATGCAACTGCAGCGTAATGTCAGCATCTTCCCCTGCATACCGGGTAGCGGGTTCAATCGCTACCTGATCAAATCCGATGCGATTGACACCCTTTCCAGTGATCTCGTCATAACTGACAGTATGAATATTCAAATGACGCAACGCCAGGCTATCCATATTATGGGGATGATGCGATTCCAGTATATAAGACTGCAATAGCGTGTCATGCACAATCCCCTTCAGGTGAATACCGTGATTGGCAAAAATATGTTGATCATATTTAAGATTCTGACCTAACTTAGCTTTAGTTGCATCTTCCAGCCAGGGTTTTAATTTTTTTAGTACAAGATCAATGGCCAGTTGCTGCGGCGCACCGGCATAACTATGCATAAGCGGCAGATAAGCGGCATGAGACGCCTCAATGCAAAATGATAAACCAACCAGCTGTGCTTGCATTGGATTTAAACTTGTCGTCTCGGTATCGAGTGAAACCAGCGTAGCGGAATTAAGGCGCACTAACCAGTCATTCAACTCCGACTCGGTCAATATCGTTTGATAAATTGACGGAGAAGCGCTGACAAACGGCACATTATCACTCTCTTTCGCTGCCGGATTTTCTATATTACGCTTATTACCATTTTGATCCATATCTGACGCGATTGGCTGCACTAATTCCATATGTCGCTTTAACTCCCGTAACGCAGTCTTCATGTCCAAGCGTTCGTATAACGCTATCAGTTTCTCGGTATCCTGTGGTTTGATTTTAAGATCATGTACGCCTACTGGTAATGCTACATCACATTTTATAGTGAGTAATTTACGAGAAAGATCCAGCCAGCCCAACGCTTCACGTAAATTATTTCCGACCACCCCCTTAATCTCATCTGCATGAGCTATAATGTTATCCAATGTTCCATAGTGTGCAAGCCACTTCACCGCGGTCTTGGGACCAACCTTTGCAACGCCGGGAATATTGTCGACACTGTCACCTACCAGTGTGAGGTAATCCAGTATGCGTTCGGGTGCCACGCCAAACTTGGTTAATACATTTACCTCATCGAGTATTTCGTTATTCATGGTGTTAACCAGCATTACCTGCGGATTCACCAATTGTGTAATGTCTTTATCTCCCGTTGAAATGATACAACGCATTTTTTCATGTACCGCCTGTTTCACCAGCGTACCGATGACATCATCTGCCTCCACATCGTTTATAATCAACATCGGCCATCCCATCGCACGAATACAATCATATAATGGCTCAATCTGTGCCACTAGATCATTTGGCATAGGGGGACGATGTGCCTTATATTCCGGATATAAATCATCACGAAAAGTTTTACCTTTTGCATCAAACACACACGCGCTATAATCAGCGTGGTAATCCTTATGCAAGCGGCGTAACATATTGAGCACGCCATGAATTGCACCCGTTGGTTCGTTTTGGCGGTTACGCAAATCCGGTAAGGCATGGAAAGCACGATACAGATAAGACGAACCATCAACCAGCAACAATGTTTTCATTTAAAATTTTTTCCTATGAGTCTACAAGATAAGCCAGCCACCGTTATGTCCCTGGAAAAACCCTGGTCAGCAAGAGAGTCATGGCGCTTGTTTGGGATTATGGCAGAATTTGTCGAGGGAACGGAACGACTTGATGCAATCCAGCCGGCCGTTAGTATCTTTGGTAGCGCACGCGCCAATCAGGATCATCCTTACTATCAGTTGACTGAGAACATTGCCAGACAACTCTCTGATGCCGGTTTTTCGGTTATTTCAGGAGGAGGTCCAGGTATTATGGAAGCGGCCAATAAGGGCGCTTATTTCGGAAAATCACCCAGTGTTGGCTTAAATATCCAGTTACCACATGAGCAGCATCGTAACGCTTATCAGGATATTAGTCAGACTTTCCGTCATTTCTTTGCACGTAAGTACATGTTTGTTAAATTTGCTACGGCTTATGTTGTTATGCCAGGTGGATTTGGCACATTAGATGAGCTAATGGAAGCACTCACCCTTATACAAACCGAGAAAACCAGAAAGATGCCCATCATTCTGGTTTGCTCTGAATTCTGGAGTGGTCTGCTTGACTGGTTTCAACAAGTTCTAATAGTCGAAGGGTTTATATCACCTGAAGACATGAATCTGGTACAAGTCATTGATGAACCCAGTCAGGTCGTTAATGCCATATTCCAGTATTATGAAACTTGTGGCTTCGAACTCACTGCAGCAGAACGAGAAACCCAGCTCAGTCTGTGATTGATTCCTGCTGCGTTAATTAAAATACGTGCAAGAACCTATCAGGAGTGAACATGCATCGAATAACTATTACCTTATTTTTAAGTTTCATATTTCCTGTCTTGGCACAATCCGATCAACCTCGGGATTTACAACCATTACCCGAAATAACAGAACCACCACCATTGCCATCTTATATTGAACAAGACTTCGAACCAGTACCACCAATCCAAGACGATGTTTCATCAGCACCACTGCCACCCGATATCGAACAGGACCTCGAACTGGAACCCCAGATTACCATTATCAAACGCGGGGAAGATACGATTGAAGAATACCGTGTTAATGGTGAACTTTACATGATTAAAGTTACACCCCGCGTTGGTTTACCCTACTATCTGGTTAACCGGCGTGGCGATGGCATTTTTAATCACCCGGGAGACCCGGGAAGTGGCGTACGTGCGCCTATGTGGTTACTGGAAAGCTTCTAATTTCTAACTATAAAGGCAACAAAGGGTGTGATTTTGATAAAATCACTCTTCATTTAATTTTCCGCTGCCTTTTTCTCTTTTTCACTCATGTCCGTCTTTACTCCAGTTACTCAGAACCAACTTTCTGCCTGGCTAAAACGCTATTCATTAGGCACATTAGTCGACTTACAGGGTATTACTTCTGGTATCGAAAATACCAATTTTTTCATGACCACCACACAGGGTAAATATGTTCTGACCCTATTTGAAAAACTCACTGCCACAGAATTGCCTTTTTACCTCAGCCTCATGGCACATTTATCGCATCATGATATACCCTGCCCTGATCCCATAGCGACACTGGATAACAAACTATTGGGAGAACTGAACGGCAAACCCGCTACAATCGTTACTTGTTTGCCGGGAAAATCACTTGAATATCCAACTACGGATCAATGTGCTGCAGTTGGAACACTATTAGCACATATGCACTTATCTGGTCAGTCTTATTCCGGAAAAATGAAGAATCCACGCGGAATAGAATGGTGGAAAGCGAAAGCGCATGAAATGACGCCGTTTCTTTCTCAAGAAGAACAAATATTACTTAAAGAAGAGTTATCTTTTCAGTCTGCCTATCAATCTGAAGGGTTATCGCGCGGCATCATTCACGCAGATCTTTTTCGTGACAATGTATTATTTACAGGCAACACGATTGGGGGTGTCATTGATTTTTATTTCGCCTGTAATGATATTTTACTGTACGATCTCGCTATTACCAGCAATGACTGGTGTATTACCCAGAATAAATTATTGGACGAAGCACGTACACGTTCTCTGATTACAGCGTATCATCAAATACGACCCCTTACTCCTTTAGAGCACCAAGCCTGGCCGGTAATGCTGCGTGCCGGTGCCCTGCGTTTCTGGATATCACGATTGTATGATTACCATTTGCCTCGTCCAGGAGAGCTCACGCACGCCAAGGATCCCATTCATTTCAGAGAAATCCTAAAAAATTATTTGGCAGATCAATCCAGATTAAAACAAATCTGGATTTAAACCCTCATTCACTAAGAAACGGTCATACTGAACCTCATTGGAGACATGAAATGGAAATTAGACAAGTCAATGCAAAGCAAGGTTGGCAATGGATTATCAGCGGTTTTTATCTATTTCGAATGGCGCCGGCTGCCTGGATATTAGCCAGCTTCACACTGGTCCTGATCGCCATGACACTCGCCCTGGTCCCCCTATTGGGAAAATTCATTTTCACATTGATCTCACCGGTCTTTCTTGCTGGGCTCATGGTGGGATGCAAAGATTTAGAGCAAGGTAAAAAACTAGAATTACTTCATTTATTTCTGGGTTTTAAGAAAAATGTAGCACCACTCATAACCATTGGCGGAATCTATTTGATTGGGCAAGTGCTGATCGTTGGTCTTGTCATGCTGATCGGTGGTACGGTAATGATGGACATGCTGCTTTACGGAAAAAGGGTCGATGAAAATGAATTAATGGTTGTAATGGACAATATGTTAACAGCATCGCTCGTAGCGTTGACACTCTCCATCCCCTTAATGATGGCCGCCTGGTTTTCGCCATTGCTCGTGATCTTTAATAATACGCCGCCTATTGTCGCAATGAAAAAAAGTTTTTTCGCCTGCCTCAGGAACATTATTCCTTTCCAGATCTACGGCATCACACTCATCATACTCACCATATTTGCAGTCATGCCTTATGGACTGGGTCTGATCGTATTGATACCAACCGTATTTGCCTCGATTTATGTCAGTTATAAAGATATTTTTCTTTCCGAACCACTCATCATCCAGGATACCCCACTCAAGGAAGCCAACCAAGAAACAAATTGGTCAGATAAGCCTGATAGTATTACAAAAAAGGGTGCCGAGTCCGAAACGGATCAGAATGAGATTCAATGCACATACTGTGGTTTGTATTTACCCAAAGAAAAAGCGGTCAAAATTAATGATCAATATTTTTGCAATGATGAACATCGTCGTCAATATGAATCATCAACAAGAGAATAACGAACAATAGACGTCATCCATCGGCAGAGCAAATATATCGGCTCTGCCGGTGCTTACATTAAAATTTATATCGGGGTCAGTTTCGCGTATTCCAACAACAACCATTTCATTCCGGAACGATCAAAATTCACCTGAACGCGCGCATTACCATCCTGCTTCTCATAATTAACGATCTTACCTGTACCAAATTTGTTATGCGATACGGCCTGCCCTATTCTCCACTGAGCTCCCTGGGTCTGCTGACTCATTACCTCCGTTTTACCTAATTCTGAATCAGGTATCGTCAAATCGAATCGTCGTTTTTTTATATTAAATTCAGAATAATCATCCTTGGTTTTCTGCACAGATTGCGACCATTTCATCAAGCTGTCCGGTATCTCATTGAGGAAACGTGATGGCACATTGTAATGAGTCTGCCCATGTAACATACGAGTCTGGGCAAAACTTAAATATAGGCGATGACGAGCACGTGTTATCGCAACGTACATTAAACGACGCTCCTCTTCTAGTCCATTGACTTCATTACGACTGTTTTCATGTGGAAAGAGGCCCTCTTCCAGGCCGCTTAGAAATACACTATGGAACTCCAATCCCTTAGCTGCATGCACTGTCATCAATTGAAGTCCATCCTGACTGCTCCCAGTCTGATGGTCACCTGCCTCAAGCGAAGCATGAGCAAGAAATGCAGACAGACTATCGTCTTCAGCTTCATGTATGAAACTGAGCGCAGCATTAATCAATTCGTTTAGATTCTCCAGTCGATCCGCACCTTCCCGCTCTATATGATAGTGCCCCATCAACCCGCTCTGTGTCAGCATTTGCTTAATAATCTGTGGCAATGGCAAAGCCGCACAATCCTGACGCATTGAAGTAATTAACCTGACAAATTCAGCAACGCCTTTTTTAGGTTTTTCTGATCCCCCGGAAAGCACCGCTTCACCGCCATATTTGTGTATGGCAGCAGCCCACAAGCTGCCGCCCTGCTGCCTTGCTATTGTTTGCAGTTGCTCAAGGCCGCGTGCCCCAATTCCACGTGCAGGAAAATTAATAATACGCAATAAGGCATTGTCATCATCCGGATTAGCGATAAGTCGCAAATAAGCCAATGCATGTTTAATTTCCTGACGTTCAAAGAAACGCATGCCACCATAGACACGGTAAGGCAAAGCAGCGCCAAACAAGCTGTGTTCCAATACTCTGGATTGTGCATTAGAACGATAAAGCAGAGCGATCTGAGATAATGCGACGCCTTCTGCGTGCAATGCTTTTATCTCATCAATAATAAACGCGGCCTCATCAAAATCGTTAGGCGCATTATGCACCCGTAATGGTGTTCCCTTCCCCGCGGCAGTCCATAAGTTCTTTCCAAGGCGCCCGCTGTTATTTTGTATCAGTGCATTGGCAGCATCCAGTATAGTTGCTTGTGAGCGGTAATTCTGCTCGAGTTTAATAATTTTTGATATCTTAAAGTCACGTTGAAATTCCACCATATTACCCGTATTCGCACCCCGGAATGCATAAATACTCTGGTCATCATCTCCAACCACAAACACAGCCGCACAGGTTTCCGAACCCATCCCCGCTAACAACTTGAGCCATTTGTACTGTAACCGATTGGTGTCCTGGAACTCGTCAACCAATATATGTTTGAAACGATCATGATAATGTGCCCGCAATGTTTCATTGCGATTCAACAGCTCATAACTGCGCAACAATAATTCGGGGAAATCTACCACACCTTCCTTATTACAGCGTTGTTCATAAGCCAGATAAAACGCGGCCATTTGGCTCGTCATATTATCATTCACTTCAATATTTCTTGCTCTCAGTCCTGCTTCCTTTGCATTATTGATGAACCATTGCACTTGACGAGGTGGAAATTCTTTTTCATCAACGGTCAAGTTTTTCAAGACACGTTTAATCATTGCTAACTGATCAGATGAATCCAGAATCTGAAATGCTGGCAACAGCTCTGCTGCCTGATGATGTGCACGTAACATACGATTACAAAGACCATGAAAAGTCCCCATCCATAGGCCACGCATATTGATCGGCAGCATGGCAGAAATACGCGTTAGCATTTCTTTCGCTGCTTTATTCGTAAAAGTAACCGCAAGTATGTCGTATGGACTGACCTGCCCCGATTGGATTAAATAGGCAATACGCGTAGTTAATACGCGTGTTTTACCGCTTCCCGCGCCCGCCAATACCAGCGCTGACTGATGCGACAATGTAATAGCTGCGAGTTGTTGAGGATTAAGATCAGCTAATAAGGAAGACATGAACAAGTACTGTTATCTGATGGCATATAACCGATAACTCACGGATGATTTAGTATATGCAAAGAATGATTAATGGATTTATTACTGGTCAGGTAAAACTTGCTTTTAATAATGCTTCTAATTGACAAAGCAGGCTGGTTTAGTTTATCGAACATTTCGATAATAATCTCAATTTTCCTGTTCAAGCCAGAGTTTTCAGACTAACACGATTTCTTCCGTATTACATATAAACTACATAATATCGTGAAGAAACCCTGTCAATAAAATTAGCCGAAACTAGCCCTTGCTTTTAATCATCATTTCTAGAATGAGGGGCGTTAAGATCAGCTCAATCGCCATTCCCATTTTTCCACCCGGCACAACAATAGTATTTGGCCGAGACATGAATGAATCATGAATAGTAGCAAGTAAATTAGGAAAATCAGCCTGCTCAGCATTACTAAAGCGAATAACCACGAGACTTTCGTCTAGTGTCGGAATATCACGCGCTATAAATGGATTGGACGTATCCACTGTCGGCACCCGCTGGAAGTTGATATGTGTTCGCGAAAACTGGGGTGTTATGTAATGAACATAATCATGCATACGACGCAAAATCGTGTGCGTTACCGCCTCGGGCGAATAACCACGTGCATTGGTGTCACGATGGATCTTCTGAATCCATTCCAGATTAACAATTGGCACCACGCCAACCAGTAAATCCACGTATTTTGCGACATCAGCCGTATCACTTTTCACCCCGCCATGCAGTCCCTCATAAAATAATAAATCGGAGCCCTCTGCAACGGGTGTCCAGGGCGTAAAAGTGCCAGGTTTCTGATCCCAGGGCTCAGCTTCTTCGTCATTATGTAAATATAAACGCGTACTTCCTGTGCCATTCTCACCATATTGTTTGAAAAGTGCTTCCAGTTTTTCAAATTCGTTCGCTTCTGGTCCAAAATGACTAATTGCTCGCCCCCCTCCTTTTTCCGAGTCGGCAACAGCTAATTTCATTGCTTCACGATCATAACGATGGAAACTGTCACCCTCAACCACAACTGCATTTAATTTCTCACCGTGAAAAATATGTTCAAAGCTATTTTTTACCGTAGATGTACCTGCACCGGATGATCCGGTAACAGCAATAACCGGGTGTTTCTGCGACATGTAAACGCTCTCCTTAAATAAAAAAATAATAAAATATTAATTTCATCGACTTTGATAACCCATAGGCGATGTTTCTCTGGCGGGTATGATACCTTTTTTCACATCAATTTTGGCGGATGATAATAATACAACTAATGTTTAACATCACTTTAAAAAATATTAACGCCGGTTCTCTCCAAGCTCTGCCCAGGTAATGCACCTCAAAATACAAGCCTTGTTATCAAAGCATCTTGCCGGAATTCTCTCGATTATTAAGCAGGAAATTAGGAAAATCATGGAAACTAATAGAATTTAAACAATGTCACAGTTTGTGTGAGCGATTATTATTAATGAAAATACAATGCGGTACTTTTACTTTAGATGATTGGATCTTGATATCTGATAAAAATGCAGGAATGTCGATTATATTCATTTTTTCAACTATGATCGTCTTCGTATTGTCATTAATCAGCGATAAGTGGATCAATGATTTGCCAGAACGGAATTGATACGGGATGAGATTGATATGAATCATATAAAATGGGTCTATTTAGCCATTGCATTGTTTGCAATTACTGTGAATGATTCGGTTTGGGCACATGACAGAAAAGGTAGCGGAAATCGACACCTTCACCAGGATCATCGTCATGTCGGAGGCGGGCATTATCATGCTGGAGGCAGGCATCGTCATAACCGCAGCCGAGTGAATCTTGGAATCAACCTCGGTTATTATAATTCCGGTTTCTTGGGTTCCGGTTATTATAATCCCGGTTATGCCGGGCCAGGTTACTATGGCTATCGCGGTTATGGTTATCGCGATCCTTTTCTATATCCGCCTTATTATACATATCCACAAACAATTGTAATACCAGCAACACCGCCCGTATATATACAACAAGAGGAAATCAGGCCGGTCCAGCCTCAGACAAATTACTGGTACTATTGCCGAAACCCGGAAGGTTATTATCCATATGTCAGGCAATGTCCGGATGGCTGGTTACAAGTAGCGCCCCAACCATCTGCACACTAATGCGACGAGGTAAAACATGTTAACATTACCAAGATTATTTATACTATTCATGTCACTCTTGCTGGTTGCATGCGTGAATTTTCCGACTGGGCCAAGTGTTATGACTTTGCCCGGCGCAGGCAAAAGTTTTGAGCAATTCCGGTTTGATGATTATGAATGTCGGCAATTTGCTTATGAGCAGATCGGCGGAACAACCGCTCAACAAGCATCGACGACAAGCGGTATTCAAAGCACAGCTATTAGTACAGGGCTAGGTGCAGCAGCGGGTGCCGCCCTAGGTGGTGGGCGTGGCGCTGCAGTTGGTGCCGGCGCAGGTCTTTTGATGGGAGGCTTACTCGGATCTGAAAGCGCTAGAACCTCGGGTTATGCCGGTCAGGAACGCTATGATATGGGCTATATTCAATGTATGTACGCAAAAGGACATCGCGTTCCTGTATCAGGTCAAATTATGAGCAGTCCACCCACAACAAGTAATCCTAGTCGCAATATTTCAAATCCGCCGTCAAATTTCATACCGCCGCCCCCACCCACGGGCAACCCTCCGCCACCGCCACCTCGATAAAATTTTCAAAGGTGTTTAGCTAACAATAATCAGAAAATCTATTCGATATTAATTGACATCCTCCCCTTCCTAAACGAAGGGGGTTCCTAGCGACTTATTAAGCCGTT
>CBDUPR010000026.1:0-38819 GCA_965369175.1 uncultured Nitrosomonas sp.
CTACAAATTAATAACTACGCTTGATCAAGCAAATTTCGCCTACCCGTTAGCTATAGCCCGCAGGCTAGTCGACCTTGGGGATTGAAGTCAAGTGATTTGTCATAAAACCTCCACTTTAAAGGCAAGGATACTCTCTATATATCTTAAATTTCCTTTGCCTCATAATGGATTAAATACATTTCCTTTGCCTGTAAGATTTTTGATGACAAATATGATTATAACTATTTTCTATATCATTATGATTTCGACAAAATGGACTTCAGCCTATGTGTGATCATAATGAAGAAATCCGAACTCTGTTTTCCTATTACTCTATATCTCTATTTGAATAATACGAAAACCTGAAACACTATGCCTACGAATATATTAGATTCCGTTTTATTCGCTATTTACCTATTTTAGTCTGTTGCCTGGCCATCCTGGAAAATAAATTTATTAGTGATTAGATATTAGTAAAGGCCTTCACAAAAATCGGGGTACAAACAAAATAAAGCGACGTCACTATCAGTCGTAATTGCTGTAGATAGGCATCAAAAGTAAGATTTGATCTAATTGATCTGGTGCTCACCTCTGGTGCTCACCTGAAGGCGGACACATCAACACTAACCAGAATTGTACAAACTTGACTAACATTAGAGAATTAACCGTCGAAAATCAGATACGCCTTGATACTACTCTCTCAATCTGAGCAGAAAATAACAAGCTATCAGCAGCTTTAAATCACGCTACTGATTAATTCAATTTTTATCAAACCTATCTTTTAAGCGCTAATGCAATCTACAGGTTAGCCGTAATGACCATAACACCAACACCAAAATGCTGAGAAACTTCAACAAATCAAGAAGACAAAAATGGGTTGTATAAATTGCGAAAATCAATAGGCAGCAAGATGATGTACCGCTTCTTCCTGGTTAGCGTTGCAGATGATCAAGCTTGTTTGTTTCATTAGCCCACTCATCTGCATCCGGTAACGCATCCTTCCTTTCAATAATAGGCTGCCATTGTTTGGATAACTCCGCATTAAGCGCGATAAATTGTTGCTGATCATCTGGCACATCATCTTCCGCACAAATGGCTTCGACCGGACATTCAGCAACACATAACGTACAATCAATACATTCATCCGGATCAATTACCAGAAAATTGGGCCCCTCCCGAAAACAATCGACTGGACATACATCTACACAATCCGTGTATTTACACTTGATACAACTTTCGGTTACAACATAAGTCATGACAGCGATTCCTTGCGTAGTTCTTAGAGAATCTGCAATTTTAGCAGAGATTCTACCGATCTCGCCATTAGCAGCTAGCCTAAACTTTATATATATTTTTTTATCTAAAAATATAACTTTCTGAATTAGAATTAGTATCTCAATTCAGAACAAGCTAGAATGGTTCGATCGATTACATATTGCATACATCATAAGCTTTAATAGCCACTCTCCAAAACATCATCTTCCATCTCCTCAATTCAATTAAATAAAGGACTTCTTCGCATCTCAAAAAAAGGAACAGGCACGCATTTTAATAGCCAACCAAGCCTAGCTCCCATACCAATATACCTCCTACCGGTTATGGCATTCAGACTAAGTCACGTTGCACACGTTCGATATATATCAGCCAGCAAAAGATCGAATAAACGAAACTGTCAATATCATTTATTTTCCCCACCGAGATGATATCTTTCACCTCTTGGGAATTTATTATCTTCACCGCAAATAGTGAGAAAATGATATGATGACACGCAATCTGTTATAATCTTTGTTTGCGGTATTCGCTTCATTCACGTCTGCTCGCTGCTCGCTTTATTTCCCACACTTCAGAGTAATCCTGTAAATCCAACCTCTTAAGTTAGACAAGACGACGTGCGATAGCTATTCGCAAAGCCCAAATGTATCTTCGCCCATTTGCTTAAAACTCGCGTTTTGTAACTGGAACGACAGACCGATGCCACTCTTTTTGGAATTTTATGTCTTTCACTACTCTCGGTTTGTCCGATAAAATTATTCAGGCTATTACTGAACGTGGCTATGCCATTCCAACCCCCATTCAATTACAAGCCATTCCTGCCGTACTAGCCGGCGGCGATTTATTAGCTGGCGCGCAAACCGGAACGGGCAAAACCGCCAGTTTTACCCTGCCAATCCTACAGCGACTATCCAACAAGCATATTAAGGAGGCATCCAACGAACGGTCGCCAGTACGTGCGCTGATTCTTGTCCCCACTCGTGAACTTGCAGTACAAGTAGAAGAAAGTGTGCGCGATTATGGCAAATATTTAAAATTGAGTTCAATGATCATGATCGGTGGCGTTAACATCAATCCACAAATCTCTCGCCTGAAAAAGCGCGTAGACATTCTGGTTGCCACACCCGGACGCCTGCTGGATCATGTACAACAAAAAACCCTCGATTTATCGTATATTGAAATTCTCGTGTTGGATGAAGCTGATCGCATGCTCGATATGGGTTTTATTCGCGATATCAAGAAAATACTCGCATTACTGCCCAGGCAACGACAAAATCTACTATTTTCTGCCACCTTCTCCGATGAAATTCGAACACTAACGAGTACATTGCTTGCTAACCCGATAATAATAGAGGCAACAGGCCGCAATGCGACTGCCGATATGGTGACACACGTAGTACATCCGGTAGACCGCGAACGCAAACGTGACCTATTAATCCATCTCATCAAACAAGATCAATGGCAACAAATACTCGTCTTTACCCGCACCAAGCACGGTGCTAACAAACTGGCTGAATATCTGACCGCGAATGATATTCCGGCCCTTGCCATACACGGCAATAAAAGTCAATCGGCTCGCACCCGGGCGCTGGCAGAATTTAAAACTGGCAATATCCGGGTGCTTGTAGCAACAGATATTGCTGCCCGTGGTATCGATATCAGTGAACTACCCCACGTAGTTAATTTTGATCTGCCCAATGTAGCAGAAGACTATGTCCATCGCATTGGTCGTACTGGTCGCGCCGGTACAGAAGGTGATGCCGTATCGCTAGTATGCATCGATGAGCATAAACTGGTAACAGATATCGAAACAGTAATCAGGTGCAAGCTGCCCCGTAAAATTATTGCCGGTTTCGAGCCTGATTCAAGCATCAAGGCTGAACCTATAATAAATAAGCGCAATCATCATTCGCACAGCACCACACCTGCACGCAATCAATCAAAAAAAACGGCAAAGGGTAAGTCAGCAATTCGAAAACCAGCAGGAAATGTGGCACAACCGACAACAAGCCATTCACCCACATCATACCAACCCGATCGACGGAGGCGCTAGTCCAGGTTTTTCTCAGCTCTAAAATATGCTTTCCATCGTCTGGATGCACACTTGGAAACAATCGTTTCTTGCACCCAAAAACATATGAGGGTATAAATATAAACTATATCGTATGTTCGTATGGCAGTTAGTGAGTTATCCGTGATGGAAACAACAGGGCTATTGCCTGTCAACAAGATAATGATCATTTAATACATTGAATTTTTAATCCGAGAGGAAAAATTATTCGATGCTTAACGCTTGGCTTCTCTCTCGCTGAGGAGTTGATTAGCTTCAGAAGTAACCGCATTCAACCTGCTGACGGTATTTTTTCACTTGAAAACTGCAATACACCAAAAAGCTATACATCTTGTATGGAGGTGACGCATGGAAACTATATCTATTAAACGCGGTGATGCACTTATACTCATTGATATACAAAATGATTTCTTACCTGGTGGCCATTTAGCCGTGGCACAAGGCAATGAAATCATACCGATATTAAACCGGTATATTGAATTATTCCACCGACAACAATATCCGATATTTATTACACGTGACTGGCATCCCATCAATCATTGTTCTTTTATTTCACAAGGTGGCATCTGGCCCGAACATTGCATACAAAACACACCAGGAGCCGAGTTTCCGTCTGACTTAGTACTGCCTAAAACAGCTTACGTTATTAATAAAGCACAACACAGTGATCAAGATGCCTATTCTGCTTTTGACAGCACCTCACTACACATACAACTAAAAACATTAAATATTATTCGTCTTTTTATTGGCGGCTTAGCTACCGACTATTGTGTATTAAAGACAGTATTAGATGCGATTAAACTGTGCTATAAAGTAATTGTTTTAGAAGATGCAATACGTGCTGTACGGGTAAAACCAGAAGACGAAAACAATGCGAAGCTTGAAATGCAACAAGCAGGAGCCGTCCTGACGACTATTACGCATACTAAAATACAAATAGCATAATCATGAATGCATTACTGACTGATTTTTACCAGCTCACTATGCTGCAAGCATATTATGCACAGCACATGAATCAAGTGGCCGTATTTGAATTCTTTGTGCGTAAATTGCCAGCATCGCGCAATTTCCTCGTTGCAGCGGGCTTACAACAGGTAATCGAATTTCTCGAGCATTTCCACATTAATGATGATGAAATATATTACCTGCGCAATAGTCATCGCTTTGACGATGCCTTTCTTGATTCTTTATCAACATTACGATTCACCGGCAATGTAGATGCCATGCCAGAAGGAACTATATTCTTCCAGGATGAGCCGATATTACGAATAATTGCTCCCTTACCACAAGCACAATTGCTAGAAAGTCGCATCATTAACTTATTACATTTCCAAACCTTAATTGCATCAAAAGCCATACGCTGTGTACTACAGGCACCCGACAGGCTATTAATTGATTTCGGAATGCGGCGCGCGCACGGTGCTGAAGCTGCCCTGCTCGCTGCAAGAGCAAGTTATATTGCTGGTTTTAACGGCACAGCTACTGTATTGGCTGGACAAATGTTTGGCATTCCCTTATTTGGAACAATGGCACACTCATTCGTGCAGACTCATACACATGAAGAGGATGCTTTCATACATTTTGCACTCAGTCAGCCTGATAACGTTGTATTATTAATCGATACTTATGATACTGAAGCTGCAGCCAGTAAACTTGGCCATATCGCTAAAATTCTTAAGGAATATAACATCACTATTCAGGGCGTACGCCTAGATAGCGGCGATTTAGCCAAACATGCAAAAAAAGTACGCAGTATTCTCGATCAACAACATCTGTCTCACGTAACCATTTTTTCCAGTGGCAACATTGACGAATACGAGCTCAATCGTTTATTACATCAACAACGTGCACCTATTAATGGTTTCGGCATCGGTACTTTGCTGGATACATCGGCCGATGCTCCCTACTTGGACTGTGCTTATAAATTACAGGAATATGCGGGTATCGCACGACGTAAACGTTCAGAAGGAAAAGCTACCTGGCCAGGCAGAAAACAGGTATACCGTTATATTAATTCGAACGAACTCATGGATTATGATGTTATTACCACACAGTCTGATACAACACAGAATGCGCACCCTTTATTACAACCGGTTATGCGTGCAGGTAAGCGATTAGAATCATTCGATACACTGGATATAATACGACGTCGTTTGCAAGATGCAATCATCACACTGCCAGCCACACTCAAAGGACTTCAAACAAATCAATATCAGGTTAAAGTGAGCGAACAATTAAGATCATTGGCACAGACAGTCGACCAGCAAATATCTTGATGCCAGTCTCAATGCTCATGAAAGTCGACAGCATACACGCTGGAGACGCATCGGCCTGAATTTTCTATTTTAAGCATAATTAGTTATCCTGATTCCGAATATTCAGAAAAATCATTAAGGAGCATCCTGTCTAAAATTGCGATCCAGCGAACTAAACAATTTTCACGGGCTTGAACATATTTCGTGTCATACGTAACAAAAAAGAATGTTGTTTTCTATCCCAAGGCGTAAATCGAGGTAACTGATACAGGTCATAACCACCTTTTGCAACACCCCAGGCGGTCGATACTGCCGCATTGAAACCTAATTCCTTTACTATATTCACATGGTCCAGTTGATAATCTTGTCCTGGTTTCCCATTCGGGTAAGCAAAGAACTTAACAGGAGCACGAATGATACCTTCTAGCCGCTCTTTCCCTTCCGCAATTTCACTGCGTGCCACATTATTTTTGATGCGTGCTAGTATAGGATGGTTCATAGTGTGTCCGCCTATTTCCATTCCGGCGCTATGCAATGCTCTTATTTGACTAGAAGACATCATCAGATCATCAGGTAAATGGATTGGCAATAAGGCACACATTTTATCAACTTGAGATTGCCTTATTTCAAGCGGTAAATATTTCAATGTTGAGAGCAATGAGAATAGAGCTTGCCTGCGCTGCATCAGTGAGCCGATCGCATAACTCCCAAGACCAATACTTGTCAGATCCAGTGAATCTCCCGGCACACGTCTAATGAACTCGATTACACTATCGTTCCACATTCTTCCGCCATTAATGCAGCCAGCTGCAATGAAGAATGTTGCTGGAACACCATATTGTCTAAGTATCGGTAATGCCACTTCCGCGTTATCAGCATAACCATCATCAAAGGTAATGCAGAGCGCCCTGCTAGGAAGTGTGCCTCTGCGCAACCCCAAAATAGCATCGGGTAATGAAAGCACATTGAAATACCGGGTCAGATAACTCAAATGCAACTCAAAGCTCGTCTTATCCTCTCGTCCACCCAATAAACGATCCGGCTCCAATAAAACCCGGTGATAAATAACGATGGATAAACACGCCGAGCGACCCGCAGGCGACAATAATGAAATCAGTCTACGCAGAAACGCATACCCCATATTATTACTTATCGCCAGCTTATTATTCATTTCAGGGATCGTTCCCCCCGAAATATAAATGCATGACTAAAAAGTGTTCCAAGCAGTGGTATATAGCAAAAAAACCATTGCATGATATTTGTCTCGACTATCCATTGAAATCGATGATAACGAGAAGGAAACATGGGTAGCCAATATAATTCCACATTCTCCAGCCCATTTGATTTCATTAATTGTCGAATATGATGATGAGACTCGTAGCGTAAGTGCATGGGACGCCCTCGAGTCCAGCGTGACAAAGCTTCCCATAAATGAGGTAAGCACCAGCCGTTTAACGCATCAATCCATACCTGTCCACCCGGCCGAACTACCCTTGCAAGTTCACTAACCACGGTTTCCGAGCTCACAAGCGCTTGAGTTACACCAAAACATATCACACCATCAACACTATCTCGTTTTACAGGAATTTTATTGACATCTGCGGCACACCAGTAAACCAAACCGGTTCCTCTCTTCCTTGCCTTTTGTAGGGTCGGAAGAGAATAATCAAATCCAATGACGTTCTTATTTTGCTCCACAAGAAATGCCGAGTATGTTCCCGCTCCGCAACCGATATCCAACCATAACCCATCATTAGACGGCGCGCTCTTCCACAGATGGATAAAACGGCGCAGCCTGGCCTTCAATCCGCTGGATGACCAGCCAGCAATAGCAGCATCATCTTCAGAATTAACTGCGAATCCTTCAAATCTCTTACGCCATTTTTTTTCAAAACTATTCTGAGAAAGCTTTTTATCAGACTGATATTGATCTGATACGCTTGTCGCCTCTTCTTCTTTATTTTTATCATTGCTTATCATCGGGCAAAAGTATAGTCTCAGTTAATCATTTTAAGGAGATGGTTGTTCTAGAATTCTTAACGTTAAAACCAATATAACTAGAAGATGATAGCCAAGATCAAAATATGCCAGCCCAAGAAATGCGCCACCAACCGCATAACCCACAAAACTCACCTGTATCATTGCAGCCAGATCATACGCCCATTTATCCGGATGAGATGTTTTGGTTAAGAACATAATTCTCGCAGCAGTTTTCCAGGTAAAAAAACCTAAAATCAGAAAAATCGCAAGACCGATAAAACCATGTTCCCCCAGGATTTCAAAATAGATACTATGAACATCATGATATTTCCCCGTTCCTGCCCCCACTAAGCCCGGTGAAAAACGCTCATAATTTTCAGCATTAAAGCTTTCAAACCCCCCACCTGTTAGTGGCCGCGCAACCGCCATTTCATAGGCAAATCTCCATGCCTGGAAGCGCCCCTGTGCAGAACTATCTTCCTGATGATCCACTATCGTACTCATTCTATCGTGCCATTGCTGTGGCATAAATATAAGAAGCAAAGGCATCATCAGCAGTATGATAATCAGTGGCACCAGCTTCTTCCGACTTTTTAACCATATAAAAAAACTAATTGCTGCGATAGCAAGCAATGCGCCCCGTGATTGCGTACCAAAAATCGCAACCGGTATCAATAACAAAGCCAGTATCAATCCAGCACGAATCCATGTTTGGGCGGTATTGAGATATAAATACCAAATTAATGGCAGAATCATAACAAGCGCTAAACCAATCTCCGTATTCCCTGAGATAAAACTGCCTGCCGGTCCCAATACATGATCACCTCCCCCACTCGTTAAGGTAAAGATCCCACCCTTGATCCCATAAAAACCGATAGAGAGTGCTATTACCCATATAAGGCTATGGATTCGCTCTTTAGTCCCCATAACCCATAAGGTTATAAATATAACCAGCTGTATCTTAGCTACTTTTTGCCATTGAGGCCATGAATCCTCAGGCTGTAAGGAAAAAATAGTGGTAATTAAAAACCAGATATTTAAAAAAATAAGCCAGCGAATAATTGGCGGCCAGGAAAAAACCAATTGCTTTCTAGAAACAAAAAGTGCAACAATCGTTATTGCTCCGACCACTGCTGCAAATGGAAAATTATAAGCAAAGCCCCACCCCAGTCTGTGTGGATTCATATAACCTAACCACGACCAAAGCAGAACACCAATCTGAGGATTAGTGAACACGAAGGGCAGGCCTCCCAGCACAATAATAGCAACCAGCACATCTCTCACAGACTATTCATCTGACGCATGAGTAACGAAGCCAGCTATAAACCAAGCGAGAATAGATGGTCAACATGAGCTTACTAATATTTCCGCATCAGAGTTACATGAACATGACATGACGCCTGCTCCTTAACTAGGTTTTGTTAATTGAAAATGGTCCGTGGTATTTTATACTGCCTATTCTTAGGCATAAATAATAACTTCATTTTATTTCCTGAAACCCGGAATGGCTATTAGCCGGATCTCATTGTATTCGGCATATAAGTTTCTGAGCAATATCCACAAAGCGATCTCAAAATCTGTTCAAATAAAGCAGCTCACCTAACCATTCGCTCAGATTGATACATTGTTTATTTGATGTTGTAACAGTAGCGCATCGACAAGATATTTAGTCGCCCAATTCGGATAGCCCGCTCGCATATATCCACCGAATATAGGGAAAGATCCAGCAATAGCACCGTTCAGCGCCGGATTAGGGGAATCCACCGTCTGTAATACTTTTAATGCATCAACTAATCTATTGGCAGCCTGTTTGTATTTGATTTCACCAGTGAGCTCAAATAGTCGATAACAAACAATCGCAATCTGTGCATTACCTGTGAGGCAAGATGAAAATACTGCGGGTTCCCAGTCTGCATAAAAACGCCCTGCTAGTAACCCCTGCTGATTGATACGTGCAATCAATGCATCCACGGATAGCCTCGTGGCGGTTACAATATCAAAACGTTCTGCAGCCACACCAACCTCCAATAAACCCTGTAAGGTATAACCGATTGTATGCGTAAGCGGTGCAGTGGATCTTGTCAAACAATTGTGTGCAAACCAGCCATTAGCCCGCTGCTGACGCAAGGCTGCTTCAACAACCCGAATCGCAGCTTCCTGATAATGTCGCTCTCCGGCGAGTGTTCCAAACCGATGCATTGCCCAGGCACATAAACAAGTATATGTCTTAATTTCATCCGCGCTAACATAGCCGCCATTAGTGTGAAAATAACCGCCTGGATCTATATCTGCCACCAGGAAATCGGCAGCACGACGACCGGCTTCCAGGAATCTTTCATCATTCGTTGCACTAAACGCAGAACACCATCCATCAAGTACCATCCCAGTATTGAATGCCGCCGCAGTCTGCTTATCCGGCGAACAGACTGGTCCGCCCTGAACTGCGCCCGTTGGCATTTGAATTGCTATCTCCCAATGCAACATCTTGAGTGCAGCATCCTTGACAGCTGAATCATTAGAACATCTTGCATATGCCAGCAGTGTCGTTGCGATATAACCGCTTGTTTCCGGATAGGATGGCAACCACGCTATTCCTTCGCGACGACACGGAAAATAACCAATTGATACACCGTCATCTTCTGTCACTTGCTGTGCATATAGCAACCATTCTACCGCCTTACTTGCATGAAATAAGGCTTTATCCGTTTCCGGCTGAATCGCACAGGTTATATAACGCCATTGATCTTTCAAAACATGGCGCATAAATACGCGATTCTGCCGTTTCAGTAATCGCATAATCTCACCAATCAATACACTCATATCCCAATACTTCTGGCGCAATCCACTATTAGCATAGCTATCCCGCATGATTCGTATAAAAGTATTAAATTTCAACTGACCTCCAAATCTTTAAGCCAAATCAGGCCAAGTCATAATTAACATAATAATTTTTGCAATATCGATACCAGCAAGACAGTTATTCAATGAGCCGCAATTATCGAATTATATTTCAGATTATTCCTGGGTACCTTATCGGTGCAAATGACCGAACCTTAAATCCTAAGCGCATACTTATTCACGCCGCAGACTGCAACCAGATCTCCAGCTCCTCCCCATTCGGCACCCTAAATCAGTCGACCCGATAATCACATATAACTCAGCATCTAATCCGCATCAACCCACCACGAAACCTGTGGATATCGATATCGCTTTAATTCATAAATCTAATCGATTGCATCTGGAATATAGCATAAGAAGTTAAATTCATTGACTTTTTAATCAATATATCGTGGAGCAACATTATATAAATCACTTCATTAGACAAATAAAATTAAATCAATACTCTTATCTATCTTTCATTTTAGATTAGAATATAACGCATGAAGCAATTCATATTGTCAATATGAACTGTTCTTTTCGTGCGGAGTATCTATACTTACCTTACACAAAACTTAGCGCTGCTCAATTTAAATGACAAATTTTTCTGCTGCCGCACTGAATACGACGATATCCGAAATTTGCATGACTCATATGCAAAGCCTTCATAATCCATTTTACACACCGGAATATATTACCTATCGATGCTCTCAAGGCGACACACCCTGGATCCTGTCCAGCAATTCTGCTCATACTCAATCAGAAATACGCTGTTTGGCTTTTATGAAATCCGGACGATTGAGACATTCCCTCGAAATACCATCTGTGCCGGATATTTCAAGAGATGAGCCTTTTTGGCACGGGCTAGTGAATTTCTGCCGCAACAAAGGCATCTCCAATCTGTCGATAAATAGCTTTGGTGCCCAAGGTGGGCTAATTCCACAATTGGCCCATGAACGGAGTCGTAAGAAACGATATGAGTACATATTGGATCTAACCCACTCTGACCCCCTAAAAGAAATGTCAAAGCAGCATGTACGTAAAGTTAAGCAGGCACAAAAAGCCGGCGTAAAAATGCAACGCGCATGTCATCAGGAAGCAGTTGAAGCGCATGTGCGTTTGATCAGTCTTTCCATGCAGCGGCGAAAATCGCGTGGAGAGAAGAACATTACAACTTCAGTTCCCGTAAAAAATATCCAGCATTTAGTCAGCACCGGTACAGGAGAGGTTTTTCAAGCTGTGTTAGCTGATCAGGTCGTATCTTCAAACTTAATTTTACGGGCGCCAAGAGCAGGCTACAATCATTCTGGAGGAACGAGCCCAGAAGGCATGAATTGCGGTGCGTCTCATTTTCTCATTTATGAGATTGCCGGAGCCCTTCGTGATGAAGGAAAGAAGACATTCAATCTCGGAGGTGTTGACGATCCAGATCCAAAATCTGGGTTAGTCAGATTTAAAACTGGCTTCGGCACTGAACGGATTCAGCTTGAAGCAGCGCAATTCATGCCAAGAAGCGTTGCATTCGGTTTCTTACAGCACTTTTTATCGTCAATAAGGAAATAAGTTTGTCCGCATTTAGACCTTTACTTCGACGGATGCATACTTTACTGCCGGATAACATTCGCCGCCCAATAGACATTGCGGCAATAAGCCTGCAGAATACGCTACAAAATTGGCATATGTCCGCTCACGTTGTGCACGCTTTGCTGCCTGATGGTCATACTCAAGGCACGATTCTCTATCTTGGAAACCAACCTCAGTATAAATCCTGGACACATCAACTTTTCGGGCAGGCAATTGAGTCCTCCTTCGTAGGTCAATTTACCTTATTTCAGATATTATCTGGACGAAATTCAGCGTTATCAGCCGACATGATACTTTGTCCATTGAATCCATGGACACTGTCTTTATTTACGCGTTTTGGATGGCACATCATACCCCTGAACGTCAATTGTCATGTCGATTTAAGCAAACCAATTGAGAAACTATTTCGCAGCAAGGGAGCAAAGGAAGATTTACGTGTAGCCCGCCGCCTGGGTTATCATTTTGATTTTCCAAGAAATGATACAGCCATTCATGAATTTTTCCACCAAATGTTAATTCCCACAGCAAAGCTTCGACATGAAGAGCGCGCATTTTTATCTCAGTGGGAGAATATTAAACGTATTTATCAAAACGGGGTGCTCATTTCTGCATATCTGGAAAATCAATGGGTTGGTGCAATGTTACTTGCACGAGAAAATGCAGAAACTGTTCGATTCGCAAACATGGGCTGGCGAAATGGGGATGAACAATGGCGTAAAAAAGGCATCGTAGCAGCCCTTTTTAATCAATCCTTTATCTGGGCACAAATGAATCGTTTCAAATGGGCCGACCTCGGTTCTAGCAGTCCTTTCGCGAATGATGGACCGCTTAATTTTAAGCTTAAATGGGCTGCAACGCTTACTGCACCTGAGCTGAGTTTTATCGATGGTAAACTTGAAGGTACGCGATCATTCATCGGTATAAAACTAAACCTGACATCACCCGCCACACAATCTTTTCTTGCATCAACGCCATTACTCGAATACAAAAAGGGTCAGTTAAGAGCAATTGGGTGGAATGCCGAAATTCCACCCTTATTCCGACGACAACTTGATCTCGGTTGTGAATGGGTTAATCTTGCCGAAGCTGATGATAGAAATCAACGATCGTGATATCCAGATACTCTTTATTTTATTTTTATTACTCTATTGATTATACATAGCTTAATTAACATGATTGTTTCCATGGATATTCCTGTTTTTAGGGAGTGGCCCTATGTTGCCGATACAAAGAATCTATGAAAGCTTGATTACTTTTATCAAGATCAACCTAAAGCGAATAATTCCTATAAATCGGATTCACATCGATGCTCTGATTGACCTGAACAGACTGCTGTTGTTTGGTTGGACGCCACGTGAAATGCCCCCTTTCCAACCAAGGCCCGAGCTTGAAATCAGGAAATTAACTCAGAAGGATTTTTCTGCTCTGATATGTGGCAACGGAAGATTTTCGGAACAAGCAAAGCGATACTATCTGAAACGCGGCATTGAAACAGCCTACGGTGCTTATATCGATGGGGAATTAGTTCATATCAGCTGGGTTTACACTGCGACCGAATATACAAAGGAACCTTTCCAGCGACTCGCTCTTGAAAATCATGAAGCAGAAATTGTTAACTGTTTTACATTAGAGAAATGCCGAGGCCTTGGAATTTATCCCTATGTCATCCAATTCTTATCCAATCTTCAATTTCAAAACGGAATGAAACGTGTTTATATGATGGCTGATCATAAAAATTACGCTTCACAGCGTGGAATAATCAAAGCCGGGTTAAAACCATTAGGCCGGGTCACTTATATGCGTTTCCCCGCAACATCCAGCCGGAGTATTTATTATCGTCGACACCAGAACTAAACGTGCCTATTTTGCTTATTAAACTTAATACACAGGAGTGCCGTTAGCTTTTTTCTTCCAGAAAAAAATCAGCATACGCTTTTCGATGCTGGCGGAAATAATTCAATTAAGGAGTAGTGACATGATCCCTTGGCGCATAAAAGCCTTTTTCTCCGAACACTTTCCACTTGGATATCATTTACTTGTAAACTTACGCACTCGACATGAATCGGAAGAATACTGGAATTATGCATTCGATGTCAGCTGGCAGGCCGGAAGTCGCGACTGGCCGACCAAAAATCGATTAGTAAAGAATCTGACATCGAGTACTGATCGAATTCTAGATGTCGGTTGTGGTACGGGCGCTATGCTACGATATTTAAAAGAACATCATTATACAAATCTCGAAGGCCTCGAGATTTCAAGTCGTGCTGTTGAAGTACTCGGTGAATACGATATTACCATGCATCATGCGCGCCTTCCTGATCTGCCGTTACCCGAAGAACAGTTCGATGTGATCGTCGCATCTCAGGTTCTGGAGCATATTATCCCCCGGCGGAAGTTTCTACATAAATTACGGCGCTTATTGAAACCAACAGGATCGCTCATAATCTTTGTTCCTGATAATTGTCTAGGTCCCATAGATGAGCCAAGTCATGTCACCAAATTCACCAAAGAAAGCTTAACAAAAGCACTTTCAGCTCATTTTAGTTCGGTTTTCGTTAACCGTATGAAAGATGACAATTTTGAAATGCCCATTCTATTCGCGTATGCTCAAAATCATGCAAAAGCTCGTTCATCACAAGAATTGACAAATGCACTGGCAACGGCGCAATACACATTACCGCCTGAATAATGTATTAAAGACCGCTGCATAACTATGTTTTTGAGCTTTTCTGATTACTTGCAGCATTGATAAATCAAACACTTAAAAATCTTGCCCAGCCAGAGATAACCAGTTATGCAGCGGTCTTTATTATTTCGTGCAAGTAATCAGATACTACCGGGATAATGATAATATTCTATTTTTTCGAATTCCAGTCATCACCGGCCACACTCAATTTTTATCTGAATATATTGAGTACTTCTCGATAGCCTTGTCTGTTAAGAAATAAGGTCAGCCCACCATATGTCAATACGCCGGTTACAAGCATAGCCATAAGCTGCATTAATTGACTCACATCTCCGACAAACAGCCAGCGAATACTCCAGATTGCCGCGTACATTCCAACCGCTGCGACCAGTGCTGGCGCAATAGCCATGAGTAAATCACGTAATCGCAGTCCCATCACACGTAAGGAGTGACAGTAATTAAGAAATACTATCGGGTATACGGCAACCCAGCTGATTGCCACACCGATAATGCCCCACTGACTGCCCACTAGAAAAGCAATCGACATCACACATGAAGCAAAAAGCAAATTCTTCATATTGATATCGGGCCGTCCAAATGCATCGGTCGCGGACGAAAAGAAATTATCCACCATGCGTAATGGCATCATTAACGTTAATAGTTGCAAAGGTAAAATAGCACTTTGCCATTTCTGTCCCAGAAATATCAAAATAATTTCATGAGCAATACTGGAAATACCCCACAGCACAGGAAAAGCAACAAGACTGAGGATGCGCACCGCTTTAATCACAGCATGACACAACTCTTCACGATCATGCTGAAAGCGTGAAAACACGGGAAAAGCAACCTGTTTCACAATAGCAGATACCCGCTGCACAGGTAACGAAGCAAGGTGCATCGCCACTGAGTAAAAACCAAGCATCTCTTGACCGAGTAATTTACCAACAATAATAATATCGGCCTGATTAAAAAAGAACCAGAGCAGGCGGGATATCGTGACCGTACCGCCAAAAGCTATAAAACTTCGCATACCCAGCAAAGAAAAATGAGGTAGCTTGAAAAATGGTGCAAATAGATTTACCGCCACCACTCTCCAACCTGATGCAAGAATAGTTCCAAAAACAAGCGACCAGATCCCATAACCTGAAAGGGCTAGAATAAGCGTCAGAACGCTACTGGAAACTGCAGCAGTCAGATAAATAAGTGACAGCTTCTTGAATTTCAATTCACGATGCAATAGTACATCTGGAATTGTACCCACCATTGTAAGTAAGAATTGAAGCGACAAAACCCGCAAAATCGGGATGAGGCGTTCATCACCGAAAAAACTGGCAATATATGACGCAAGCAGATTAAGCACAACCAGCAAGCTTAAATTTATTACAATAATAATACCGAAGGCCTGGCGTAATGAAGCCTCGTCTATTTCCTTCTTTTGTATCAATGCAGGGGTTAATCCTGCTTCGGCCAGCATGAGCATAAACGCAATAAATACGGTTGCCATGGCAAGCAAGCCATAATCCTCTGGTGACAACAAACGCATCACCATGAGCGTAATACCCCAGGTTACTATCTGGCCCCCAAATTTTGCACCGGCAGTCCATTTCAGACCGGACAGGACATGCTTACGCATCGTCATAGATAGCCATCTCGATACAATCTCTTGTGAATATTTATCTTCATCCGATTTTTCTATTTATTTTCTCAAAGAGATTTATTTCTTAATTCAATTCTTCTTAGCTTCAATACTCATTTCAAACAGGTCCATTCATCGACCTAAGGATGTTTTTTCATTGTAATAAAGCTCGCATCATTCCCTTTGAAGAGCCTGCTGACTAGCACATTCAAAACAACTAAAATTATAAACCTCATTCAAATTTATGATGGCGTCCAGTCGATATCGGTCAATCCAGGATAAAGTAAATGAATTTCTTTAAGTGTACGTCTCGGACCCGCTGGCGAGTAAATGCGATAGCCGGCCAGCTCAATGGGGGTAATATAACCAACAACGGATGCAAGATCTGAAAGACGCACACCTTGCCTGACCAAGTAAATAATATAAGTGTGCCTGAATGTTGCAGCTTTAATTTCTTCTGGAGCCGACAAACCCGCATCTGCCACCACACAGGAAAGCAAGGCAGCCAGGTCATCACAGCTAAGTGGCTGGTCTGAAGGCCCGATTAGACGACAGGCAGGCATTGAAAGCAATAATTTTAATACATGATTCAGTGGAATTACTCTAGGAGATGCGCCTGCAATAGTCAGTTTTTCTTGTTCAAAATCGATCTGTTCAGCTGAAAGCGCCGAGATTTCATCCAATGTCATGCCACTGAGTAGTAATGTGATCAACAGTTTTTCTTTTTCACGGGCTACGCGTAATAAAACAGCGACTTCCTGGAGTGAAAGTTCTCTGGCTAGCGGGTTCTGTAGTGCCACACTCTGTTGCCGGGTCAGTGCAGTCTGCTGTTGTTGTGGATTATTTAAGATTTCACGCGTCGTATTACCGGGATGAAGGTGAATATCAGATCGATTCATTGTTAATTCTGGCTGTACTTTCCGAGTTAAGAATTCAATAATCCAGATACAAAGCAAACTCAATAAAACTGAACCAATCACAGCCAGCAGAGCGTCTCGCTGATAGTCTGGTCCGATTGCGTTATATGGCCGGTATGCGCGATCAATTACCTCAACTTGTGGGTATTTTTCTGTATATCTGGATTCAATCTGAATTAGCCTTGCCTGCGTCTCACGAAATAATAATTCCAGCCCCTCAAGATCCGTTTTCAAAGCTTCGTGTTCAGCGAATCGTGCAGTAAACTCAGCGGCTCTTCTCTTATGATCATCCAATTGACGGCGTATTGCTTTAATAGTCTGAGTCGTCGCATCATACTCTTGTTGTGCTTCTGAAACGACGATCGCTTGCCCACTTTGACGCAAATGCTTGATTTCCTCTGTCAGTGCCGCTAATTTTTCCGGGATTACCTTTAAGGTAGGCGATAACGCCATGTATTCACGAGTATAACGTCCGTCCAGCTCCTCTAATTCCTCGCGTAATTCCTGCGCACGCTTCTCCAATATACTGAGGGTTCGACTTTCATCCTGCGGTATAACGGTTTGACCTCTGCCAATCGCTTTATGAATCGCATCCAGTTTCGCTTTGGCTTTAACTGCTTCCTCATTGGCCTGATTAAGCGATTCATGTAGACCTTTTAAACGGGCTAGCGCTTCATTTTCTTCCCGCCCTGTAGAAATAATTTCATTGTTTTGTCTAAAGTGATTTAATTCTGTTCTTTTTGAATTGATTTCATCTTTCAAATTAGTCAGCTCGCCCTGAATAATCCGGGTTGTTTCTCCTGTCGTTTGAGAGACTTCAGCTGCCCTTGCCGCCAAATAGACTTCGACCCAGGTATTAATTAGAACCGGCAAGATTACTGGATCTGCACCCGTAGCCATCAACTCAACCAGATTTGTATCCATCACAGGCCGCACATTCAACATTTGACGGATGTCTGCAACAGTCAGCTGCACATCTTTCTCAAGGGCTGCATTTAACCGCAATCGTTTTGATATTTCAGTCAGCAGGGCTGAGCCCATTAAAATCTGCTTCTGTATCGCCACGTGCTGGATATCTGCTTCTCTGCTCTGCTGATCAATACTTGTTTTAGCTACGGTCAATAGCGTGGCTGTACTCTGGTAAATTTCTGGACGACTATAAACATAGCTTAGTGCAAGCGTCGCACTGAGGAATAAGATAATGATAAAGATGATGAATCGACGTGATTTAAACCATGGATTCTGATTCAGGGAGGAGGATGAATAATATTCTTTAATCGGTGTGAGATCTATTTGAGAAATATGATTTTGCATAAGTTATTATTCTCCTCACATCTACGTTATATAATGAAATAGCCTGTTCTTTTATACTCAGAAAGAATCAGGCACATCATAGAAATTTAGAAATTCATATAAAAAAACACTCGATTTATGGTATCAACGAGCTTTAGCTGATAGGCATAATTTAAAATTATCTGTCTATTCTATTATCAGAATTCCTAGACAGGAACCAATTTAACAGATTTTATCGAATTGAATTCATGTTGCTCAAAAAAGAGCACTCAGCTGCGATAAAAACCTGGCGCGCTTAACAACCCCCAAATATGACTAAATGAAAGTACTGTCATGAATAAAAAAAATGAAATTACTCAACAACAGCTAGAGGAATTACGCACTGCCATTGATTTGCATAATTATCGCTATTTTGCCTTGGACAATCCGATTATTACCGATGCCGAGTACGATAAATTATTTCGTCAATTACGACAATACGAACAATGCCATCCCGAATGGATCACAGCTGAATCACCGACTCAGCGCATAGGAGCAGCACCACTCGGTGAGTTTTCCCAGATTACCCACCGCACTCCGATGCTCTCACTTGGCAATGCTTTTGAGGATATCGAAGTGGAAGCCTTTGATCGACGTGTACGTGAAAATCTTGCTATAGATTGTGTGGAATATGCGGTAGAACCCAAATTCGATGGATTGGCAGTGAGCCTGTGTTATGAAAATGGCATCTTTATAACGGGTGCAACCCGGGGTGACGGCTATACAGGTGAAGATATTACACTCAATTTACGCACCGTCAAATCCATACCGTTACGCCTACCCATTGAGACTGCGCCAGCTTTGCTGGAAGTACGGGGCGAGGTAGTAATGCTTAAAGCTGATTTTAATAGACTGAATCAGCAGCAGCGTGAAAAAGAGGCCAAAGAATTTGCTAATCCCCGTAACGCAGCAGCTGGATCGCTGCGCCAGCTAGACCCAGCAATTACTGCAACCCGTCGGCTGACTTTTTTTGCATATGGCATTGGTGCCTATGAAGGCGAAATGATACCCGATGACAAGCATAGCCATATTATGGCGTATCTGGCTACCTTACATTTTCCGATAACGCTTGAATATAGGGCAGTAACAGGATTGCCCGCATTATTTGAGTTTTATCGTGAAATCGGAGCAATGCGTGATCGACTACCCTATGATATAGACGGCGTAGTATATAAAGTCAACTCATTAAGCCAACAAAAAGAATTAGGATATATATCACGCTCACCTCGCTTCGCACTGGCGCATAAGTTTCCGGCTCAAGAAATGGCCACCCGGCTATTGGCTATCGATATACAAGTTGGCAGAACCGGAACCCTGACGCCCGTTGCGCGGCTGGAACCGGTGTTTGTGGGAGGCGTTACCGTAACCAATGCGACGCTGCATAATGCCGATGAAATCAAACGTAAGGACATCAGGATCGGCGATACCGTCATCGTACGACGAGCAGGCGATGTGATTCCTGAAATAGTCTCAGTAGCCATGGCGCAACGCCCTCCCCTAAGCAAACCATTTATCATGCCTGATCACTGCCCAGTGTGCGGCACCAAAGCGATACGTTTACCAGGAGAAACCGCTGTACGTTGTATCGGAGGACTTTTTTGCCCAGCACAACAGAAACGGGCTATTGTCCATTTTGCTGCACGGCGGGCGATGGATATTGAGGGATTAGGCGATAAACTGGTGGAACAACTGGTGGATAATGCGATTGTGCGAACCCCGGCTGATCTCTACAAATTAGGTGTCGCAGCACTTCACAATTTAGAGCGAATGGCAGAAAAATCAGCAGACAACCTTATCAAGGCTATTGAGAAAAGCAAGCATACTACATTATCACGTTTTATCTATGCGCTGGGTATTCGTAACGTCGGTGAAACAACCGCTAAAGCACTTGCACGGCATTTTGGCAACCTTGACCACTTAATGAATACAGATATCGAACATTTGCAGCAAACACCCGATATCGGTCCCATCGTTGCTCGAAGCATTGTCGGCTTCTTTGCTGAACCACATAATCGTGAAGTGATTGAGCAATTGCGCTTCAGTGGCGTATATTGGGAAGAGAATAGAACATCTCCAGCATCCATGGTCGAAAATATGGCGGTCAGCGGAAAGACTTTTGTGTTAACAGGCTCTTTAATCGGGATAACCCGAGAAACCGCTAAAAAACAAATTGAAGCGCAAGGAGGAAAAGTAACCGGCAGTGTCTCCAAAAAAACAGATTATGTTATTGTTGGCGCTGATCCAGGCAGCAAATACGACAAAGCGATTGAATTGGGAATAACAATTCTCGATGAAACCGGTCTACAGACATTGCTTCATTCATTCTAACACAATAATACTATGCTCTCTCTGCAAGAAGCCCACCGCATACTGGATACGGCAGAACAGATTTATTCTGCGACCGCTATCACTGAAACGGTTAATCGTATGGCACAGGAAATCACAACGTCACTATCAAACCAGTATCCCCTGGTTTTATGTGTAATGGGAGGCGCTGTCGTATTTACCGGCCAATTATTACCGCTCTTGAATTTTCCACTCAATTTCGATTATCTTCATGTCACACGTTACAATAATGAAATATACCCCGGTCAAACACAATGGAAAGTATTACCGCATGAAAACCTGCAAGGGAGAGTGGTGCTGGTAATAGATGATATTCTGGACAAAGGTGTGACACTTGCGACAATCCGTGAGCAGGTCATGCGTTGTGGTGCAACAGCATTTTACAGTGCTGTCTTTGTTGATAAAGAAATAAGCAAACCTAAACCGATCCAGGCTGATTTTGTCGGTGTTACGCTGCCAGATCGCTATCTATTTGGTTTTGGAATGGATATTCAGGGCGCATGGCGAAACTTACCGGCAATCTATGCCATCAAATCACAATCTTGAGAAAATATGCTCGCAGTAATCGGTGGTAGTGGTATGACCCAACTTCCCTGTCTTGAAATATCGCATCGACAGATTATACGTACGCCCTATGGTGAACCATCCGGGCCTTTTACCTTCGGAAAAATCAATAATCATGAAATCGTATTCCTGGCACGACACGGTCACGGTCATATGATTCCGCCACATGCGGTAAATTATCGTGCCAATATCTGGGCATTGAACTCACTTAAACCAAAACATGTCATAGCAGTAGCAGCAGTGGGTGGTATCCATGCTGATTTCAAGCCAGGTATGCTGGTTATTCCCGATCAGATTATCGATTATACCTATGGCCGTAAATTTACTTTTTTTGAGGGTACTGAACAGCCTATTACGTATACCGATTTTACATACCCCTATTGTCAGATAACGCGTGAGCATGTTCTTGAAGCTGCGAAACAGGCTAACGAAGCCGTTATTGATGGGGGCGTTTACGCCGCAACACAGGGGCCGCGGCTAGAAACAGCTGCAGAAATTAATCGTCTGGAGCGTGATGGTGCTGATATGGTCGGCATGACCGGCATGCCTGAAGTAGCCTTGGCCAAGGAGCTGGGTTTATGCTACGCAACCATTGCTGTCATTGCCAATCATGCTGCGGGCCGGGGTTCTAGTGTACGGGCTATTCCACTGGCAGAGGTCTATGCCATTCTGGAGAAAGCAATGATCAATGTTAGAAATATTCTTCAACAAGCGGCAAAATATAATGGCAATTAAATCTGTTTTAAAAATGGGTGATCCCTGTTTACTGCAAGTAGCAAACAGGATCGAAACATTTAATACACCTGAATTAAATAATCTGCTTCAAGATATGTCTGACACTATGGTGTCTCTTAATGGTGCCGGTCTCGCAGCGCCGCAGATAGGTGTTAGTTTGCAAGTGGTTATTTTTGGTATTGAGAAAAACCCACGCTATCCGGATGCAGAAGAAGTTCCCTTTACCGTATTGATTAATCCGATACTCACCCCCTTGACAAAGGAAATGGAAGAAGATTGGGAAGGCTGCTTAAGTGTGCCAGGCATGCGCGGCAAGGTACCTCGCTTTACCGAATTACGCTATCAAGGAATGGATCAATACGGCCAGCACATAGATCGTTGCGTGAACGGATTTCATGCGCGCGTTGTGCAACATGAATGCGACCATTTGCAAGGGATTCTTTATCCAATGCGAATAACTGATTTCCGTACCTTTGGTTTTACTGATGTCTTGTTTCCAGATCAAATAACGATGAATGAATAAATGAGAGTAAAGCGCTACATCACCTCATAAGAATCAGAACAACGCGGGTTTTACAACCACCAGTATCACCACAGCAAACAGGATAACCACTGGAAATTCATTAAACCAGCGATAATACACATGGCTATGCTGATTACGGTCATTTTTAAAAGCAGCAACAAATCTGCCGCAATAGTAATGATAAATAACCAGTAATATAACTAACATGAGTTTGGCATATAGCCAGCTACCGGAAAAACTATAGCCATGCCATAACCACATACCAAAGATAATGGTCAGTACTGCGCCCGGTGTCATGATACCGTAATAAAGCTTTCGCTCCATTATCTTAAAACGCTCCTTACCCGATTGGTCTTCACACATCGCATGATAGACAAACAAACGCGGCAAATAAAACAAACCTGCAAACCAGGTAACCATGAAAATAATATGTAACGATTTAATCCAGAGCATAACTGTTTAGTTGTAGACACTATTTAAATAGCGAAAGGCTGGATCATACCATTTTCAGAATCAGGTTAGCCATAGCCAGAAATTTAGAATCATTTGAAAACAACAATCACTGTTTTCTCTAAAGATCACCCTTAGTCGGAGCGCATTTCATCTATAACTCGAATCGCTCGCCTCAGATACCGACCGGAAGACACCCCCGCTCCCTGCCGCGTGACCCGGCATTTACTTGCAGGATTTACTTAAAATGATCCGATCATAGGTAGCCGGCCATAGATACTATTCTGATTACAGCTGATCAGTCAGGCAGCAATACACATAGCCATCTCTAACTTCATCTGCTATCTAAGTAAACCTCACTGATAATTATCCGTTACAGAATACTCAAGAAGCACGGAAGGGTTGAAAGGAACGGGCAGACTATCAATACTTTAAGTTAAAGCCCACAAATACGCGTTGAATGGAGAAAACAATCATTACGCTCCTATCGACAATCATTCCTCTTATCAGCATTCATGTGTATTCCCACTCAAAATGAAAATAGTTTTATCTTACACAATCACTTATCAGTCATGCTGATGATATGATACACCTGCGACCACACAAAAAGACGCCAGACCTGGCCGTGTTCTTTGCAACACAGTGACTATATTCGGTATGTATCCGATGGTTATGCAGTAGATCATCTTATCTTTAGCCTGATTGAATAATAGGATATCACATGCAAACACATATACTACTAACAGAGAAGGCATTGTGGCAACATCAGCACCTCAATAGAACAACCCTTGTTCAGCTGGCTTTACTCTATCTATTCGTTATCGTATATGGCAGTTTAATACCATTTCAGTGGAATAATCTGGCATTCACTACCGCACTAGAAAAATTCCAGCAGATTCCATTGCTCAAGCTAGGCACCCATAATCGTGCCGACTTGGTCGCTAACTTATTGCTGTATATTCCTTTTGGTTTTCTGATTTGCGGATGCTTAGCTCAACAACGCGACCGCCCCGTGATCATATTGATACGCATTGTGCTATCACTTCTATTCATAGCAGTGGTTATAGTGAGTATTGAATTTACTCAGCAATTTTTTCCGCCACGCACAGTATCACTAAACGACATATTTGCCGAATTCGGTGGGTCCGTTATCGGCATCGGACTATGGCTGATAGCTGGCCCATGGTGTGTATCGCACGTTCAAGCAATTTCCCGAGGGGGAATCAAGGCCCGCCAAACTGTATTAATATTTTATACCCTCATCTACCTTGGATTGAGTCTGTTCCCTTATGATTTTTTACTATCAGCAGATGAATGGCAGACAAAACTAGCGTCGGAATCACTAGGTTGGCTATTTGTACCTCATTGCGGCATAACCTGCATAGGGCGATTAATTCCTGAAATATTGATTGTCATACCGATAGCATTACTTATTTTCGGATCAAAACAACACCCATCATTCTTCCTTGCAGCTATGGCGGGAGCTGTATTGGGTATATTGATCGAGGTTTTACAGCTCACCATTGTATCTGGCATCACTCAAGGCGCATCAATAGCCTCGCGAATAATCGGCATGCTGTTGGGAGTAAAATTAATCCAATCAGCGCGTAATCAGGACTGGCGTAATCTTCGTCAAAAAACGCGGAGCCTGTTAATGCTCGGCATTATTCCTTATCTTGCCGCATTAACCTGGGCCAGTGGCTGGTTTTCCGGCGACTGGCTTAATTTATCTGAAGGATGGCTGCGACTCACACAGACACATTTCCTACCATTCTATTACCATTACTACAGTACCGAAACAGTCGCATTAATCAGTCTGTTATTCCAGATCGGACTCTATCTACCTGTTGGTATTGGATGCTGGCTATGGCATTGGAGTGAATCCGCAGATAAATGGCAACATGGACCTATCTGGTCTGCTGTGATCGCTGCCACCTTGGCGTGTTTAGCTGAAACCGGCAAGCTTTTCGTATCAGGCTTACATCCCGACCCAACCGATATCTGGATCGCAGCCGCCGCCGCAGCGACAGCTTATCATTTGTTAAATTTCATGTTTCCGCCAACCACAAGCATACCCATTACATCCAGATTAATGCATCAGGAACTAGCCTCGGTCACACAACCAATTACCGGGATTAAAATACTCGGCATTCTAGCCTTGTGTATTGCAACTACTGCCGCACTCTCTAGTCCGCTCAGCACAATATGGATTCCAGTGGCACTGGCCATTTATGCGGCATTACTCTGGTGGCGATCGGATTGGTGGTTAGTATGGGTACTGGCCTTACTGCCTTTGCTCGATTTAACCCCCTGGAGCGGACGCCTGTTCTGGACCACATATGACACGCTGCTTCTGGTGACCATCGGAATTGGTTATTTACGTTTACATCCAGATCGATATATCCAGCCTGCATTTAATCGACTATCCGCGCTCTTATTGTCATTATTCACATTATCTGCGGTCATCAGCTTAGGTATCAGCATATTACCACTCACCGCACCCGACTCTAATGCTTTTAGTCAGTATCACAGCCCTTATAACGCATTTCGTGTTGCAAAGGGCTTATTTTTCGCACTCGCCTTTATCCCGCTATTGGTTAAAGAATGGAATAAACCTGAACAAGTCACACAGAAGCTGGCCTTGGGTATGACACTTGGTTTATTAGGTGTTGTCTTATACGTACTCTGGGAGCGTGCAACATTTTCGGGACTCTTCAATTTTACAACGCATTATCGTATTACCGGTCCTTTTTCCGGAATGCATGTCGGCGGGGCCTATATCGAAACTTATTTAGCAGCTACATTGCCATTTGTAGCGCTGTGGGCCTGGCAACAACGACGTATGCATACTTCAATAGCAGCCGCCTGTTTATTTAGCCTAGGTACTTATAGCATTATGGTGACTTTCTCACGCACCGGGCAGGCTGCATTCATACTGACCACTGTTATTGTTATTTTTGGTTTTATAAAACTGATATTACAAACACATATGCGACGTTTTATTAATATCGGCACGACCATTTCACTCATATGCATCATAGTAGCTGTCGCCTGGCCAATCTTTGGGGGACAATATAGTCAGTCGCGCTGGGCTACTATTGAGCAAGATATCATTAAGCGCACAAATCATTGGGCAAAAGTGCTGGATATTCTTCGGTTGCAGGATACCTCGGTCTTTGGCGCCGGCCTGGGCTCATTCCCAGCGGCCTATTTCTGGAGCTCAGATTCCCCTACTCGCCCCGCTACTTATACTTTTTCTTCTGAAAATAACAATCAATTTCTACGACTGGGCAGTGGGGATGCCCTATATTTTGAACAATCAGTAGCAGTTTTGCCAGAACAAAGATATCAGCTTACTCTGGACTTACGCGCTAACGCTGAAAATGCGACCTTAACAATTTTTATTTGTGAAAAATCATTATTGTATTCATATACCTGTATTCCGGTATCCCTGCATCTCAAATCATCCGCTGGACATTGGGCCCGATATGAAACCCAGATCTATACTCGGAATTTCGGCCCGCCTGGCAGCCAAATGCGGCGGCCAGTTAAACTATCATTAAGAAACGGCAATGTCGATACCATTGTAGACATTGATAATATCGCCTTACGAGATCTTACTGGTAAAAACCTAATCAGCAATGGTGATTTTTCTGAAGCAATGCATCACTGGTTTTTTTCTGTCGATAACTATTGGCCATGGCATATTGAGAATTTCTATTTAAGTATATTTTTTGAGCAGGGCTGGCCCGGCCTCATTTGTTTATTTACACTGATTATTTATGCACTGACCCGTTGGTCATCATGTGCATGGCACAACGACAAATTGAGTTTAGTCCTATTCGCTTCTTTTATCGCTTTTCTGGTAATAGGTCTACTCAATAGCTGGAATGATGAACCACGTCTCAGCTTTTTATTCTATTTTTTGCTGATTATTGGTTTGATGGCGGAGGTACGTTTTATACCTGCACAACATCATTCCTCAACGATCTCAAATAGGTTATAGATGGAAGGCTTTATAACCATAAAATTAAACGATAAATCAACACATTATGATTAATAAGGAATTTTCTTATCTGAAAATGAGACATTTACCTATTTATCTTTTAACCAGCTGTATCTAGCATTGATTAACAATTATTTGACAAGCGGGTTTATTCACATAACAGAATTACCCCAGCCAATAGAAATGGTGTCAATCAATACTATTTGAGACTTTTGCAAGACCCCCATTGTGGGTTTTAGAGTATTAACTACAAAGAATTAAGTTTCAACTATTGAAATTTTGTAAAGGTTCTTATTTATTTAATTGTCGATAGATTCCTTTCACTTAGTGTTTTAAAGATTCAATGATCATAATTCCTGGAATCTTTTAGACTTTTCTTACTTGTGCATACTCTCGGGAGACAATATCAAATGCCGAACAAGCAAAGTGGAGCAGATGCCAAAAAAAAGACAGGCCTTAGAACAACGAAAATAGAATCATTCAATCATTTAGAAAATACACAGTCGAATCAGACTGTGGGAATAGAGGATAGGGAGGCATATCGTGAAATGGTTGCAACAGCTGCTTATTATCGCGCAGAAAAAAGGGGCTTTAACGGTGGTGACGCAACACAAGACTGGCTAGAAGCCGAAGCAGAAATAAACCACATCCATCATAACTAATATGTGACCAGAATTTCCACTAAAGAATGCTTATTTTTTCAGGAGAAATATCATGACAAATCTAATTAAACACTCACCACTGTTAAGAGATATTGCCCGTTTTGATCCATTCACTAACGTAGATGACTGGTTCAAGGGTTTTAATATGCGTCCATTTTTTAATGAACTAGAAACTGCATCCCTGATTAAGGTCAATATAACTGAGAATGATACCGCTTACAGCGTACGTGCAGAAATTCCCGGCATAAAGAAAGAAGATATCAAAATACAAATAAATGGCAATCGTGTTTCTATCAGTGCCGAAACAAAAAAAGAAAAAGAAGAAAAGGAAGGAGATAGAGTGCTGTGCCGCGAGTGTTATCAAGGCTCCAGTTATCGAAGCTTTAATTTAGATAGTGATGTGGATGAAACTAAAGCTCAGGCAAAATATGAAAATGGCATACTGGAACTCACACTGCCTAAGACAAGCAAAAGTACCGTTAAACATATCCCAATTAAATAGGTAAACTTTAATACCGTCAATATACTGATATTAATAAGGGCTGTTTCGTAACAGAGTTTTTAAAGACTTCCATTGTTAATAGTCAATAAATTGACTAGCAAAAAACGGGCAAACCCTATATTACGAGACAGTCTCTAATAGAACGCTTTACTTCGAGAAGCACCACTACTACGAAAGCGCGAGCGAGACACTATATATAACAAATAAATTGAGTCACCTGAATCAATATTGAATTGGCGATTATCGATTAAATAGGAAAATTACTGCGCTCTTAATCAGTTACGCGATTGATATATTGTGAGCAATCAAAGTGATGCACAGCCACTTCTCAATAGCGGACTGATCTTCGTAAGTTAATTTGCATTTTATCTTTAAGATGAAGAAAGGAATCTTTACTATGGGCAAGAAAACGACTCCCGTGCACCTTCATCAAACGCCTCGTCGCAACAGCCTTTTTCAGGAACAAACACACGATACTTATAAGACCAAAGGCAAGCTACCGGAACCTACCGCTTGTTCACACTGCGACGCCATATTTAAGGAAGGACGATGGCAATGGTGTCCCAATCATGAAGCTATCGCACAACAAGGTATCTGTCCTGCCTGTCATCGTATACAGGACCATTATCCCGCCGGATTTCTAACGCTGGAAGGAGATTTTTTTCTCGCTCATCGCGAAGAGATTATGCACCTTATACATAATATAGCCGAGCATGAGCGGGCTGAGCATCCACTCAAGCGCATTATGGAAGTGGAGGATCAAGGTAATGCAACACTCATCACCACTACTGACATTCATTTAGCCCGTGGTATAGGCGAGGCAGTGCATCACGCTTATCAGGGCCACTTGGAACTTCATTATAATCAGGAAGAAAATTTATTACGTGCCAGCTGGATACGCTAATACAGAAACGCAAGAAATGCACCATCTATCATCAGGATATAAAGAAACAATAGATTGATTAAATCACGGAATAAATAATCTGCATGCAAGATAGCAGTGTTCTCGAATCATTCTGAGAATAAAATGGAGCTAAAATATGCTGAACCCTTTAAAGCAAGTAGGGAAAAATATAAGTCGCGAATTGAATCGCACATGGGAAAATCTGGCTGAAGGCTGGCATGAACTTCTAAGCCGCAGTAATGCCGCCATCACTTACTTTGCTCGAAAAAAGGATCTTGAACATCAAGACAATCGTCACTTGCCCTCCGACTTTCCCAGCTGGAGCTTGTTGTCAGGGGAAGTAGAAGAAACAGAAAAAGAAATCCTGGTGAAGGTTGAGGTACCCGGCATAGAAAAAGAAAACTGCCATATCACGATTGATAACAATTTACTGTACATAAGCGGCGAAAAGCACATTAAGCGGGAATCACACGACAGTACTTATCATATTATGGAGCGTGCTTATGGCACATTCCAACGCACCATTCTTTTGCCACACAATGTAAATACAGATGAGGCAGTGGCAAATTATCAGAATGGTGTATTAATTATCCGACTACCAAAAACAGACGACGAAAAGACGAGAACAATTATTTTAACCTGATGAAATACCTGCTGGAAATGCATAGCGACAATCAAATGAGCATGACCATCGAAAAATCTTTTCCCTGTAATAGATAACCAGTAGCGTAGTCATGAGATATTTTCAAATGTTATATATCGATCAAGGTATTTGGCTATATTTGTTTAAACTTAACGATGACATAGCCTGATCAATAAGGCTCAAACTCTAATCGTGTACTGCTACATTAGGGATGTTTTTTCTATGTGCCAATTGATATAAAACAGGGAGTACTAGCAGGGTTAACGCAGTCGCAGATAAAATACCCCCAATAACGACGGTAGCCAAAGGTCGCTGCACTTCTGCGCCTATACTGGTAGCTATCGCCATGGGAACGAAACCGATTGCATCTGTCAAAGCGGTCATCAACACCGGACGCAGTCGCGTCAGAGCGCCTTGTTCTATCGCATCGTTAAGCGCATAGCCTTTCTCTCGCAGGTTACGAATGAACGTTAACATGACGATTCCATTTAATACGGCTATGCCAGAAAGAGCAATGAATCCCACTGCTGCAGAGATGGAAAAAGGAATATCAAGTAACCACAGAGCCACTACGCCGCCAGACAGTGCAAACGGAACACCAGTAAATACAATTAACCCATCACGAAAATTCCCGAACATCAGGTAGAGCAAGATAAAAATCAAACCGAGCGCAACCGGCACAACGATTTGAAGACGCTCGGTCGCGGAGACCAGCTGCTCATATTGCCCTCCCCACATTATCCAGTATCCCGCTGGAATCTGCGCTTGCTCAGCAATTCGTCCTTGAGCTTCATTAACAAAAGAGCCGAGATCCCGTCCGCGAACGTTCGCACTGATGACGGCCCTGCGTTTTCCATTTTCACGGCTAATCTGATTAGGCCCTTCAATAATATTAAAATCAGCAACCTCACCCAACGTAAGATAGGTGGCTACATTCGCTGGCATACCGGGAAGCACGGACGTTCCAGGCAGTGTTAGTGGCAAACGCTTAAATGTTTCGATATCAACACGCAGCTGCTCTGGCAGTCGAACTTGTAATTCGAAACGGCGATCACCCTCATAAATGAGGCCAGTACTCATACCACCTATCGCAATCGTAATAGCATTTTGCACATCAGACACATTCAAACCATAGCGTGCCATTTTTATACGATTCATCTGAATGGAGAGCGTCGGCAATCCTGTTAGCTGTTCTATTTTTACGTCGGCGGCACCGGGAATAGACTCCAGAATTTTTTCTATTTCCTCGCCCACAGAAAGCAATGTATCCATATCATCGCCAAATACCTTTACCGCCACATCCGCGCGCACACCCGACAGCAATTCATTAAATCGCATCTGTATCGGTTGGGTAAACTCATAATTATTGCCGGGTACATCATTTACAGCCAGTTCCATGGCAGCAATTAATTCGTTCTTGGTGCGATATGGGCCCGTCCATTCTTCCTGGGGCTTCAGTATGATAAAAATATCGGCCACACTCGGTGGCATTGGGTCGGTGGCAATCTCTGCAGTTCCAATTTTGGAGAAAACCCGTTCAACTTCTGCGAATGTCTTGATTTTCCGTTCCAGCTCATTTTGCATCTCAACGGCTGTCGTCAGGCTTGTGCCAGGAATCCGTAACGCATGAAGTGCAATATCCCCCTCGTTAAGACTCGGCACAAACTCGCTGCCCATGCGAGTTGTCAACAAACCTGATAACACCACAATAACCACAGCAAATGTGATAGTCAGTCCTTTGTTATGCATCGCGGCAGTCAGCATGGGAGAATAGATTTTTTTGGACCAAATGACTATGCGGCTTTTTTTATCCTCTATTTTTCCAGTTAAAAATAGTGCGATTGCGGCGGGAACAAACGTCACTGAAAGAATAAACGCGCCGAGCAACGCAGCCACAATGGTGAAAGCCATTGGATGGAACATTTTACCTTCCACACCGGACAGAGCGAAGATTGGCAGATAAACTACTATAATAATGAACTCCCCAAAAAATAGCGCCTGCCGTGCTTCCTTGGAAGCAGCAAACACGACGACCAAACGCTCACTGAGGGTGAGTGTTCTGCCTAATCGCACCTGCTCTTTTCCCAGGTGTCGAATACAGTTTTCAATAATCACGATAGCGCCGTCTACAATAATTCCAAAATCCAATGCACCCAGGCTCATCAGGTTTGCACTGACATTGTTTGCCGCCATGCCGCTTAAAGTAAATAACATTGAAAGAGGAATAACCAGCGCAGCGATCAGGGCCGCACGAATGTTACCAAGGAACAAAAATAGCACTATAATGACCAGGACAGCACCTTCAAACAGATTGGATGCAACGGTTTGAATGGTTTTGTCTACTAATGAAGTGCGGTTATAAACTGGCGTTGCGACAATGCCTTCCGGCAAGCTGCGATTAATCTCTGTCAATTTATCGGCGGCCGCTTGGGCAACTGTACGACTGTTTTCTCCAATCAGCATATGAACGGTGCCTAGCACAACTTCCTTGCCATTCTGAGTAGCCGCGCCGCTACGCAATTCCTTGCCCAATATAACATCCGCAACATCCTTAATGCGCACCGGTATACTCTGCCGACTACTCAGGATAATCTCACCAATTTCATCCAGATTTGCCACCTGCCCGGGCACACGAATCAAGTATTGTTCCCCGCTTTTCTCGATATAGCCTGCACCAATATTCTGATTATTAAGCTCCAGCGCAGTCACCACATCCTGCAGGGATAAACCAAAAGAAATGAGTTTTTCCGGATAAGGCGTAACATGAAACTGTTTGACAAAACCACCAATAGAATTAACTTCCGTTACACCTTTGACGGTAAGCAGCTGTGGCCGGATTATCCAGTCTTGGATTTCGCGTAAGTCCATTGAATTATAAGTGCTGCCATCCGGCTTTAATGCGCCCGCTTCAACATCAACCGTCCACATAAAGATTTCACCCAGTCCGGTCGAAATTGGTCCCATGATAGGCTCTATCCCTACAGGCAGCTTTCCCTTTGCTTCCTGAATACGCTGACTGACTAATTGACGCGCAAAATAAATATCCGTGCCTTCCTTAAAAACAACGGTAACCTGCGACAGACCATAACGCGAAATAGAGCGGGTATAGTCAAGCCCGGGAAGACCTGCCATGATTATCTCAATCGGAAAGGTCAAACGTTGCTCAGCTTCCAGTGGCGAATAACCCGGCGCGGAAGTATTTATTTGGACCTGTATATTGGTGATATCCGGCACCGCATCAATGGGAAGGCTCTGATAACTATGAACGCCAAACAGAGCCATTGCAAACACAGTCACCAGGACAAGACCGCGGTGATTTATCGATAGTTGTAAAATGCGTTCAAACATGTTTATTTGTTCTGGGTGAGTAATTTGGTTTATTCCGCCGGCTAATTTTGCTTATGGCTTAGTGATCATGTGTCGCGCCAGACTTACCCAGCTCGGCTTTGATGGCAAAACTGTTGCCCGCAGCATATTTTTCTCCAGCGGACAACCCTTCGAGCACTTCTACCCGTTCTCCATCACTGCGCCCGAGTTCCAATGGGCGCGCTTCAAAGTATTCACCATAGCGACCAAATACCACGGTCCAGTCGTGCAGCGTCTGCAGCGCATCCATTGATACCGCGACGGGCACTTCAATCTCCTCCGCGATTAGCGCGATATTAATAAACATGCCGGCACGCCATTGTCCTTCTTTATTATCAAGCGTAATGCGCGCTTGAGCGGTGCGCGTTTGCTCATCGATGAACGCGCTGATATAGGATACAACCCCTTCCCCTTTCACATCCGACGCGACCGCCTTAATGATCGCTGCCTGCCCAATTCTGATCACATTCAAATCTTTTGGATAAACAGTCAGCGCAGCATACATAGTCGAAACATCCGCCAAAGTGAAAATTTCTTTGTCTTCTTTTAGAACCTCACCTCGAGCAATTTCTTTAGTAATCACCAGCCCGGAAATCGGCGCACGAATCTCAAAACGGGTAAGGTTCTTTATCTGATTTAGCTTTTCCGGCTGCTCTCCAAACGCACGTAATTTTGCCGAGGCAAGTTCCAGCGCTATTTCTGCTTCACTGGATAACTGCTGCGCAGTAAGGTAGTCCTGCTTCGCCGTGATTTTTTCTTTCCACAACTGCTGTTCCCGTTCAAAAGTAATACGTGCTAAATCCAGTCGCTTCTGAGCGGCCAGATACTGGCTACGCAGTTCCGCCAACACTTGGCTTTCGATAACGGCCAACACTTCTCCTTTTTCCACCTGTCCTCCGAGATGACGCTCAACATTAACGACAATACCTGGCACACGAGGCACAACGCGAACAATATTATGATGGTTAAAAGTAACTACGCCGGGCAACTGGAGTTTCGGTCGGAGAATGGCCGGTCCTGCGGTTTCTATTTCAACACCACTACTTTCCAACGTTTCATCTGACATTTCTATGCGTGCTTCAATCTGGCTATAACCCCAATGGAAAGTCTTTCCCATCCACTCAACTGCAATCGCCGCATCAAAGGAATGGGGTTCTACAACCACTTGATCACCTAGCAGATAATTACCCTCCGCTTTAAATTTAACTAATTGTGCCGGAGCACCAAGCCTCGACAATGTAATCGCAGCCTGGGCAGCGGTTGGAGGCAGTGGCTTGTCATTCTCATATAGATAAAGGCGAAATTGTGGTGGCACCCCTTTTTCATAAATGGTAACTTCCACACTAAAATTATCTGTCGTAAACAGCTTTCCACCTTTTGGGCCTTTTTTCTCTTCACCGTTTCTATCATCAACACTAACTGATCCAGCAGCATCATCTCGAGATACCGTTTTGTCCCAGCCAAGTATCAGCGCGCCCACTATTACACCCATTACAATCACAATAATGATCGGCTTCAGATTGGTTTTATCCATAACTTGCTCCTTGAGGAATCTGAGTCTGCGCTTAAGCTTTAATTAATCATTTGACGCGAATCTTTATCGATCGGCTGAGCAATCAGCCGTTCTATCTCATTGACCAGACGCTGATAGTTTGCAAGCGCCTGCAAATATAATGCCTGGTTCTGAAACAACGTACGCTGTGCATCCAGCATCTCCAGGAATCCAAAGCGCCCCAGCTCATAGCCTCTGCGTGCAGTCACAGAAGCTTCTCTGGCACCCGGTAATATCTCTTCACGCAACATATTGATTTGATTGTGTGCCGCAATTAATGCTTCATAAGCCTGCACAAGCAAGGTTCTTAGCCGCAAATCAGTTGCCGCCCATTCATCCTCCGCCTTATCCACGCGCTCATGTGCCTCAAGAATATTACCTTGGTTTCGGTTAAATATTGGCAATGGTATGGAAAGACCGACCAATGCCGTCGTATCTTGACGGTGTTCCGTAGTCATAAATCGCCTGACACCCGCATCAAGCGTAATATCCGGAATACGTTGCGCCTTCTGCAATTCCAGTATTGCTTTTCGCTGTGCCAGGTTTAACCGACTACCCAATGCTGCCGGGTTGGAATGAAGAGACTCAGCAAGGATATCAAAATCTGGAATAGCGACAAATGACTCAAGATCACCCAGAGCCTGCTCAAATCCTGGCATAGGTTCACCCCACAGCAAGGCTAATTGTTTACGCGCAATCTCTAAATTCTGCCGCGCCTGTTCAAATTCAATTCTTGTTGTTGCAAACGCAACCTTCGCTCTGGTTTCCTCAATGGGCGCAACCTTCCCACTAAGCACACGTTTGGCGACGGTATCAACCACCGTTTGTGCTAACGCCAGACTTTCATTTGCGAGCTCTAATCGCCGCTGGCCCGCCAATACGTCAGTAAATACATTTGCCACTTGAGCAATCAAATCCAAACGCCGTGTTTCAAAGTCCTGCTCGGCCCGTTTTTGTCCCAGTGAAGCGGAATTAATTCGCGCTGTACGTTTTCCACCCATCTCAATTAATTGACTAATTCGTATAGACACAAATCGTGCGCCCGGGCTATTAGGTCGCGTACCAATATCCTCCGAATCAATTTGCAATAGCGGATTGGGTAATAAGCCTGCTTGCAGGATTACGCCGCCCAATGCACGTGTTTCTTTATCAAAAGCGGCTAAATCCGGATTATGTTGTAATGCCAGCTGAATCGCATCACGTAATGTAAGGTCAGTCTTATCATTAGCTAAAGACTGTGCAGTATTGCTTATGTCCTGTTTTGAAAATACTGCAGGGGTTGTATTTTCGGCAAAGGATGGCGAAATACAAACGAACTTAAGAATAAGTATAATGGCTGCACGATGCCACAATGCCATGAATAATAGAAAATAATTCATGAGTAATCCTCCACCAGACTTATATCGGGGTTATATTATAAACAGCTCAGAATGTGTAAGGACTCGGGACTATCCCTAAGCAAGGAAAATCTCAGGCGCATTTTTCACATACTATCTTCGCTCTACGAGCCTCTGGTAAATCGGGTTTTCTGCAATGAGATTGCCATTGAGAGTTTCAGGCTGGAGCAGCAATGAACAAACAGTTCCAACTCAGCTAAAAGCACAGCACCACCCTTGAAAAGCAAAACACCTAAGCCGCTCAAGTAGCTTTTTCATTTGAATAAATCAGCTCATCGACCAGCTTAACCTGAAGCTCTAACCAACGAGAATATTTCGGGGAGGGCGAAAAGGCGAATCCTGAATCGAATCGGGGATAAATAAAGGAATAAATGCAGCCACGGTTTCTTTACCTGTTACAGCTGATAATGAAGGGGAAATTGTAAAATAGAAAAACTGATGCTGTCCTACTGCATGAAGACTCAAATGTACTATGGAATCCAAAATCTCATCATCTGCTATATTATTATGCTGATGATGTTCTATATTCTCTATCTGCGTTAGCGACGTATGGTGGTGATCAAGTTCATGCATAAAAACAAATGTCCACGCAACTGCGTTTGTTAATAAATTAACAAACAGTACGAGTGCAACAAGGTTAATAGCCGAGCGTCTTTTTTTCATAACAGCCAGGACTATATGCTTACCCTACAAAGTCGTCAATCTATTACCTCAAGGATTATAGGTAACAAATAAGCTGTCCATGTCTCCTGCAGTCATTCTGTCCGCTTCATCTGTAACCCTCCTGGGCTAAAGATAATCCGGACAGATATTTGTTATCCGCGCGGACAGTTTAGATAATGTAATCATGAGATACTTTCCCAGAGAACGATTCGATTGCCAGTTGAAAACCCGTCTTCAGAAAATCAAGGCCAGATGTTGGACCAAGCCCATTGGGTTTTTCTGGCGTAGGCCATGTTATTGACTACGTCGTGCGTGAGAAACAATTGGTCGTATTCGGTGCATCGCACAAACGAAGAGTCCCACTTAACCATCTGGCCAGAGAAAGGCGTTCTAATTGTAGAAGCGCGAACATTTTGTTAAGCCTGTGTACTACCATTCTAAATGACCCGTTCGCGACATAGCTTACCGGCCACTTGCGCGACATGAGCACCCTGAAAGCGTGCAATTTTTATTTCATTGTCTGACGGCTGGCGTTTGCCATCGCCACCGGCCAGCGTGCTTGCCCCGTAGGGTGAGCCACCGGTGATTTCACTCATGTTCATAATCTCCTGGCAGGAATAGGGAACACCCACGATGATCATGCCGTGATGGAGCAAAGTGGTATGAAACGAGGTAATCGTGGTTTCCTGTCCACCGTGCTGGGTGCCCGTGGACGTGAATACGCTGCCAATCTTGCCAATCAAGCCGCCGTTTAGCCATAATCGGCCTGTCTGGTCAAGAAAATTGCGCATTTGTGCGCACATGTTGCCAAAACGTGTAGGCGTACCAAAGATGATGGCATCATAGTTCGGCAACTCATCCACCGTCGCAATCGGTGCCACCTGATCAAGCTTGGCACCAGCTTTCCGTGCCACTTCCTCTGACATGAGTTCGGGTACGCGTTTAACGACAACTTCGGTATTCTCGACGTTGCGCGCACCTTCAGCGACTGCGTTGGCCATAATTTCGATATGACCATACATGCTGTAATACAGGACAAGAACTTTCGCCATGTTGCACCTCCTGGTTTTATATGAGCGTGAACTAAATCTATGTGAAAACTTTACAACAAAACCAATCTATATCGAAGAAATTAATGAGTATAGGTATACTAAATGAAAACTATAAGACAGGAGTAAATTAATGTATAACACACTCAAAACGATTTTCAGTGGAAATGACGCGCTCGGCAAGCTAGTGTTGCGTTTGTCATTAGGTATTTTTATGCTTTTTCACGGCGCAGCAAAAATTCTTAATCCCGGTTCACTGGAATTTATCAAAGGCCAACTCGCAACTTTCGATCTTACGCCCTATTTAGCTTATGGCGTATTTTTGGGAGAAGTTGTTGCGCCATTGTTAATTATTTTAGGCATTTTTGCCCGATTTGGTGGGCTTTTGATCGTGGGTAATATGCTGTTTGCACTCTTTCTAGTACACCAGGATGAACTGCTAAGTCTGGATGCACAAGGTGGTTGGGCGCTAGAGCTACAAGGCTTTTTCTTATTGTGCGGTTTGACAGTTTTTCTTATGGGAAGTGGAAAATTTGCAATCAAACCAGACTAATTTAAATATCGATATGAGCCTCTTTTTATATACAGGAAGAAGCCCTCATGTCTAATAAAGCCGATTGGAAGCATTTCACCGGCAGAATTTAAAATGGCATATTATCGCCAATTGGCGGAGTCAGCTGATGCGGCTTGAGTCAAGCAAAAAAGTCTCCGGAAAAGTCGGAGTGATTCAATATATCCATAAGCCAGAGACCTGCGAAAAGAGCACTGGTTATTACTCAGGGCGAGCCTGTATACATTCTAACGTAATTCCGATGTTTATCATCTCAACTTCCGGAAAACCCCGGTCTTAAGGCCGGGGATGGATAGG
>CBDUPR010000027.1:0-38574 GCA_965369175.1 uncultured Nitrosomonas sp.
AACGGCTTAATAAGTCGCTAGGAACCCCCTTCGTTTAGGAAGGGGAGGATGTCAAGTGAAATAGCGCTAATAGAATGATGGAACAGATATACCCATCCATAAAAAAATCAGAATGATCATGGTGATCCCCACACCAATCGTACCGATAATCATACCAACTAACATAGTCAGTCCATCCTTGTTGAGTAGCCCGAGCGACATAATGAGTATTCCCCAGCCTGGTAGAAAATTGGTCAAGGGAAGTGGAATCGCAATCGAGACAGCAAATACAAAGGAAAAAATACCGATCACTCTTTCCCACATATGTGCAGCGATATAAGTCAATCGTGGTTGCATGCGGTCTTCAATCTTACGTAGCCATGGATTTGCCTTGGCGACCAGCTTCTCAAGATTGGCGTGCTTGATTTGTTTTCTTTCTATCCAGGCGGGTAACCATGGTGCATTCATACCGAAGATCATTTGTGCGGAGAAAATGAAGAGTGGTATGGAAAAAAAGGTGGTGTAGCCTGGCGGAACAGGTATCGGGAGGCAGAGTGGTAAAGCGGCGATCGCCATTAAAATACCAAATCCGCGTTCATGCAGTGCATTCTTGATCTCACCTACCGTCATGCTTTCTTGTGTGTTGACTGCGACGACTATTTCGAACAAGTCAGAAGTAGTATGTTCATTATTTTTCATTTGTTACTTCCTTATCTCTGTATCAATATCATTTATCAATTGGTATCTTCCTCTTCATGAATGAAGGGATTCCTACTGCGCTTAGGCTATCTCAGCCTGAGTCGTCTCAGAAGATTCTGGTTGCTGACGGCATGACTGCGCCGTTCACTTTACAAGCTAGCCGAACGTGTCCCGCCCTTAATAATCAGGTGCTATTCAGCCTTGTCCTGGAAGACGGGATTTTTCGCGCATTTTGGCAGAAAGTGATTAAATCACGTGGCCACTCAAAATAATCAGATACGATTTGTCTCATTTTCTTGAGATCAGCGTTCCATTTTTTATATGAAGCTCGTTATCGCATGTTATTTCCATTATTCAATGAGTCGGTTTGTGTAGGAAGTGTGTTATATCTTTTCAGGATATCAGGCGATGCTGCACTGTGACGAAATCGAATCCGATCCGATAACAGCGTGAGGCTCTGTCTGACAGGTGAAAATGGTATTTTCTGTTCAATTAGGGTTATTGGCATTATTCATATCGGAGCGCTTCGACGGGTTTGAGTGCGGCTGCTTTTCTGGCCGGATAAAAACCGAAGAATACGCCTACTGCTGAAGCGAAAGCAAATGCCAGGCTCACCATGCCGAACGTAACAACGATCAGCATATCGGCTACCTGACTGACGATCCAGGCACCTCCAATACCGAGCGTGATGCCAATTAGGCCCCCCATGCTACAGATCATGAGTGCTTCCAGTAGAAATTGGGTCAGGATATCGCGACGATTAGCGCCAATGGCCATGCGGATGCCAATCTCGCGGGTACGTTCGGTTACCGATACCAGCATGATGTTCATGATGCCAATGCCACCAACCAACAGCGAGATTGAAGCGATGGCTCCCAGGACGAGTGACATGATTCTGGCCGCGCCCGTCGCGACTTCTGCAATCGCGGTTAGATTGCGCACTGTAAAATCATTTTCCATGCCTGGTGCAATACGATGCCGTTGACGAAGCAGTTGAGTAATTTCAGATTCGGCTTCGTCCATCACCGCTGCGGACTCTCCTTGTGCCAGCATGTAGCGTATGGATCCGGGGAACTGATTTCCGGTAATCTGTCGCTCACTGGTTGTCAGGGGTATAAATACATTATCATCTTGATCGCGGCCGCTTAGGCTTTGTCCTTTGGCAGCGAGTACACCGACAACCAAAAAAGGACGGTTCGTGATACGTATGGTTTTGCCGATTGGGTCTGCTTCACCAAACAGTTTTTTTGCAGTGATTTCACCCAGAACGGCTACGCGGGCAGCAGCCCGTAAATCTGATTCTGAAAAAACCGCACCAATCTCTATTTCCCAGCTCCCTACCTTAAAATAATCAGGCGTTGTTCCTGTAATAAGCGTGCTCCAGTTGTTAGCGCCAAAATTGAGTTGGGCGGTGCCTGTTATGACCGGTCCTGTTGCTTCAATTGTAGGCAAATCAGCAATGGCTTGTGAATCTTTCATGGTCAGGGTTTTGACGCTGCCGCTACCAAAACTTAAGCCACCCGAGGAAGTGGCACCTGGTAATACGATAAATAAATTACTTCCCATTGAAGCAATCGATTGGTTGATTTTGGATTGTGCGCCCTGGCCAATGGACAGCATTAACACTACGGCCGCTACTCCAATGATCATACCGAGCATGGTTAATCCGGTACGCAGGCGGTTAAGGCGTAATGCGCGTAGCGCTTCACCGATAATGGCAAATAGGTTCATCGTATGTGTTGAATAATAATTGGATGAGTCAAAATAAGATTTGTGACATGGCGTATGGTGATCGTTGCTGGTGATCGTTGCTGGTGATCGTTGCTGAGTGATATATCGGTTAATCTGCAGGTAATCCGGGACGTTGATTATGATCATAAATTACACGGCCATCCTTTAGACGGATTAGTCGATTGGCATAAGCTGCAATATCATCCTCATGTGTAACGAGTACGATTGTCATTCCCTGTTCACGATTCAGTTGTTCAAATAACGTCATGATCTCGCGACTGGTCTGGGAGTCCAGATTGCCGGTCGGCTCATCTGCAAGAATCAATTGCGGCTGGTTGATCAGGGCGCGGCTAATTGCAACACGCTGCTGTTGTCCACCGGAAAGTTGATTGGGATGGTGCAGGGCAAACTTTCCTAAACCTGTGCGGTGCAATAAATCCAATGCCCGTTGACGGCTGATTGTTCGATTGATGCCGGCATAGAGCAGGGGGGTTGCGACATTATCTAAGGCCGTCATCCGTTTTAATAAATTAAACCCCTGAAATACGAAACCGATATTGCGATTGCGTATGCGTGCCAGTTCATCGCTGGAAAGTGCGGCAATATTACGCCCTGCCAGCCAGTAATCTCCACTGGTTGGCGTATCAAGACAGCCGAGTATATTCATTAAAGTTGATTTTCCGGAGCCGGAATGCCCCATGATGGCAACGAATTCTCCCGGCTTGATATGGATATTGATATCAAATAATACCTGATTGGAGATAGTAGACCCATGGGTATGATTGCCCAGCGTATAGCTTTTATTGAGCTGTGCTACTTTGATGAGTATTTCCGGGGTGCTATTTGAGTGAACGGGTAGCATCAGAACATTCCAAATCTGAATTTACTTTCTGACTCTTTCTTGGCAAGAATTTCGCGTGTAATAACGCGGTCGTTCGTCTGAATTGCCCCCTCGATAATTTCTGTAAAATTACTATCGGTTATCCCTGTTGTAACCTTGACTGGAACAGGCTTGTTATTTTCCAGGCGATAAAGTACGGATTTATCCGAATGTTCCATGGTATCGTCACTATCCTGTTCTTTAGGCTTGTAACGTAAGGCGGCATTCGGTACGCGCAGCACCTGATTTCTCTGATGGACGATAAACTGAATATTAGCCGTCATGCCGGGGAGTAATACGCCATCATCATTGCTGACCATTGCGACTACATTGTAGGTTACGACATTTTCCTGGATGCTGGGGTTAAGACGTACCTGTTTGACCAGGCCGGTAAATTGGCGTTCTTGAAAGGCATCGACCGTAAAGTTGATGGGCTGATCAACATGTAACTGACCGATATCCGCTTCAGCAACACTGATATTGATTTGCATCTGCCGCAAATCCTTGGCAATTTGGAACAATATGGGTGTCTGGAAATTAGCTGCAACCGTTTGTCCGATATCCACATCGCGTGCAATGACTACACCGGAAATGGGTGATTTAATAATGCTGTAATTGAGATTTGCGCGATCGCGTGCAACCTGTGCTTTGCTGGCTGCGATTTGTGCACGCGCTATATCCAGTTCCTGCTCAATGACATCCAATGCGTCAATGGAAATGAATCCTTTTTCCATAAGTGTGCGATTACGCTTCAGTTTGCTTTGAGCCAGCTTTAATGTTGCCTGGGCACTCAGAAGATTGGCCTCTGATTGATATAATTGCGCTCGAAGTAATGCCGGGTCGAGTTCCGCTAATACTTGCCCTGTTTTAACTTCATCATTGAAATCGACATACAATTTGGATACCGTTCCTGAGACTTGTGTGCCCACATTAACCAGGACTACCGGTGTCAAAGTGCCGTTAGCCGCAATCGTTTGTACGATATCACCCTGATCGACCTTGCTGGTTTTATATTGGTTTTGATCGGATCCTGTCTTGTCATAGCGATACCAGAAAACAGCGGCAGCGGTTGATAGAATTAGAATGATGAAGAATCGTTTACTGCTGAATATGGGCATTATGAGTGTCTAGTATGTACCGTATTAGGCTGAACAATAATGAAAGTTTAATGTCAGCCAAGTATAGGTAGTTTATGAATGATTATGCAAAGAGGGGCATTGAGTAGTTATTCCTTTTCATCAGCAACTTCCGCCTGCAATTGTTTGAGGCGTGCTTCCACACTGGATAACTGATAAAAATTACGATTATTATGTTGTAATGCAATTTGTAATTGTTCAATAGCGGCAGTCAGCTGTCCTTGCCGAGCGTATACTTCTGCTTGTGCACGATGTTTTAGCATATCGTTCCCAAGTACAGCATAGCTTTGTGCTTGTAATCTGTAAAGGTGGATATCATCATGCGCAAATTGTAATTGTTTATTGATGAATTCAAGGGCTGTTTCGGTTTGCTGATCTTGGAGCAAGGCAGCGGCGTAGCCATGAATTAATGCACGATGTTGTGGATAGATATTGAGGGCAGTGCGATAAATATTGAGCGCTTCAGCAATATGCCCGGTTGCCAGTTTGACGCTGGCGGCCAGTGTTTCAATCATGGCTCCGGCGAGTATATTTTTATGTTCTACCCGAATGGTCTTGCCAAGTGAATGATTCTTGAGTGTCGTGTTTGTCTGGAGAAGCTGATACAGCTGCTCCAATTCCTGGTTTGCCTGGTTTGTTTTCTTATCGCGTAATAAGGCAACGATAAGGCCATAGCGCTCCACGGCTTCATTGGTATAACGTTTATCATGCAAGTGGGCTTTGAAGCGCAGAACCGCATCTTTGGGTTTTCCCTGGAATGCGCGGAGTTTGGCGCGTACCAATTGAAAATCCGTACTATCAGGAACCTGACGATAAGTCAGTCCCCGGGTACGATTTTGAATGTCTGCGATGCGTTCGAAAGTCAGTGGGTGTGTGCGCAGGTAAGAGGGCGCGCCATTTTCATGAAAGCGTCCGGCTTTCTGTAATCGTTCAAAGAAAGCCGACATTCCCTGCGGGTCAAATCCGGCATCCACCAATATGTTGAGACCGATGCGATCTGCCTCTTTCTCGTGCTTGCGGGTAAAGTCTAGCTGTGACTGGATAGCGCTGGCTTGAGTGGTGGCCAGAACGGCATGCCCTGCTTGCGGATTTGAACGTGCTGCAATGATTGCAACAGCGAGTGCCGCGAGCGAAGTGAGCATGCTGTATTTTTGTCCAGAGATCATGCGTGCCAGGTGTTTTTGGGTCACATGTGCAATTTCATGCGCCATGACACCTGCCAGTTCAGATTCGCTTTGTGCGGCAATAATCAGGCCACTATTAAAGCCCATAAATCCGCCGGGCAAGGCGAATGCATTAATGGACGAGTCTTGCAGCGCAAAAAACTCAAATGACTGATCGGGATGAGCTGCACTCGAACCGGTTATCAGTTTATGGCCCAGATTATTGAGATAGCTGGTTATTTCAGGGTCATCCAGATAACTGGGGTCAGTACGGATCTGGCGCATAATCTGCAGCCCGATCTGTCGTTCCTGCCGCGGTGAAATAGTCGCCTGTGATACATCGCCCAGATCGGGCAACTCATGCGCAAAAATATTTGCTGGCAAGAGAAGCGGTAGCGCGATGATCAGATAGTATAATTTCATGACGATATGATAGCTGTTTACAAGCCAAGTTCCAGTACATCGTGATTAAACAGATATCTTGCCGCAGCAGCTCTTATTTGTCGCCGGTTAACTGATATATCGCGATGTGATGGGATATTGCCATGATTTACCAAAGTCACAATGAGTAATGCGAATACCCAGCGGAGCCTGGCGACGTTTATATTCATTCGCATGAATCAGATGGATGATGTGCCGCACATCAGCTTCAGCATAGCCCATGGCTATAATTTCGCTCAGGGATAAATTTCTCTCGACATAGGCTTCGATAATGCCGTCTAATATCTCATAAGGAGGCAAGCTGTCCTGATCGGTTTGGTTGGGGCGCAGTTCAGCTGAGGGCGCACGTTGGATAGTTCGTTCCGGAATGACCTCTTCCAGTTGATTGCGATATTGACACAGCTGATAAACCATTGTTTTGCTGATATCTTTTAGCGGGGAGAAGCCGCCTGCCATATCACCATACAGTGTGCAGTAACCGACTGCTATTTCAGATTTGTTGCCGGTGGTGAGTACAAGAGAACCGGATTGATTTGAAAGTGCCATGAGTAGCGTGCCACGTATGCGTGCTTGTAGATTTTCCTGAGTAGTATTGGTATCCATAATGATGCATGGCTGTGTCTGAAGTTTAGTCGAAAATGTATCCAGAAACAGATGAAATAGCGATTGAATATCGCATACATGATGCCGCACACCCAGTAGATTAGCTATCTTGTGCGCATCCTGCAAGCTGATGTCTGCCGTATATTGGGAAGGCATCATGACACTTTGCACTTTATCCGCGCCCAGTGCATCCACCGCAATGACGAGTGCCAACGCCGAATCAATCCCACCTGAAAGCCCCACCAATACGCTCGGGAATTTGTTTTTAACAATATAATCCTTAACGCCAAGACATAGAGCCTGGTAAGTGCTGGCTATTGATGATTGTGCGGGCGCCAGCTTTTCCATTGTGAATTGCCCATTCTGAATATCGATCAGGCCAAGGGCTTCCACGAATTCGCCCAGCTGATGTGTCAGTTCTCCCTTTTTATTCATCGCAAAGGAAGCACCGTCGAAAACCAGCTCATCCTGGCCGCCGACTAAATTAGTATGAATGACGGCGATCGCATTCTCATGAATATATTGACGCGTTACCTGATAGCGTGAGACCTGTTTGTCGATATGGTAGGATGAAGCGCTGAGAACCAGTAATATATCAATGTCATGCCGTCTGGAATCTATTTGGGTATTACCTTGCCAGAAATCAGCGCATATGTTGATGCCAAACCGGATGCCCGCTAATTCAAATGTGCCAGAACAGTTTTCTGTATCAAAATAGTACTGCTCGTTAAAAAACGGAGAGTGGCTGAGTTTGTTTTTATAGTGAGTTGCAATCACCTCACCATTACGTATTACCGAAGCTGCATTGAAAAGTTTATCTGCCTGATAACTCGGATGACCCAGTACGAGTGTAATACCCTGTACTTCATTCACCAATTTTGCCAGCGTATCTTCGCAGGCGCTGCAGAATGACTCGCGTAACAGTAAATCCAGTGGTGGAAAGCCGGATAATGCAAGTTCTGGCGTAATAATGAGATCTGCACCTGCCTGTTTTGCCTGATGGACAGCCCCCAGGATTTTGGCTGAATTGCCGGCCAGGTCACCAACTGTACAATTAATTTGAGCAATGGCAACTTTCATGATTCTGAGGTGGAGTCGGTTGCTACGATTATCAGATTAAAATGGGAGTACGGCATCGGGCTTGGCTCGTAGAATATTCTGTCGGAAATCCTGTTGAATACGCTTTAACGCGGCTTCATTATTGGCTTCAAAACGCAATACAACGACCGGTGTCGTGTTGGATGAACGTGCCAGACCAAATCCATCACTGTATTCAACGCGTAAGCCATCAATGGTGATAATCCGTTCTGGCTGATTAAATTTTGCTGATGCTTGCAATTTTTCAATGAGTGCGTAGTTCTCACCTTCTGCAAGTTTGATTTGTAATTCCGGTGTATTGAGTGCGTCAGGCAGACTATTCAGGGCGCTGCTGATATCTGTTTGATGGCTGAGTAATTCGAGCAGACGTGCTCCTGCGTATAGGCCATCATCAAACCCATACCAGCGTTCCTTAAAAAAGATGTGGCCACTCATTTCGCCGGCTAGCAATGCGCCGGTTTCCTTTAGCTTTCCTTTTATGAAGGAATGGCCCGTTTTCCACATGATGGGTTTACCCCCATGTTGCTCAATCCATGGCGCCAGATTGCGTGTGCACTTCACATCAAAAATAACTTGACTGCCCGCATTCCTGGATAATACATCGGCCGCAAATAACATTAACTGGCGATCAGGGTAGATAATGTTGCCTTCCTTCGTCACAACCCCCAAACGGTCACCATCGCCATCAAAGGCGAGTCCGATTTCAGCATCGGTGGTCTTGAGTGTATGGATAATGTCGCTCAGATTATCCGGTACAGAAGGATCTGGATGATGATTGGGGAAGGTACCGTCTACTTCGCAGAAAAGCTCGATGACTTCACATCCTAGACTGCGGTAAAGGGCGGGGGCATAAGCACCCGCCACGCCATTACCACAATCGACCGCAATCTTGATTGGACGCGCTAATTTAATATCACCACTGATGCGTTGGAGATAAGTATCTGCAATGCTGTATTGACTGTAATTGCCTGCTCCATAGACCAGATCGTCATTTTCCAGTCGCAAACGCAATGCCTGGATTGCATCGGCAGCCAACGTTTCTCCATCCAGGACTATTTTCAATCCGTTATATTCGGGCGGATTGTGACTGCCTGTAAGCATCACACCCGAATAATCACATAACTCCAGTGCAGCGAAATAAAGCATTGGCGTGGCAACCATGCCGACATCGACCACATTAACACCGCTCTTCTGTATGCCTCGAGCCAGTGCGTGTATGAGTTCGGGTCCTGATAATCGGCCATCGCGTCCTATTGCAATGGCTGTAAGATTACGAGCACGCGCTGCTGAACCAATGGCATGACCGATTGCTTCGACGGTGTGACTGGTTAATGTATGATTAACGATGCCACGAATATCGTAGGCTTTGAAAATTTCACGTGGAATATCATGCATGGCATTACTCATTAGATAATTAGAATGGGTTAACTGAACTAAAACAGGCCGTGGTTTGTGAAATTATCGCGTATCAATCTCATCTTCCAGTGAAATATAGGCCTGTCAAGAGATGTAAGTGCTTAATGATGTCCAGCAATAGCGCCACCCTTAAGCAGATAGTGTGTGCCACAGTAAGGGCACAATGCTTCCCCGGTATTTTCGATAGGTAGAAAGACGCGTGGATGTGTATTCCATAATTGCATCGAAGGTGTTGGGCAATGCAAGGGTAAATCATCTGTTGTGATTTCAATTTGCCGTGCCTTATTATTCGTTGTTGAGTTCATAATAGTGTATTCCAGTTAAGCTTAATCAAACAAAAGAAAGCCAGTCCATATGATTTTGAGCCTTGCCTTTGACACAATCAAAGAACATGGTTTGTAAGCGGGTTGTAATTGGACCTCGTTTACCGTTGCCAATAGCACGGTTATCAAGTTCGCGAATGGGCGTAATTTCAGCGGCTGTACCTGTAAAGAAAGCCTCATCAGCGCAATAAATCTCATCCCGCGTAATTCGCTTTTCAATGAGTGGAATACCTATTTCTGCAGCCAGTTCTATAACGGAAGCTCGCGTAATGCCTTCCAGGCAGGAAGTCAAATCGGGCGTGTAGAGCTTATTCTGTTTAATAATGAAAATATTTTCTCCCGATCCTTCTGCCACGTAGCCATCCACATCCAGTAATAGTGCTTCATCATAGCCATTGTTTGCAACTTCTTGATGAGCGAGTATGGAATTTGCATAGGTGGAAACCGATTTAGCCCGACACATATTGGTATTGACATGGTGACGAGAAAATGAAGAGGTCTTAACACGAATGCCTTCTTCCAGGCTATTAGCACCCAGATAGGTTCCCCATGGCCAGGCGGCGATAGCAACGTGCACCGATAATGTTTTGGCAGAAAGTCCCATTGCCTCTGAGCCATAGAAGACGATCGGACGAATATAACCTGACTCTAAATTATTTTGTTTTACAATATCACGCTGGGCCTGTATCAAAGTGGCCTTGTCGAAAGGTATTTTCATCATGAAAATATGCGCTGAATTAAACAAGCGGTCGGTGTGTTCTTGCAGCCGGAAAATTGCCGGCCCTTGGGCAGTTTGGTAGGCGCGCAAGCCCTCAAATACACCTACGCCATAGTGCAGGGTGTGTGTAAGAACGTGTACATTGGCATCCCGCCAGGGAACCATTTTTCCATCGTACCAGATTACACCATCGCGGTTAGCCATTGACATTCAGAGACTCCTGAAAAAATTACTAAAACGCGTATTCTAACGTATTTCGAACGTATTTTTATGCAGCGTTAAAAACTTAGAGGGGTAAATTATTCGGATAGCAGCAATCAGCAATCCATTTAAAGTTCCAGCATACCTTATTTGGTCTGGAAAGAGCGCGGGCGATGCTGCGTAATAATTGTTATTACGTCATAATTTAAGCGAACGGTTATGTTTTTGGAAGCGAGAATGATCAATATTTAGATGCTTGATATTGCTTTTAAAATATGAAGATGGATGAGCCTGCCGGGTAGGATAAGGAGAGTCAATCCAGCATCGAATTTGGTATTACCTTGATTAGTTTATTAATCAATCGGTATTCGTGAAAAAGGAAAAATCATGTCAAGAACTAAAGTTACTTTTAGGAATACTCAAGGCGAATTATTATCCGGATTGCTTGAAGTGCCAACCGGTGTAGTGAAATCTTATGCATTATTTGCGCACTGCTTTACCTGTTCTAAAAATAATACGGCTGCGTCTCGTATTACGCGTGCACTGGCTTTAAAAGGAATAGCCGTGCTGCGTTTTGATTTTACGGGTCTGGGAAACAGTGAAGGGGATTTTTCCAATACCAATTTTTCATCCAATCTCCAGGATTTGATCTCCGCTGCAAAATTTCTGGCGGAACAGTATGCAGCGCCTGCCATTTTAATTGGGCACAGTCTTGGTGGTGCGGCTGTGCTGGCAGTGGCTCAGCACGTATCAACAATTAATGCGGTTATAACTATTGGCGCACCTGCGACTGCTGCGCACATTAAACATTTTTTTGTCGATTCATATAATGAAATATTGCATAACGATGCGGCCAAAGTTGAATTAGGCGGGCGCAGCTTCACTATCAGACGACAGCTAATAGATGATCTTGAGAACTATAATTCGCTGGACCATATCAAAACATTAAGAAAGGCATTGTTAATTTTTCATTCACCACGAGACGAAACAGTGTCAATCAATGAGGCTGCGCGTATTTTTGTCGCCGCAAAACATCCAAAAAGTTTTGTGTCGCTGGATCAAGCTGATCATTTGTTGTCACAACCCGAGGATGCCCAATATGTGGCTGATGTATTGGCGGCCTGGGCTAGTCGTTATCTGGCTATCAACACAATGCATGATCAATCCATGGAACGTACTGCGCCGCTTGTTAAACCGGGACATGTCATCGTGCGTGAGCACGATAAGGTATTTACACGTAAAATCTTCACCGAGCATCATCAATTTATTAGTGATGAGCCGGTTTCAATGGGTGGGGCCGATCTCGGTGTAAATCCTTATGAGCTGCTACTTGCGGCATTAGGCAGCTGCACTTCCATGACATTACGGATGTACGCGAATCATAAAAAAATAGATTTACAAGCTATAGAAGTTGAGTTAATGCATCATCGCATTCATGCCGACGATTGTGAATCTTGTGAAAAGCAGGACGGATGCATCGATAAGATCACCCGTATAATTAGACTGACGGGTAGTTTAGATGATAAACAGCGTATCCGTTTGCTTGAGATTGCTGATAAATGCCCGGTACATAAAACACTGGACAATCAGCTGTATATTGTAACGCAGGCGGATTACCTGTAGAAGTGACTGACAGCAAAAAATATCAGAAAATTATTTCATTGGATTGTGATTGGTGATGAGATGAATACACACGATAATACAGAAAAATTTCGCATTGATAAGTGGCTTTTTGCCGCTCGCTTTTTCAAAACCCGTTCCTTGGCAGCAGATGCAATTGGACGAGGCAGGGTTTATTTAAACGAAGTACGCATTAAACCTGCTAAGTTAGTTGCAATTGGAGACATGCTGAATATTCGTATTGGACACGATCATTACGAGATCGAAGTATTGGCATTATCGAATAAACGCGGTTCAGCGTCTCTGGCACAGCAGCTATATTGCGAAACGGAGGCAAGCCGTCAGCGGCGAGAAATTATGGCAGCTCAACTGAAAATGCAACCCGAATCGTTTTATTCTAAAGGCCGACCGACTAAGCGTGACAGACGAGAGATTGAATATTTCAAGACTAAAACATGATGATGTTTTTTTGTTCCATTGACTGATTCTAATCAATGCTGCCCCAGATGTGAAATAAAGTGAGATGAATATGAATAACAGTACTTTTGATCTGGATAAAGAAGCGCTTATCCAGCGCTCTCTTGATCAGATGGCAACCCATATGAAAAACACCCACTATACTTTAGCCCAGAAACTGGCGCTGACTTGCCGTATCTTATTTGATAATGGTCACGACTCCGGGCTTGCTGGGCAAATTACCGCTCGTGCTGAAGAACCCGGAACGTTCATGACTCAACAGCTCGGCATGGGATTTGATGAAATCAAAGCCAGCAATCTTTTGCTTGTCAACGAAGATCTGGAAGTACTGCAGGGTGAGGGGATGGCCAATCCGGCCAATCGTTTTCACTCGTGGCTCTATCGGGCGAGACCGGATGTGCAGTGTATCATTCATACGCATGCAGTACATACAGCCGCATTGAGTATGCTTGAAGTCCCGTTAGAGATTTCGCATATGGATAATTGTGTATTGTACGACGACATCGCGTTCTTGCCTAAGTGGCCGGGTGTGCCTGTTGGTAACGAAGAGGGTGAAATCATTTCTGCTGCGATTGGTAATAAACGCGCTTTATTGCTGGCACATCACGGACTGCTGGTTGCCTGTGCCAGTATTGAGGAAGCCTGCTTATTATCGATTGCATTTGAGCGGGCAGCCCGAATGCATCTACTCGCAGCCGCCGTTGGTAAAATCAAACCAATTGATCCCGATCTGGGACGTGAAGCACACGATTGGATTCTCCAGGATCGGCGGAATACGGTTGGTTTTGCTTATTATGCCCGCCGCAGTTTGAGAACGAATGTGGATTGTTTGAAATAGGTGTTCTGTATCCTCTGGTTTTCTCTCATTTTTGGATGATAGAAAATATGAAAACCTGGATATCCACGCATAATAAGCGATTGCGTTGTGCCTGCATGAGCATAATCTGTTTATTTCTAGCAGGCTTTATTGTGCTCAATATACTGGCGTATAAACATGCCTACGACATGCTGTTTTTCTCTGATCAGGGTGAGCCGACTCTGAAGCCAGAAAAGCTGTCTTTAGTTCAGAAAATGAGCGCGCTATTCATGGGAGTTAATGTCCCACGGCCCACTGCATCTTTTTCACCTACGATAATCAGCGACAGTTGTAAACAGGTAGTGATTCCAAACGGCGAAGCATCCTATTTAGGCGCTTGGTATTGCCAGCCCGATCAAAATGATCGATTGGTGATTCTTTTCCATGGTTATGTCATGGATAAATCGTCCCTGATAGAAGAGGCGAAGGTATTTCTACAGGCGCAATATTCAGTTCTTCTCGTTGATTTTAGAGGATCATGGGAATCGTCGGAGTCTTACACAACGATCGGTTATCGGGAAGCGGATGATGTGGCATCCGTTGTTAGTTATGCGGAGGAATATTACCGGCCTGAAAAAATGATACTTTACGGCCAGTCAATGGGAGCAGCGGCCATATTTCGAGCGATATACAGTCTCGATATTAAGGCTGATGCAGTTATTGTTGAAGCTATTTTTGATAATCTGTTGAATACGGTTAAAAATAGATTCACTATCATGGGTGTGCCTGCTTATCCAGGCGCGCATTTGCTTGTATTCTGGGGAGGGCTGCTGGCTGGATTTGATGGATTTAGTCATAATCCGGCTCATTATGCAGTAGCTGTTAATTGCCCCATTTTATTTTTTCATGGCGAACAGGATACGCGGGTAAAACTGCTTGAAGCCCGCCAAGTCTATGATCTGGTTCCAGGCGCAAAGATTTTTAGCAGCTTCCCGGATACCGGGCATGAATCTCATCTGGCGCGTTCTCCCGAGAAGTGGAAGAATGAAATTATGAATTTTTTGAATAGCCATCTTTAATCAATCGCGTCGTTAAATAGTTGAGTCTGTTTCCTGAAACTTATATTTTCATTCTATCGAACATCATTATCATTTGTGTCTGCTGGCTGTTTCAGATAGAATCCGGTTTTTCTAGGCGCGTAGCTCAGCTGGTTAGAGCACCACCTTGACATGGTGGGGGTCGTTGGTTCGAGTCCAATCGCGCCTACCAGATTTCTCGGGAAATTTGGAATGTCTTTTAGATCGACTTGGCTTCAAATAAGAATCTGATTCTGTCGATAAAAAAATACGCGTGTAATTTGAATTTGTATAAACAGGAACCTTGGTTGAAGTTGGGTGCCTGTTTTGAGTACAAAAAACGGATTCTACGCCTGCGAGCGAAATCGGTGTCTTTACGATGGTGTCATCTAAATAAAGATAGAGACCTTTGCAAAACCCCAATAGTTAAAAAATTAACTATTTATAATCAATAGCATAAAATTTATTGCGAGGACTTTTGCAAAGATCTCAGATAATAACGCTGTTTGAGCGGTTTATCGTCTAGACGTTGTTTAGTCTGCTAGAGGTCGGTTCTTTGATAAATACTCTTCGTTATTATTGATGCATGTTATTTATTGAAAAATACTTGGGTATAATTTAGTAAAAGTATGGCCCACATGATCTATTTGTTTGTCAGTGTGTGCAGCATTAACACTGCATCGCACTAATGATTTACCTTCCGGTGCGGCAGGGGGCAATATCAGGTTAACGTAGATGTCGTGTTCCAGCAAGCCTTGCCAGAGTGTGAGTGCCTGTTCAGGGTTGTCGAGAATAACAGCAATGACTGGCCCTGGCTCAGGACCAAGAGTATAGCCCGCCCGAGTGAGTTGTGAATAGAGCTGTAATGAGCTTTGCCACAATTTTTCACGTAGGCCGCTTCCTTCCTGCAATAGTCTCAATGCAGCGCGTGTCGATGCAATTGTAGCTGGTGAAGGGGAGGCCGTGAAGATATAGGGATGGCTAACATAACGTAACTGATCTAATTGTGGGTGATTGCTGACGCAGTATCCTCCGATACTGGACAGGCTTTTACTGAATGTGCCGGTAATGAAATCAACTTCTTTTACTAGCCCGGTTTTTTCTGCAAGACCTTGCCCTGTCTCGCCTAAAACACCCAGAGAATGGGCTTCGTCAAGCAGTAATGTGCAATTGTAGGTATTTTTTAATCTGACAATATCGGCCAAAGGCGCTTGATCGCCTAACATGCTATAAATGCCTTCGGCAATAATCAACGTAGTATGCGTTCGTTTTCCCAGGCGACGCAAACGTTTTTCCATATCAGCCATATCATTGTGCTTAAATCGGATAATATCAGCGCCGCTTAAGATGCATCCATCATAGATGCTGGCATGAGAATCACCATCAATCAATACCACGTCGCCAGGACCGACTATTCCAGAGATAGTGCCAAGATTTGCTTGATAACCTGTAGTAAAAACAATACTGGATCGACATTGATAGAAATCAGCAAATTCCTGTTCTAATGCACGGTGACCATTGTAGTTTCCATTCGCCATGCGAGATCCAGTTGTACCGGTTCCTTCGTTATCAATCGCCGCATGTGCTGCCTGTATACATTCAGGCGCAAAAGTCAGGCCGAGATAATTATTAGTGCCCAGAAGAAGTACCCGACGATCACCTATTCTTGCCTCTGTTGATGAATAAATTTCCTCTATAGGGATACCGAAAGCACCAAGGCCTGCTGGTAGAAGTGCTTTTCTGGCAGCAGCTGCTGCATCAAGTTTTTCGAGGAGATTCATTATGCCGTAGATTTAATTTTATATATAAGGTCTGCAAGATCACGAACAGTGTGAACGTCAGCAAGTACGTTTAGTGGTACAGAAATATCAAAATGATCTTCTATTTCCATGATTAAGTTCAAGAGTTTTATAGAATCAATGGCTAATTGATTAATGAGATTGGTTTCTGGCGTAATAATCGCATCAGAGGCCGTTAGATTTTTAAGCCGCTGGCAAAGCTGCAGCATGATCTCATCGTAATTGGATTCTGCCATAGGTCAATGATTAATAGGTTATTTTAAGAGTCAGATTATTTGAGATAGTGAGTCATGTAGACGAACGCAAGGCCGCCACCCAGGTAGTGCCTGAGTCAGAGGGGTGATATCACATACCCAGTCTTTATGTTGTAATTCTTTTACCTTTCCAGGCGTTAACATAGGTGCATAATGGAAAAGCCGGGCAAGCCATAAATTTGAAACGGCAATTAATTTAATGAGTGATATTGGTAAAGTGATGCAATGAACCGGTCGTCCCCATATTTCTTGCGCGATCGAAGTTAATACCTGGTAACTATATCCGCCTGCTGTGCCATCATCAAGTTCAAAAATGCCTTTTACGGGTATTTTTGTAGCAAGCCAATGTTGAATTGCGGTAGCGAAATCGTCTACATGCAAAAGGCCAAAACGATTAGTTGGCTTGCCAACCACAGGTAATATTCCGCGCTGCATCGCTTTAAAAAGTGGTTTAAGCTCTTTATCTCCAGGGCCATAAACAGCAGTAGGGCGGAAAACCGCCCAGGCTATATCGCTGGGACAATTCATAATAACCTGCTCGGCCATATACTTGCTTTTTGCATACCATGAGAGTTCTGGCTGTCTGGCTGCAAGAGATGAAACGAGCAGAAATCGCGGATTTAATTTCTGCTCCGTAATAGCGTGCAAGAGATGGGCTGTGCCCTGTGTATTGGTATGAACAAATTCATCAAAAACGCTTCCCCGTACTAATCCGGCACAATGTATGACAGCATCAACATTTCTCACCAGCTCTCGTAATGCTATGAGATTATCTAAATCTCCATGGATCCATTGTATTGAATCGCTATCCTTACGAGGTAACCGAGTGAGTGCCCGGACTGTCCAATTGTCTTCAATAAGTTTGTGTAAAATTACCTTACCAATGAAACCAGTAGCGCCCGTTATTGCTACTAATTTTGGCATATTCGCTTATCTATCTCCAGATTCAACCAGGGACAACTGATCAATTAAATTTGTTCGCTGGATAAATCCCTGCCGCGCAGCAAAACGTGATAATTTTCCAGAAGAAGTGCGTGGTAGAGTGTGTGGCGGCACTAATTCAACCAGACAACTAACCCCGAATGCCATATATACGAGTTGTTGTAAACGGTTAGTGAGTGATTGTCGCTCTGTTACAGATGTTAATCGACATTCAATGACCAGTACAACCGTGGTTGTGTTATCAACACCATTTACGCCAAAGGCAGAAGCTTCGCGGGATCTTACTTCTGGTTGTTGTTCGGCTAATTCTTCAATATCCTGAGCACGAATATTACGACCATTTACAATAATGACATCCGTTCGACGCCCTGTTATGTACAAGTCGCCATCAAACAGAAAGCCAATGTCACCCGTATCCAGCCAGTTTCCAGGTTTGAGTGCGCGATGTGTTTCTTCAGGATTATTAAAATAACCGGTCATAACACTGTCTCCGTGAACCAGTACACTGCCAACCATCATGTCAGATAGCTCTTGACCATCTTCATCGACAATTTTAACGGTGTGCCCAGGGAGCGGACGACCACAGTTCACAAATTCGTTATATTTTCTACCTTCAGCCTGCAGTCTAACTGCCATTTTCTTGTCTATCAGTGTTTTGCTGTCTATTCGTATACTTTGTAAGCCGGTATTGATTTTGGAGAAAGTGACTGCAAGCGTTGATTCCGCAAGCCCGTAGCATGGCAGAAAGGCATGCTCATCAAAACCCGCGGATGAAAATTTATCAGAAAATTTTCTCAAGATATCATGACGGATCATCTCTGCGCCAACGCCTGCTGCGCGCCAACTGCTAAGATCGAGTTCCTTTAGATCAGATTCACGTACACGCAGTGTACACAGTTTTAGGCCAAAAGGCTGACTGAACGCGATGGTGCAGCGATTACGACTGATTAATCTTAACCATTGCAATGGGCGGATCGCAAAGTCACGAGTTGCCAGATAATCCACCGAGATTTGTGTCACCATTGGTGCAAGAACCAGACCAACCAATCCCATGTCGTGATAAAAAGGCAACCATGACGCGCTACGATCGCCAGGTTGTATTTCCAGGCCACTTCGAACGATGCCTTGAAGATTGCACATTAACGCACGTTCCGTAATGATTACACCACGTGGTGTTCGAGTACTGCCCGATGTGAATTGTAAATAAGCTATTTCATCTGGATGATTTGGTTGTAATGCTATCTCTGCGATCGGGAAATTTTCAAGTTTTCCAGGTGTGCCAACCCATTGTAAACCGGTGACTCCTGCTGCTGCCTCTTCAAGGAAATTAATGTAATCGACATTAGCGAGCGCAATGCTGGCCTGGCTGCCTTCAAGCATTCCTCGAAGCTGTTGAACATAAATTGCGTGACTGCCAAGATTAACTGGAACTGGCATCGCAAATGGGACTAGACCTGCATAGCGACATGCAAAAAATAACTCGACGAATTCGGGTGATGTATCTGCAATAATGGCAACGCGATTTCCCCGGGTTAAGCCCATACTGGATAAGCGCTGAGCCAATATGCGCGCATTCTGTCTCAATGCACAATAGGCGAGAACCGAACGTAAATTGCCTCTAGCATCATAAAAATTAAACCCCGTCGTTCCCTCTGCAGCATATTCCAAAGCGTCAGTCAGGGTCTCAAAGTTTGCTAACCGCTGAGCGAGTATATTGCGCGTGGGTGTCGGTGTTATTTGCGATTCGCTTGAAGGTTGAAAATCAAACGCTTGCGTTAGCGGAGCGTTCAACTTGGTTATTGTCGAACTCAAGATCTTCCCCTCGAAGTAATGTTTCTTGTCATCTTGCTTTCTAAAAAAGCAAGGAATTCTGGTTGAGCGTACCAACTCTGATTATTAATCTTTGTTAACTCATTTTTTGCTGGCTGGAAAATTTTCATTCAAACGCTGACCGCTGACGTTGCTTAATAAATATAAGTGTGTCATATTTGACTACTCCGCAGCTTATATAAGGTATATTTTCGTGTCAAGGCAATATTAAGCAAATGTTGTATCAAAACAACAGTCATGTCATACCTATCTCAAATGTCTTTTAAATTTCACCCGATAACAAATTTGCCAGTATGGCCACCTTCGATTTCACCAAGAAACTAAGTGCTTTGCCTGGTTATTCCGAGAAACTCAAAACAGTCGATAAAATAGGATGTAATGCATATTAATTATTTGTCTTTATGATGTAAAAGAAGAAATATTTATAGATGACATCTTGTAATGGAATAATCGAACAAATAAAAATCTTGTATTTTGATTGTAATGGGTTTTATAGTGATTCCAGATTATTTGGTAACACCTGAAAATTTTCGTAATTTGTTTTTGTGTCACACTGCATTTATAGATGTGCGGGCAGAGGACGAGTTTGCCAAAGGCAATTTTCCGAATACCACAAATATTCCCATTCTTAATAATAGGGAGCGTCATTTGGTTGGAACCTGCTATAAACAGCGGGGACAGGAGGCGGCGGTTAAATTAGGCCATCAATTGGTTTGTGGCAGCCTTAAAGCCGAACGTATTCGTAGCTGGTGTGAGCTGGCTGCTGTAAATACCGGCATTCATTTGTACTGTTGGCGGGGAGGGATGCGATCAAGTCTGGCTCGTCAATGGATGAGCGAGGCAGGCATAGAAGTTCCATTGATAGCGGGTGGGTATAAGGCATTGAGGCGATCACTGATTAATGTGCTCGATGAAGTAGCGAGCAATGTCTCAATGATAAGAATAGGTGGTAAAACAGGGGTAGCTAAAACCCGGTTGATTAATCAACTTGCTAATAGTGTTGATCTGGAAAAACATGCCAATCATCGCGGTTCTAGTTTTGGGCGCATGATCGACCATCAGCCGACACAATCTAATTTTGAGCATGCTTTGGCGATCGATTTGCTGCATACGATATTGGCAACACCGCGTAAGCAGGTCCTTTTTCTTGAAGATGAGAGTCAAAATATTGGTGCTGTAGGCATTCCTATGACATTCTTTGATGCCATGAGACGTTCTCCTCTGGCACTAGTGGATATGTCTCTGGAATTCCGTGTGCAGCGGATTTTGCAAGAGTATGTGATTAACATGCTGGACAGCTTTGAGATGGCTTGTGCTGAACATGGTTTTGTGCGCTTTAGTAATTATCTCAGTGAGAGCCTGGTGCGTATGCAAAAACGTCTGGGGCTAGAGCGTTATCATTATGTTGCTGCCTTGTTAGAGCATGCTATACGCACTCAATTGAGTTCAGGGAGTACTCTGGGCCATGAAGCCTGGATAACGGTGCTGCTCAATGAATACTATGATCCTATGTATGAATATCAAATTCATAAGAATAAGGAATGGATTGTGTTTAGAGGCAATTACACGGAAGTACTCGACTGGGCCCGGCAAAAATGAAGGTTTGGGGTAGCAAGAAAATATAATCAAAGATACGCGACTGAAAACACTTCAGGGGGTCAAGTTATTTATCCGTTGAATGTGATTAAAGCATTTGAACCCTGTTCATCTATTGTCCCGATTTTGGCTGCGGTATACCCGGCAATAGTGAGTGCATGAAGGCATTCATCCGCCGATTGAGCGGGTATGCCGACTAATAATCCGCCTGCGGTTTGGGGGTCGAACAGTAAAGGATAGCTGGGGTGACGGCCAGTATAATGTTGACAACCGCTGGATTGTTTATTAGCTGGATAAAGTGTGCTTTGAATGCCTTGTGAACTACAGTATTGCGCACCCTGCATGACTGGAATGGCATCCAGTGCTATGGTTGCATTACATTGAGATGCTGTGAGCATTTCTTGTAAATGTCCTAACAAACCAAAACCGGTTACATCAGTGCAGCTGCGGGCTCCATATAAGCGTAAGATAGGTACGGCAGCGCGATTGCTTTGTAGCATGAATGTAAACGCATCATCAAGCCAGCGTCCTTGGCAGCGTGTAGTCATATTCGCTGCTAATAGCACACCACTACCTAATGGCTTGGTAATAATCAGATTGTCACCAGGAAGGAGTCCTGTTTTAGTCAAAGCCTGGCCTGGTATGAGTGTGCCATTGACAGTCAGGCCAAATGCCATTTCAGGTCCTTCGCCGCTGTGGCCGCCTATTAAAGTAGTGTTCTCTTCATTCAGGGTTGTTAGCGCTCCTTGCATTAAATGTAGCAGGGTTTCCTGCATAATTGGCCTGTCATTATAGGGGATAATGGCAGTAACTAATGCTGAATGCGGTTTGCCGCCCATCGCGTATATGTCTCCCAGGCTATGAATTGCAGCAATGCGACCGAATAAGTAAGCGTCGTCAATAAAACTCCTGAAAAAATCAACGGATTGTATCCATTGCATCGCTGACGGCGGATTGATGATGGCCGCATCATCTCCCTGTCCACTGATGATATCCGGATTAGACGGAACGGTAAGCTGTGTTAACACATTCTGAAGAATATCGCGGCTCACCTTGGCCCCACAGCCACCACAGCGCATTGCTGTTTGGGCACCACCATTGAAATCGTTTTTAACAGGCATGGGAGTAGGGTTAAAACGCGCCATAAATGCCTGATCAATATGGTTTTTCCAGCGCCAAACCCATTTTCCGCTCGCAAACAGTGGGCCATGTGAAGCGATTGCATGGCGATTACCCGTCGTTAATAAACTCAGAAAGCGATGTTGTGGCTTAAAAGGGCGTAATGACTGTTGCTGAAATGTCGCAATCAGGTTGTGAGCTAAAATAGGTCCCTGACGCACAGCATATACACCTGCTTTGGGTAATGGAGTTGGCATAAATGCGGCACTGTCACCAACGGCGAATATGTCTGGATGAGAGACGCTGCAAAGATACCTGTCAACTTGTATAAATCCCTTGCCATCGCATTTTAAACCACTTTTCATGGGCCATGTTTGTGCTTCAGCATTGATTGCCCATGCGACAAAATCAGCATTGAGTGAAGTATGGTCATCCAATAACAAGTGGTTGGCAGTGGATGCAATTACCCTTTTCCCGGTAATAATTTCGATGCCCAACGTGCGGCAATGATGGGTAAAAAATTTTTGTGCGTGCTTATTATGCGATTGAAGTAAGTGCTTATCAGCACACACAAGGGTAAAACGAGCATGAATAGGCGTTGTGTTGCAAAGTTTATAATGCATGGCCAATAACACTTCCACTCCAGCAGCGCCACCGCCTACCATGACGATATGATATTGCCGATTTGATGAGTAGACTGATTGTATCCATTGATGCCAGCCATTGAGAAACTGCTTGACGGGTTTAACTGCATAACCATGCGCCAGCGTACCTCTAATGGTATTAAGTGCTGGCTGAGAGCCGATATTAATTGACAATAAATCGTAGCGCAAAGAAGGATACTGGTGGCAGATTATATTTTTAGTCATGGGATCTAACCGTTTGACTGTGCTACGAATAAACTGTACGCCGGCCCATTGGCAGAGTTTGCGTAGATCTATATGGCAATCATCAAATGAGTAATGACCTGCAATTAAGCCTGGCAACATGCCCGAATAAGGGGCGTGAGTATCGTCGCTAATGAGTGTGATTCTGATTCCTGGTACAGGAGCCATTCCCAATCGCTTGATAACAATGATATGGCTGTGGCCAGCACCAACCAAGCGTAAGTCCTTTTTATAAGGCGGGCGACCATTCATTAATTTATATTTATTATGTTATTGTTAAAGAGGTAGTACAGTGATAATTTCTCATATTATAAATTAGTCCTTATTGCTAATTAAATAAAACTTTACAAGCGTTTCGATTTATCATTGGATAATGGGATTGTCTCGTAATAGAATTTCCCAAAATTCCAGTTGTTAATAATCAATAAGTTGCATAGTAAAAAATGGATAAATCCTATATTACGAGACAGTCCCATAATGCGCAGTCTGTTTTTAGATTTTAATGATCAATATCTTTGCTTGCATTCTTATGGAGGGTATCTATGAAACAAAAGAAAATGAGTGTCTTAATTACCGGTTCCACTTTTTTGTTAGCAGCAGGACTATTACTAGGATGTGGCGATAAACCAGAAGAAGAAATTGCAGGAAATAAGAAGGTGATAACTGAATCCGCTGAAAAGGGGGCAGCAGTCATGGAATCTGTTGCTGGTATAGACGACATGGAGCATATTGGAAATATTGAGGATGATGGGTCAGTCATTACTGATATGTATGATATTGTTTCGGAAAAAACGGATGATATGCTTGATCTGCCTCCGGAGATTACCAGTCAGTCTATTGATACAATGATCGAGAATGCGGACAAAAGTATAGACTTTGGCGAAGACTTGGAGGAAAAGGCAGAAATGGCAGCATCGCCTGCAACGGATGTGATGCAAACTCAGCCATTAATGAATGATGGGGCTGAAGTTGTTGCTGCCACGCCTGAAATTATTCGTAATGTCCAGCAAGCGCTTACTGAGGCTGGTTTTAATCCAGGACCGGCTGATGGTTTGAATGGTCCTAGAACGCTGGCGGCAATGGTTAGCTTTCAAAAACAAAATAATCTTGTGGTTGGCCAATTAACCAAGGAAACGTTGCGTGCATTGGGGGTGAGCTTCTAGTGTGTCCAGAGAATCTTGTTTGATGTGCTCAGAGGGTGCGTATGTGCCCTCTTTTAATCATTATCCTGATTTAGCATGAAATAAAACGCCGATGCATGTCTGAATGGTATCAGAGATGTTTTCAAGCTAGAATAGGATATATACAGATTTGAACTTCTCTATAAAAGAACCATAAGATAAATTAGAGTTTATTTAATCTTTTGATTTCGTGTGTGCTGTAGATCGGAAAAGAATCTAGAGTATGTGTGGGACAGTCTTAAATCCTATCCGGATGTAAAGTTAGTTTAGTAGATTAGTTTGTAATTTTCGTGGGATAAGAGGGTGGCCTAGTGTGCGATTTCCCCGGGCTGATTATTCAATACGGTTGCCGGATTTAGAAGTGTTTGCTATAGCATAGCCCTGTTCTATAGCAAAAATCTTCGATAGACAAGATGTTTGTGATGTGAGAGTAGAGATGTACGCATTGATGGTCGGCCTGTTTTGGATTGTTTGGCCTATTGATTCATGCTCCGTAGCGCTGCCTTTCTATGCGATAAAATCTGTTTGCGTTAAATGAAGCTTGATATCCTGGTTAAGCTGGATTGATTAATCCCATGAATAATCGGAACAATATTTGTATCCGATAGAAAAGAATGATTGAGAAGTATGGGACAGTGGTTATACATTTGGTTTGAGGTTTGAATAGCGTATGTTGGAATGGTGTGGCTGGGTGTTGCTGGTATTTAAAATTGGGAAATAGTCGAGCGATCAATCGTGATGTATGATCACGAACTGGTTTTTTTGAAGTACTTTTGGAGGTTTTGCTCATGGGAGTTCCTTTACGTCAGCAAATAGCTGTGGGCAGCTATTTGATTAAACAAAAATTGAAAGGAGTTAAGAAATATCCTTTGGTATTGATGTTAGAACCTTTGTTTCGCTGTAATTTGGCGTGTGCGGGCTGTGGCAAAATTGCACATTCGGAGGAAAATCTCGATCGACGCCTTTCTTATGAAGAATGTATGCAGGCTGTTGACGAATGTGGCGCACCAATGGTATCAATTCCGGGAGGAGAGCCGCTGATACATAAGGAGATGCCACAAATTGTTGCTGGCATTGTTGCGCGTAAGAAATATGTTTATTTATGCACCAATGCGCTTTTATTGAAAAAGAAGATTAACGATTATACGCCATCACCTTATTTGACGATCTCTGTTCATCTTGATGGCTTGAAAGAGCGGCATGACGCTTCGGTTTGCCAGGATGGTGTTTTTGATCGGGCAGTTGAGGCAATAAAATTAGCACTGAATAAAGGTTTTAGAGTCACAGTAAACTGTACTTTATTTCAGGGCGAAACACCAGATGATGTGGCTGAGTTTCTGGATTATGCTATGGAGTTGGGTGTTGAAGGTGCAACTATTGCGCCTGGTTTTAGTTATGAGCACGCGCCTCAACAGGATGTTTTTATTAAAAGCCAGGATACCAAGAATCTGTTCCGCGGTATTTTCAAAATTGGCAAAAAACGAAAGTGGAGATTAAATCATTCTGCATTGTATCTTGATTTTCTGGCAGGTAATCAAGATTATAAGTGTACCCCATGGGGGAATCCAACCCGCAATATATTTGGCTGGCAAAAGCCTTGTTATTTATTGTCAGATGAAGGTTATGTCAATAGCTTTCAAGAGCTTTTGGATGATACGCCCTGGGAAAAATATGGTACTGCTAATAATCCGAAATGTGCGCAATGTATGGCTCACTGTGGCTATGAAGCGACTGCTGTCGAAGATACGCTACAGCATCCATGGAAAGCACTGTTTACTTCTATTAGAGGTCCAAGAACGACAGGCAAGATGGTGGCTGAACCCATTCCGAGATGGGCAGTGGAAAAAAAGAATGGTGCAAAAAAGCTAGCTGATATTCCTGTTACAGAGATTAAATAGGAACAATTGGATAAATTATTAATAGTGGCTATATGGCGCTATAGTGAAAAGAAAGAACGATGGAATCTGTAATCTACCTGTTTGCCTTCGGTGCCTTATGCTGGTGTGGCTTGGTAGTGGTTCCATGGCGCCCTTGGAGTACCCAGGAAAATTTAGAAGCGGGAACGTTCACGAATGAAGTCTTGGATGATATTACCGTGCTGATCCCGGCACGCAATGAAGGTCCCTTTATTAAGCGTACACTCAATAGTCTCAGTGCTCAGGGCACAGGCTTGCGTATTATTGTGATTGATGATCAGTCTATTGACGATACCGCTGAGCAGGCAAATTCTTGTGGTGCAGAGGTGATCCTGGGAGTGACGCCACCCGTTGGCTGGAGTGGTAAACTATGGGCCCTGGAACAAGGATTGCAGCGGGTTCGTACAAGCTATACGCTATTACTGGATGCGGATATCGAATTGGCACCGGGAATAGTGTTAGCACTACGTGAAAAGGCCGTGAAAGAAAGGCTGGCATTAATATCCTTGATGGCTGAGCCACCTATGGAAAATTTTGTCGAGCGGTTGTTGATGCCTGCTTTTATATTTTTCTTTAAATTATTATATCCTTTTGCGCTGTCAAATAGACGGCGGTTTCGTGTTGCAGCGGCGGCGGGTGGTTGTATTCTGGTTGAAACGCATGCATTGCGAACGGTGGGTGCTTTTGCCAGCCTTCATGATGCACTGATCGATGATTGTACTTTGGCAGTAAGAATCCAGAGTGCAGGACTGTGTACCTGGATTGGACTAAGTCATTCAGCCCGCAGCCACCGTGGTTATCAAGGGTTAAAGCCGATATGGGAGATGGTGGCACGTACTGCTTATACTCAGTTGAACTACTCATGGGTATTGTTGGTTATTTGTACGCTGATCATGATATGTATGTTTTGGATCGCCCCTTTGGCACCGTTATTATTCTTTGATCCGATGATGTTTGCCCTCGGTATCATTGTTTGGTTTGCGATGTTTTTTACTTATACCCCCGTACTTAAATATTATCATCGTTCGCTACTGTGGGTTTTTACATTACCCATTATTGGTACTTTATACTTGGCGATGACATGGACTTCAGCATTACGTTATTGGCGTGGCGAACGTGCCTGTTGGAAGGATCGTCGATATGAAAGCAAAACGAATCACTAGGTCTGTCAGCTATGTTCTGATTATAGCTATTTTGCTACTGGCTGCTTCTTTTTCTATTACAGTGAGCGCAGAATCTAAGGATCCGGAACAGACTGTGCGTACTCTGCAGGAATCGCTGCTTCAGGTTATGCGTGAAGGCGATAACTTAAGCTTCCAGGAGCGCTTTGATTTTTTGAACCCTGTGATTAGTCAATCTCATGATATTGATTTTATTATACATTCTGTATTGGGCCATTCTTATTGGTCTGAGCTGGATTCGCTGCAGAAAAACACAATTACGGCTGTTTTTAGACAGTTGAGTATCGCAACCTACGCAGGGCGATTCAATCGCTATGGTGGAGAGCAGTTTAAAATCGTTGAGCATCGTTCCTTGCCACGTGATCATATGCTGGTGCGTAGCTGGTTGATTACAGCTGATAATAGAACCATTAATTTTGACTATATACTGGCAGAGAAAGGAGGGTATTGGCGTATTGTTAATATTATTGTTGATGGTGTCAGTGATCTTGCATTAAAGCGAGTTGAATATCGTGCAGTCCTGCAACGGGATGGCTTTTCCGAACTTGTTGAGATGCTCAGAGAAAAGATTGAACTTGCTAAAGAGAGTCGGTGAGACGATTGTTTCATTTAAATACCAGCCAGCTGATTATTCTATTTTATCCTTAAGGACTTTGTAATCGTGGAAGTCTCACACAGTCGTAGCTATCATATTTTTGCACGCTGGGCTGCTTTTTCCTACCGGTATGCGGCCTGGGTTATATTGATCGCGCTATTCGTGGCTGCATTGAGTGTTCTCTATACATCCCGTAATTTGGGAATACATACGGATACTACTGACATGCTTTCAGAGGATTTGCCGTTTCGTGTGAATCACGAGCGCTATAAGGCGGCATTTCCCCAGTATAAGGATACAATATTGTTGGCACTGAATGCCCCGACTCCTGAGCAGGCTCATGCTGCCGCCAAACGCTTAACAGCAGATCTACAAGCAGATAGCGGTCATATCCAAGATGCTTATTACTTTAGTGGCGATGCTTTTTTGGAACGGAATGGCCTGCTTTATAAAGATATCTCAGAGCTGGAACGGATTACCGATCGTCTGGCAGCTGCGCAGCCCTTAGTGGCCCGTATTGCGGATGACCCTACGCTTCATACATTTACTTCTGTACTGACCGAAGCGATTAATGAACTTCGTACGGGTCGCAAGCTGGAATTGGAGTCGGTCTTGAATGGAATGCGGACTACACTAGATGCACAACTGGCCGGTAAGCCACAGGCATTATCGTGGCAGGTATTATTTAGTGATGAAGTGCAGCAAACAACCTATCAAGAGCTGGTGATGGTGCAACCTAAGCTTGACTATACCGAATTATTTGCGGCTGAACAACCAATTGCTGCCATCCGTGCCACTGCACACGATCTGGAATTGGGCGGTGATTCAGTTGAGCAATTGCGCATTACTGGTAACGTGGCGTTATCCTATGATGAGCTTAATAGTGCGATGCGTGGTGCGTTGGATGCCGGGTTGTTAGCGGTGATCATGGTCGCCGTAGTTTTATTTGTGGCATTGAGGAGCGCGGGGGCGGTGCTGATCGTATTACTGAGCCTCATGTTGGGATTAGCGCTGACAGCGGCTTTTGCGACAGTTGCAGTTGGGCATTTAAACCTGATCTCTATTGCTTTTGCTGTGCTATACATAGGTCTTGGTGTAGATTATGCTATCCACTTCTTGTTGCGATATCAGGAAATTAAAAAAAGTAATCAATCGATTACGGATGCTTTGTATGCCGCTAGCGGTGATGTAGGACATGCGCTAACGGTATGTGCTATTACTACTGCAATTGGTTTTTATGCATTTATGCCCACTACTTATCGTGGTGTCGCAGAATTAGGCTTAATCTCTGGCACCGGGATGCTCATCAGTCTCATCGTTACGCTCACCATAGTACCCGCTTTGCAGCGTTACTTGCCCATACGGCCGGAAAAAACATTTATTTCAGTGCGCTTTTTGAGCAGGTCATTGAGGTTGCCGCCACTGCCGCATAAACTGATATATATTGCTACGGCATTTGCTCTGCTTGTATCCGTCATTGTATTGCCTCAGATCAGATTTGACTATAACTTGCTGAATTTGAATGATCCTGATGCGGAGTCGGTACAAACTTTCCAGGAATTACTTGCGGAGGCGGAAGATTCGCCCTGGCATATTATTTTGTTGGCGGAAGATCAGCGAGTAATGAAAGATATTGTGCAACGTCTTACCTATCTTCCCGAGGTAGATAAGGTCGTTACTATTTTTGATCTGGTACCGACAAAGCAAGAAGATAAATTGATGCTCATTAATGAAATGGCGCTTACATTGGGGCCAATTGCATTTCCTGCGTCAATAGAAAGGGATGGACAGTCACTCTTACAACAACGTGAGATGCTGGGGGCTTTGCAAACAACATTGGATCTATTCATTGCTGAGGAACCTGATCATTCTGCCTCTAAACCTGCGCGCGCATTGAGTGCATCTTTAACTGCGCTATTGACACGTTTAAATGTGGCCGCTAGTGAAAAGGACGACCAGGAATCATTACTCCGCGCTATCAGCAGCGATCTGCTGAGTCTGTTGCCTGTTTCACTCGAACGTTTGCAGATCGCATTTGAAGCCCAACCTTTTACGCAACAAGAATTACCCGCATCATTGAAGAGACATTGGCAGAGCCAGACGGGGACTTATCGGATGGCGGTCTATCCGGCAGAGGATATCAATGATAATGATGCGTTACGCCGCTTTGTACGGGCGGTACAGCAGGTTGCTCCGCAGGCTACGGGGGCACCTGTCATTAGTTTGGAAGCAGGTGAGGCTGTGGTGGACGCGTTTATACACGCTTTTTCATTAACATTGCTGGGCGTTGTATTGGCGCTTCTGATATTACTCAGGAATATAACTAATATCTTACTGGTACTGGTTCCACTTTTGCTTGCAGCTTTGTTTACGAGCGCAGCCACTGTTCTTCTGGATGTTCCGTTCAATTTTGCTAATATCATTGCGCTGCCGTTGTTACTCGGTATTGGTATTGACAGTGGCATTCACATGGTACATAGAAGCCGTCATGCATTAGTGGCTAATGAAAATCTGATGAACACGAGCACTGTCCGTGCGATCTTTTATAGTACACTGACAACCTTGGCAGGTTTCGGGAGCTTAATATTTTCTCCACATCAGGGAACTGCAAGCATGGGATTGTTATTAGTCGCGGGCATTATCTTAATGCTGATTTGTGTTCTGATTATTTTGCCAGCATTATTGCAATCATTAGACCAGAGAAGAGCGGCCCATAATTAGGATCATCGCCATGATGCTACTTATTCCAGGCAAGGCTTTATGTAGTAACTGTCATGGCAGCAGCAAAGAAGCCATCTGTATGGTGTAAATCGGGCGATAACTGTAGTAATTCTCCGGTATCAAGCGGGATATTCTGTTGTGATAGCAGGTCGGCGCAGTTCAGCAGGGTAAATTTAGGATGTTGAATCAAAAAGGATTCAATAATTTCCTGATTTTCTTCTGGCAGAAAACTACAGGTTGCGTAAACCAGTCTACCGCCAGGTTTGAGCAGATTGGCTGCGGCGGCAAGAATGGCCGTCTGTTTTTTCTTGATTTCCTCGATACTTTTGGGTGATTGGCGCCATTTTAAATCCGGGTTGCGACGTAATGTTCCCAAGCCGCTACAGGGGGCATCTACCAGTACCCGATCTATTTTTCCCGCAAGACGCTTTACCTTGATATCATTTTCATGAGAAATCAGCTGGGGATGTAAATTAGATAGAGTAGAACGCTTAAGTCTCGGTTTTAGATTGTGTAATCTTTTTTCAGAAACATCAAAAGCATAGACGCGTCCTTTTGAATTCATCAGCATGCCTAGCAACAATGCCTTCCCACCAGAGCCCGCACAGAAGTCAACAACCATTTCACCTCGCTTCGGTGCCAGTAAATATCCGAGCAATTGGCTGCCTTCGTCCTGCACTTCTATTTTACCGGACTGGAATAGCGGATGTCGATTAATGGCAGGTTTGCCAGCGATACGTATGCCACTGGGAGAATAGGGCGTTATTTGCGCTTGGATACCCTCCTGAGTTAATGCTTCAAGTACCTCGTTGCGTTTTGCAAGCAATGTATTTACCCGCAAATCCAACGGCGCCGATTGCTGCAATGAATACCCTAAACGCAGAATATCGGTATCGGACATAAAATGGGTTAATTTTTCCATTAGCCATTCTGGGAATTCTGCCTGAATAGCGAGTGATTGTGATTCTATTGTGATTGCTTTAATTTCTGCCAGCCATTTTTCTTCGGTTCTACTGATACATGTGGCTAATTCTCGTAAATTTATTCCCTGGAATTTGATTAAATAAGCGAGGAGTAGCGAACGAGGTGTCGCGAGACTGACGATCTGTTCGAGAAAAGACCGGTGTCTTAGAATACCGAATACAGCTTCCGCAACAAAGGCTCGATCATTACTACCCAGTGCAGGATTCTCGCGAAAAAAGCGGCGTAATATTGCGTCGGCAGGATATTCTAAAGGGAGGACGGCACGTACAGCAGTAGCAGCCATATCCAGATGAGCAGGAACGAAGCGCATTTATTTTAAGGTGCCCTGTTGGATGGTTGGTTTAAAGCGATTAATGATCGCATGGATAAGTGATTTTGGTTACTATCTGTTCGAATTCGAGTCCATTTTTTTCGGTTGCAATAATACGCACGGGTAACATATGATAATCAGTCGCCAGCCAGATTTTGCGGTCCAGTTGATTATTCTTTTCTAGTTGTTTTGTCAGTACGACTGTCTCAAGCTCACCCAGTGGTGTTTTCAGTATTTCTTTATCTACGGTATAACGAGCTGATGTCAGGTCCCGTCCATCGGTTTCATGTGTGTCAATATAATTTTTGGTGAGTGGAGAGAACATGAAATTATAGGATAGGCTTAACCGATCCTGTGTTCCGCTCGGTAAAGGCGCTTGATCTTCTTTGCCCTTACGCTGTAACGTTAATAAATTATTTTTCCAATCAAAAATGGCGATGCTCGGTAATTTTTCATTGCGTTGATCGGAGAATCGATGGGGTTGCAAACCCGTCTTTGTGATAACGCCTTTACTATCGCGTACGATACTACCGGGCTTGATTAATTTAAGCATTCCGCTGGGGCGTGCTTCGCTGCTGATGCGATAATTATATGTATCGCTTTCTTGCTTGATTTCTAATGTTTCATTTAATTCGCCATGGCCGATGTCAGCTTTGACCAAATAGCTGATTTCTATACGAGGAGGTAAATCCACAGCAATGGCAGGGAAACAAAATCCCCATAATAAAATAATAGATGATAGAAATTTCATTCTTGCAATCCTGGTGAATATAAAACAGTTTGATTAAAACTGGCTTCATCTACTTCAACATAATTATAAGAGAGCTTAAGTCGATCTTCCATAAACCAACGTACGGCCTGAGGATAAATCTGGTGTTCTTGTTGCAATACTCTTGTCGCCAGCGTTTTTTCGGAATCATTGGGCAATACAGGAACGGCTGCCTGGATAATAATGGGACCATGATCCAGTTGTGAAGTAACAAAATGTACAGTACACCCATGAATCTTTATTCCTTCCTGTAATGCGCGTGTATGGGTATCCAGACCGGGAAAAGCCGGTAATAATGAAGGATGAATATTCATTATCCTGCCTTGATAGTGTTGTACAAAACGATTACTCAGGATGCGCATAAAACCAGCCAGAACTATCAATTTGGGTTGGCATGAATCAACGACTTCTACCAGCGCTGTTTCAAATGCGTCACGATCAGAGTAAGCGCGATGATCTACTATAGCAGTTTTAACGCCCTGTTCTTTAGCAATTGCCAACCCTGCTGCATGTGGATTGTTGCTGATAACGGCTACCGAATCAACATGAAGTTTTGCTTTTAGCAATGCCTGCATATTACTGCCACGGCCAGAGATGAGAATGACTAGAGATTTCATCGCGCAGTGAATGACAATTACACGATAACAACGGGGGCTGTATTTGTATTGCGCACCTTGATCCTGCCAATTTGCCAGGGCGTTTCGCCTAAGGTTTGCAATATTTCTATGGCGTCGTGCGCGTGATTCGGTGCAACAACCAGCGCCATACCGATACCACAATTAAAAACACGATACATCTCATCGTCCGCTACGTTACCTTGTTGTTGTAGCCAGTGAAACAAGGGGGGTCTATCCCACGAATTTTCTTGTACGATAGCCTGCATGCCAGCAGGTAGAATGCGTGGTAAATTTTCGGTGATGCCACCCCCTGTGATATGCGCCATGCCTTTGATGGGCAGTTGCTTCATCAATTCGAGAAGCGATTTTACGTAAATGCGTGTGGGTGCCATGAGTGCATCGCCGAGGGTTTCTTTTCCAAAGCTAGCAGACAAATTGATATTCTTGTCCCTGATAATTTTGCGAATCAATGAATATCCATTGGAATGGGCGCCACTGGAAGCCAATCCGATGATGACGTCGTTTTCCTGTATAGTAGATCCATTAATGATACGATTCTTTTCTACAATACCGACAGCAAAACCGGCGAGATCATATTCATCCTGTGGATACATGTCGGGCATTTCTGCGGTTTCTCCGCCGATCAACGCACACCCGGCTTGTTCACAGCCTGTGGCAATACCACGGATTACAGCCGTTGCCGTCTCCAGATTTAATTTGCCGCAGGCAAAATAGTCCAGAAAGAATAAAGGCTCTGCACCTTGTACCAGGATATCATTAACGCTCATGGCGACTAAATCAATACCGATGCTATCATGTTTGTTTAACTGAAATGCGAGTTTTAATTTAGTACCTACGCCATCGGTACCCGACACCAATACGGGGTTATGAAACCGCTTGGAAATCTCAAACAGTGCGCCGAAGCCTCCGATACCTGTGAGTACTTCCGGACGTAGTGTGCGTTTGGCATAGGGTTTAATATTTTTAACTAGACGATCGCCTGCATCGATATCTACCCCGGCATCGCGGTAAGATAGCTGGGCGGATTGTATTGAATCAGGATTCTCGGGATTAGATGAGGTCAAGTTGAGTTCTCGCGCTGTTACGGATAAAGTGCCATTTTAAAGAGACGATTCTACCGCAAATGAGCACGAAATACTCTGTAGATCCATATTATCTATGGTGGTTGATAATTGGTTGTGTTGGAATAGCGCTGATTTATCTGTTGAGTCCGATACTCACACCATTTTTACTGGCAGCAGTTATTGCCTATATTTGTAATCCACTTGTCACTCGCATGGCAGCGAGAAAGATACCGCGTACAATGGGTACGATATTGGTTATGTTGCTGCTATTGAGCCTGTCCGCAGCACTGGTTCTGATTATGGTGCCCTTGTTTGAGAAGGAGGCTTCTCGGCTCATTATAAAGATTCCGGCTTATCTTGAGATGTTGAGAGAAGGAGTGATTCCATGGCTGGAAGCCCACCTTGGTGTTAACCTGAACCCTGATATCGACATGCTGAAGCATGCCATGACAGAGCATTGGCAGAGTGCAGGTGGGGTTGCCGCAAAGATGTTGCCCTCGTTAACCAGTGGCGGTATGGCGGTGGTAGAATTCTTAATGAATCTGTTGCTGGTGCCGGTAGTGCTATTTTATATATTGCGTGACTGGGAGCTATTGATTCAGCAAATTGATGGAATCATTCCACGTTATTGGTATAAGCAAGTTAGCCAACTAGCCCGTGAGACCGATCGTATATTGGCACAATTTCTGCGCGGACAGCTATCTGTGATATTGTTAATGAGTATTTGTTACATAACAGGTCTGTGGTTGGTAGGATTGGAGTTTGCATTGCCTATTGGATTGCTGGCAGGTATTCTGGTATTTGTTCCTTATTTGGGGATGATTGTAGGTCTGCTGCTGGCGACGTTTGCTGCGATGATGCAGTTTCATGAGTGGAGCTGCGTGATGCCGGTATGGATCGTATTTGCTATTGGCCAGTTACTGGAAGGCATGGTAATAACACCCTGGCTGGTGGGCGATCGTGTTGGCTTGCACCCGGTTGTTGTTATTTTTTCACTACTTGCATTTGGTCAATTGTTCGGTTTCTTTGGTATATTGCTGGCGCTTCCGGTCAGTGCTGTTTTGTTGGTATGGTTGCGTCATATACGTCAGCAATATTTAGAAAGTAATCTTTATAATTAATCAATGAAGCAACTATTACTGGACATCGCATTAACATCATCACCGACACTGACAAATTTCCTGCCTGGGCGTAATGCCGAGTTATTACATATGCTCGAATGTATCATAGCGAGGAAGGAGCGGGAGCGTTTCGTTTATTTGTGGGGCGGATTAGGATGTGGAAAAAGTCATTTGCTGCGAGCGGTCACTGAAACATGCATACAGAATCACTTAAAGGCAGTTTATTTTGCATGTGATAGCAGCTGTGAGTTCATTGTTGATAGCGACATCGATTGTATCGTTGTAGATGATGTCGATCGGCTGAATACTTCTGTATCTGCCCAGATAAGATTATTCAATCTGTACAACCAAATATACAGTGAAGGTCGTGCATTTCTGCTGGTGAGTGGGCCTGTCGCGCCTGCGCAGTTGAGAATGCGCCAGGATTTAGTGACGCGTCTGGGTTGGGGGTTAGTATATCAGGTTCATGAATTAACCGATGAGGAGAAAATGCAAGCCATGAAAAGCTATGCTGCCAATTGCGGATTTAATTTGCCGCAGGAAGTTTGTGATTATCTGTTACGGCACGGACGCCGCGACCTGCCTTCGTTGATGGCGACGCTCGATGCATTAGATCATTATTCGCTTGCTAATCAGCGTCCGATTACAATTCCCTTGTTACGTGAATTATTACAGCAGGCCACGCCATGAATCTGGCATTATTTGATCTGGATAATACGTTGCTTGCTGGTGACAGCGATTTTCAGTGGGCGCAATTTTTAATCGAACGAGGTGCACTTGATCGCGAACTTCATGAATCGCGTAATCTAGAGTTTTATGAACAATATAAAGCGGGGACGTTAGATATACATGAATTTCTGGATTTTCAGTTAAAGCCGTTGGCGCGTCATTCCCGTAACCAGCTGGATGTTTGGCACAGTGAATTTATGATAAAAAGGATTTTACCGTTAATTACAATAAATGCACGCAAGTTGATAGAAAAACATAGGCTTGATGGGGATCTTTGTATCATTATTACAGCAACGAATAGCTTTGTGACAGCACCAATTGCACAGGCGCTGGGTATTAATCATTTGATCGCGACTGAACCGGAGCAGAAAAATGGCGAGTTCACAGGAAAGGTTTTTGGGACACCCTGTTTCAGAGAAGGAAAAATAACTCGTTTGGAAAACTGGCTAGATGAACACAATTTGACTTGGCTGTCCTTTTTGCAAAGCTGGTTTTATAGTGATTCCTTAAATGATTTGCCCTTACTTTGTAAAGTCACCCATCCGGTAGCAGTTGATCCTGATGCCACTCTTAAAAATCATGCAGAGCAGAATAACTGGCCTGTAATTAGCCTGCGATGAGATAAGGCTCAATCCAGGTGCAGGTTAAATTGTCGGAATAATGGCGATATCTTTTTGAGTAAAGTTGTCGCCAGTATCCAGCCAGATTCCAATGATGCGGGTTCGTTGCTTAGCCGGGTAGGGTGGAATTAAAATGGCTGGAAGCGATCAGCTTGAATGGACTCTGATATCAAGGTAAAGGGGTATAAATAGATTAATCTGTGCGTCGTAACTGTGGAAATAAAATAACATCGCGGATGCTCGGACTGTCAGTAAATAGCATGACCAGGCGGTCGATTCCAATTCCTTCGCCCGCCGTCGGAGGTAAGCCATATTCCAACGCGCGAATGTAGTCTGCATCATAGTGCATTGCCTCCATATCGCCTGCATCCTTAGCCTTAACCTGCTCTTGAAAGCGCGCCGCTTGATCTTCCGGATCATTTAATTCAGAGAAGCCATTAGCAATTTCTCGTCCGGCGATATAGAGTTCGAAGCGATCAGTTATTTCAGGGCTGGTGTCATTGCGTCGTGCAAGCGGCGAAACTTCTGCCGGATAATCAATAATAAAAGTGGGTTCGAAGAGTAAATGCTCGGTCGTTTCATCAAATAGAGACAGTTGCAGTCCGCCGATGCCGTCATGTGGGTTGTATTGGATGCCGAGTGCTTGTAATTCATTAATAAGGAAATTACGGTCACTGAGCTGTATTTCGGTATATTTTGAATGGTATTTCTGAATGGCTTGAGTGATCGTCAGCCGTATAAAGGGCTGTGTCAGATCAATTTCTCGTTCTTGATAAATTAGTTTGCCGCTACCTAAGACTTGCAGGGCAATCTCACGGAGCATTCTTTCCGTATATTCCATCAGGTAATTGTAATCCTGATAGGCCTCATAGAATTCCAGCATGGTAAATTCCGGATTATGGCGGGTGGAAATTCCCTCATTTCTGAAATTGCGATTAATTTCAAAAACTTTTTCCATGCCACCTACAACGAGCCTTTTTAGATAAAGCTCTGGAGCAATGCGCAGATATAACGCCATATCCAATGCGTTATGGTGTGTTGTGAAAGGACGCGCTGTTGCTCCTCCAGGAATCAGATGCATCATGGGAGTTTCAACTTCCAAGTAGCCATGCTTAACAAAAAAATTGCGAATTGTCTGAATGATCTTTGAACGAATGATAAATACGTTGCGGGTATCCTGATTGGCAATCAGATCGAGGTAGCGTTGGCGATATTTTTGCTCCTGATCTGTCAGGCCGTGAAATTTCTCAGGAAGTGGGCGTAAGGATTTCGTCAGCAATTGACAATGAGTAACGCGAATCGAAAGCTCATTCGTTTTAGTTTTGAACAATATGCCCTGGGCGCCGAGTATGTCGCCGAGATCATAATGTTTGAACGCTTCATGAGCAGCCTGGCCAGTATGATTGTCAGAGATATATAATTGAATGCGCCCGCTCATGTCCTGTATGGTGGCAAAGCTGGCTTTACCCATTACGCGTTTCAACATCATGCGTCCTGCTACACTAACGGTTATTTGATCTTTTTCCAGCATTTCGTTGGAAAGTGCGGCATATTGTTGATGCAAATCTGATGCCAGATAGTTGCGGCGGAAACTATTGGGAAAGGCGTTGCCTGCCTTACGCAGTTCCGCTAATTTGATGCGACGTTCAGCAGTAATTTGATTTTCGTCTTGGGGTATGGCCGGTTGATTTTCCTGAGTCATTTTAGAGTGTACTGTGCAAAAGTCTTGAATTGTAGCAACTTTGTGATGATGTGCTATACCAATTAGGGCGCAGCAGAGATATTTTTAGATTAATCAGGCTATATCAGGATGTGATAGAAACCGGTATCTGATGCTCAATACAGGGTACTTGGCAGGATGGAATCATCGATACGGTATGGCGTGATTGCCGCTAATCAGATTATGGCGATGTGTTGCTAAATGGCGTGATAGTCAATGGTCACAAGAGCATATTGTATGT
>CBDUPR010000028.1:0-37902 GCA_965369175.1 uncultured Nitrosomonas sp.
CGTGAGCTGGGTTTAAAACGTCGTGAGACAGTTTGGTCCCTATCTGCCGTGGGCGTTGGAAGTTTGAGTGGAGCTGCTCCTAGTACGAGAGGACCGGAGTGGACGCACCTCTGGTGTACCGGTTATGACGCCAGTCGTATTGCCGGGTAGCTAAGTGCGGAAGAGATAACCGCTGAAAGCATCTAAGCGGGAAACTCGCCTCAAGATAAGACTTCCCGAGAGTTTAACTCTCCTAAAGGTTCGTCGAAGACTACGACGTTGATAGGTCGGGTGTGGAAGCATAGTAATATGTTAAGCTAACCGATACTAATTGACCGTGCGGCTTGATCCTATAACCTTAAGAAATTATTTGTTACATAGGGTATATGTATACATATCTAATTATTTTCTACTTTTTCCAAATACAGGATTATTTTTAATCCTGTATATAGTTACGCTTGGCGGCCATAGCACTTTGGACCCACATCTTCCCATCCCGAACAGAATCGTGAAACGAAGTAGCGCCGATGATAGTGTGCATTCGCATGTTAAAGTAGGTTACCGCCAGGCAAATTTTTATAAAACCCTCATCCTAAAAAATGAGGGTTTTTTTTATTTATAATATGAGGCTGGTGAAAATTAGAAGACTCATGAAGATATCCTGATAACGGGATAACAGCGGGTATATTATTATTTATTTCCATGTTTTAATAGCATGAGCTTCATCTAAAATTTTCTAGATCTGCGATAGCGTGGATCATTATAGAATTAATCTGAATGCGCGCGATTCGCGAAGTCGTCAGGGAGAAACGGCAGATTGAGAGATCCGCCTTCGGTTGCTCATTTACACTATTTTTTCATTGTTTGGGGGGGAGGCGCAATTAATTCCAAGAGTGGATCGCGCTTGTGACAGCGTACTTCTCTTTGATACGGAATTTTGGTTCTACAGGCATCTAATAGATTGTTCTATAAGTTGTGTAAGCTTGATATTCGTGATCGTCTAATTTGGGCTCAATTTTTCAGCTTAGATTTATAGGGTTATCAATCAATTATTTTAATTTTTCTATTCTCTTAGATAGAGTAATACGGCATAAACATGAGATTATCTTTTTAAGATATCACGGCTACCGCTTCTGCAAGACAAACTTTTTATTTCAATTTGGTGTGTGTATTAATTTATATAGTATAGCGTTGAACTCAGAGTTGGGTATGATTCTGATATATGCTACTAATGGACGGTGTAATCATGAATAATTTTGAAAGTAAAAATGAGAATTGGGAAAGAAAACTTTTAGAAAAACTAGTTTTTTCTTCTATAAATGAGCAGAAGCGTACTCGTCGGTGGGGGATATTTTTTAAATCATTATTTTTTATATATCTATTTATTCTCCTTTCTCTAGGGCTGGGATGGATTGGTAATAACGGGGTACGTATAGCAGATAAACATACGGCACTTGTTAATTTACATGGCGAAATTTCGGCTGACAGTATTAGTAGCGCAAACAATGTTAATTCAAGTTTGAGAGAAGCTTTTAAGGATAAGAATACGCAAGGCGTAGTTTTACGAATTAATAGTCCTGGTGGAAGCCCCGTACAGGCTGGTTATATTAATGATGAAATTCGTCGTTTACGTACGGAGTATCCAAAGATACCATTATATGCGGTAATTACTGATATATGCGCTTCGGGTGGCTATTATGTGGCGGTGGCGGCAGATAAAATTTTTGTTGATAAGGCTAGTTTGGTTGGTTCTATTGGTGTCTTAATGGATGGTTTCGGTTTTACTGGGACATTAGAAAAATTGGGTATTGAACGTCGTTTGCTCACTGCTGGGGAAAACAAGGGCTTTCTTGACCCATTTTCCCCTACTGATCCTAAACAGAACGATCACGCCAGAGAAATGCTGAAAGAAATCCATGATCAGTTTATCAGAGTAGTGCAACAAGGTAGAGGTGATCGTTTAAAGGATACGCCGGAGATTTTTAGTGGAGCCATTTGGACGGGTGAAAGGAGTATAGAATTAGGGCTTGCTGATGCGCTGGGAAGTACCGAATATGTTGCACGTGAGTTAATTAAATCTGAATATATTGTTGATTATACTGCTAAAGAAGGAATTGCTGAGCGTTTTGCTAAGCGCTTCAGTGAAGTGACCATGAATATATTATCTAATTCCGCTTGGAAATTCCGATGATATTGATGGCAAGCAATTAGGTTATACAGTGATCGAATTGGCTTGTTGTTCTGAAATGATTTTCACTAGTGCCATTACCAAGGGAAACTGGCGGACTCGTTACCGAGGGATTTTTTCGTAACAGCCTATCAGTAGTTCATTAGCCTGGCAACGGATCAATCATCGCTAGCTTTAGCATAGCGATGATTCTTACCTCTGAGCTCTTAAGGGCACTGGTCTTCTTTCAGTCATACGGATCTAATATCTAACTCTGCTGGACTTAATTCAATTGGATGATTTGCTTTGAGCTGAGAGGAAACCTGGGTTGAAAGTGGGGCTGTCACATAATTCGAGACTTTTTAGAAAGCTCTCGCAAGAAGTTTTAGACGGTTGATTATAAAGAACTAATTTTCAAGCTATTAGTGTTTTGCGAAGGTCTCAAGGCATTCTCAAAAGTGATTGGGCCAGTGGTCTTTGTCATGATTTTTTGCTGACATGTAATTCATCATGATTGCTGCCAAATGGATACCTCGTTTTGCAACGGCGTGCTGTGCAGGTTTAGTGCAATAGCCTTTGTTTGTATAGATGGATGACCCTGAGTTAGTGTATGCATGCATGCATGCATGCATGCTTGAGCCCTTTTGCATCAGTCACATTCGCTGGTGTCACGGCTACCTTGTTGATTAAACCCGATTGCATGTCAACGGGGCGCTATGCTGTTTATAGCTGTGCCGATCTTTGCCTGCTTATCACAGGCGGGCTTGTGGGCAGTATGAGCTTGTCCAATTTTGCTTTGATTGCCTAATCTCGTCCTTTCCATAAATTCTCTTTGGCAATTAGGTGTGTTGCATTCACAAACGTAAACACCTGGCTGATCAAACCATGACGGGCAAGCTTTTCACGCATCTGAGCAAATAGCTGGCTCAGTTGTCCGGTACCTATGCGCCTACGGGTACGATAAAACGTATTGTAATCTGGTGTTATCTGATTTAGTCCAAATCCACACAACTATTTGTCACTAAGATTTTCTTTCAAAAATCGTTCATATTCCAGATCACTTAAATCTTTCGTAAACTGTAATAACAAAGCGTAGTAAAGGCGGACTATGTCTTAACCCGTAACCCTCTCAGCCTAGATCAGATGACACGTCAGATAAATAATGCGTAATAAATGTTTCATTGAGCACCTGCTTAAAATAACGACAAGGGTGGTCAGAAGGAACTAACTCCTCCAGTGAAATCATTTCAACTTGAGGGAATATAGCTGTTCCTTCCCGCAATAGTAGTGCCTCTATTTTAACAAATCAATGCGCCGCATATCTTGATTTTTAGATATTTCGAGACAAGTTCATAAGAAAGCTATGTCATAAAACTGTAACAAGAATTTAATAAACTCATCGCAGTTTTTTACTAATTATTGAGGCTAAAATGAGTTTCTCCAAGTTAATACTGGTATCTATTATGTTTATGTGTGTAAGCCTATCATTTACTGCTTACGCAATAGACCTTTACGTGGATACTAAAACCAAACAAATCTATGTGGAACCTGGGGTTGGTAGAGAACATTTAGGTTCCTTCCAGAGAATAGAGGATGCTTCCATTAACACTAGCGGAGAAGGTGCGATTGATTTTGAGAAAAGAGCAAAAGCAGAAGAAACAGAAATTCCACAGGAAAGGCTCGCTACAATGGATGCAACTAAGGTGTCGCTGGGGAAAGATGGTTTGAAATTCCAGACATCAGATGGTGATTTTAAGTTTAAGCTGGGTGGTCGTATTCATGCGGATGCTTCTTTTAGTAGTGGCGATAATTTTCGTGATGCAGATGGTCAGCACATTGAAGCGAATGACGGAACAGAACTTCGAAGAGGGCGTATGGAGTTTAGCGGAACTTTTTTTAGGGATTGGAATTTTAAAAGCCAAGTTGATTTTGCTGATAACCAGGTTGGAGTAAAAGATATGTTTATTAACTATACCGGCCTGGATCTTATCGATATTATTGTGGGGGAGCAGAAACAAGCTTTTAGTCGTGAATTACAGGAAAGTTCAAATGATATGATATTTATAGAACGTTCAGTGATGAATGTTCTTAATGAGTCAACAGTTGATCGTGCGTTGGGCCTTAATGTATCAAGCCGAGGACGGAATTGGACAGGTCAGATTGGAATTTATGGGGATACCATCGCTGCGAATAAGAGGAAGACCCGCGCTGACGAAGGTTGGGCGGTCAGTTCTCGGGTCACCTTTGCGCCAATAATGGAAGAAAGTCGGGTTATTCATTTAGGCGTGGCCGGTAATTTCCGCGAGCCCAATGATGCTGGTGAAATAGCTGATCGGCCTCTTCAGTTAGCAAGTGAGTCAACCCATATGTCTAATTTAAATTTGATTAGTGCTGGTATCACAGATATTAAGAATATCAAAATGCTTGGACTTGAAGCGAGCGGTGTTATGGGTCCTTTTAGTATCGGTGGTGAATACACAAATACCTGGATAGATCGTAAGAATGGGGAATCCAGTTTGAATTTTAATGGCTGGTATGGAGAAGCAGCCTGGACTCTAACAGGTGAGTCACGTAACTATAAGAACGGTAAATTTTATAAAGTGATTCCGACCAAGAACTTCAGTTTCAAAAATGGTGGTATGGGAGCATGGGAGCTAGCTGCACGTTATGCGGAAGTAGATTTAAATGATAATACTTTCAAAGGCGGCAAATTATCTAACCTTACGATTGCTTTAAATTGGTACCTTAATGAAACTGTTCGATTGATGGCAGGTTACGATAAAGCATTAAAAATCACGGATTCACCGCTCACTAAAAGTGATGGTAGCAAACTGAATAATTTAGATACTTTCATGATCCGTGCCCAATTAGCTTTCTAATAGGCTGATCCTGAATGTGTGGAGACCTTTGCAAAAATCCTCGTGAGCAGTTTTTTTATTGATTATAAAGGGCTAATTTTTCAACTAATGGGGTTTTGCAAAGGCCTTTAATTGTATTGGGTAGTTGATAAACATCTAGGCGTGAACCATCATATTTCTTAGTAATATTTAACAAAGCATAAATAGAAATACCTTGGCTATGGAGTTGGCTCCCATACCGGAACGAGTCCTGATTCATCTGACTTTACCTGGAAATTACAATCTATCCCGATTTCAGGAGCCCAGACAAGATGCTCCCCACTAAATAATAATGGTAAAGCTTTACGTTTCCATGGTGGCATGTGCGCCTCCTGTAATAAGTTTTTTAGGCTTCGGCGAGGTCGTTTGCAGTCAGGAGAGAATCGTTCGCCACCTACGCGTGGGCGGATAGTTACGGGTTGATTCATTAGTTTCTGGACATTAATGCCTTGATTTTTCGACTGGATAAAACAAATTGTGCCGTCTAAATTCGCAAGAAACAATTGTTTTTCACCATGCCAGGAAAGCCGCCATTGCGTTTCAGGCATTGTATTCTTTGGCATAATATACATTATGTCTTTGTAACAACGAATCTCTGTATTTCCGAAAGTAACATGTAATTTGTTATCTCTGCCGGAGGATAGTAGTTGATGCAATATATCGGCTAGTTTTGCTGTGCTGGGAAGCATTATCCCTTGCCGTGAGAATACGTAGCGTAACAAATTCCGAGCACGTGCGAGGCTTAGCTTATGCAAGCTTGCCACCAGAAGATTCCCAGAGATCGTGCAGTTTTTATAATCTATTTCAGCTAATTCATCCAGAAGATTCGAAGCTTCTGCCAAATGACGACTTGTGCGTAGCAGTGTTTTTTGATAGCCCGGATATCGTTTTTTTAACAAAGGAAAAATTTGATGGCGCAAGTAATTACGATTGAAAGCAATGTTGTTATTGCTTTCATCGGTAACCCAGCTTAATTTATTTTGTTTTGCATATTCTTCAATACGTATACGTGAAATTTCAAGCAATGGCCGGAGTATGTGCGGAGCCATGTCTGTCGACTGTTTTCTGATAACAGGCATTGCTCCCAGCCCCTTTGTGCCGGCTCCACGTAATAATTGTAGCAGCAGTGTTTCGGCCTGATCATCCAAGTGCTGAGCCAATACCACATAGTCAGCTTTGAGCTGATCAAATACTTGATAGCGTTCATTTCTGGCTGCTGCCTCAAGGCTGATTCCAGAGTGTTTGCTGATTTTTAAATGTACAACGGTAATCGGAATGTCGGCAGCATGACATAGATCGCAGCAAAATTTGCTCCAGACTGTCGCGTTGTTACTGATTCCATGATCAACATGAACAGCCGAAAGTGTAAATGGTGTTTTTTTCGATAGAATAACGAGCAAGTGTAGTAATACGACTGAATCAACACCACCACTTAGTGCGACGACAAGATGACTGTTTTGCTTAACGTAAGCATGCAGAATTTTTTCTGTATAACACAGCAGGTTATTCGATTTTAATTTCCTTGAAAGAACCATATCCCATTAATCGTTCAAGACGTTTTTCTAATAATGCCTCCATGGAATGATCCTGCAGCCTTCTCAATGATTCCTGCAATACATTTCTGACCGATTGCATTGTACTTGGATAGTCGCGATGAGAGCCTCCAATAGGCTCATTGATAGTACTGTCAATGAGATTCATGGCTTTAAGCCGGTCAGCAGTAATCCCCATAATTTCTGCAGCTTCAGGCGCTTTTCCAGCGCTTTTCCATAGTATAGACGCACAACCCTCAGGAGAAATAACAGAATAGGTTGCATACTGTAGCATATGTATACTATCACCCACTGCGACAGCCAATGCGCCGCCAGACCCTCCTTCACCGATAATGATGCAAATGATTGGCACCCGTAATTCCGATAGAGCATAAAGGTTCTTACCGATCGCTTCAGATTGCCCTCGTTCTTCCGCATCAATTCCGGGATAAGCTCCAGGGGTATCAATAAAGGTAATGAGTGGTACAGAGAATTTTTCTGCCAGGCGCATTAGGCGAAGGGCCTTGCGGTAACCCTCAGGTTTAGGCATGCCAAAATTACGATAAATTTTTTCCCTGGTATCACGTCCTTTTTGATGGCCAATAATCATCACTGTTTGGCCATTAAAACGTGCAAGTCCACCGATGATAGCATGATCATCAGAAAAGTTCCGATCACCATGAAGTTCTTCAAAATCAGTGAATAGGTGCTGGATATAATCGAGCGTAGAAGGTCGCTGCGGATGTCGCGCGACTTGTGAAATTTGCCAAGGCGTCAATTTGGAATATACACTTTTAGTGAGCGATTGACTTTTTGCTTGTAAACGTATTATTTCTGCCGAAATATCCAATGCAGAATCATCTTGAGCAAAGCGTAATTCTTCTATTTTTGCTTCAAACTCAGCAATGCTTTGTTCAAAGTCCAAAAAAGTAATTTTCATGTAGGCTAAGATATAATTACTAAAATCGTGATGATACAGGATTTATGTAGATACCTGCATTCATGAATGTACTTTATGGGAATTGTAGGTGAATAGCCTTTCGAATATGAGGCCCGTGCGGAAGATTTATTTGCGGGATACCGACCGTATGATTGTATTCATAATTTAGATGTTTTGTGAGGAGATATTTATGAAACGACGTATATTTCTACAAGGCTTTGGCATAATTATGAGTCTGCCATTAGTTTCTTTTTATGTACATCGGCAGGCTATTGCAGATTCTGAAAGTGCGATTACTGTTGTTCCTTTAAATAAGCCGCATGCAGCATGGCGTGATTTAGTTTCGCCAGAAGCATACAAAGTATTATTTGAGGAAGATACTGAACCACCAGGTAGTAGTGCACTCAATCAAGAATACCGTGATGGGACTTTTATTTGTGCAGCATGTTATCTGCCATTATTTGAAAGTATACATAAATATGAAAGTGGAACAGGTTGGCCCAGCTTTACTCAACCTATCGCAGGGCATCTTGGAACCCGTCGTGATTTTATGTTGATATTTCCACGAACTGAGTACCATTGTGCCAGATGTGGTGGCCATCAGGGTCACGTATTTAATGACGGTCCGCCGCCACGTGGCGAACGCTGGTGTAACAACGGCATTGCCTTGAAATTTGTCTTGGATGAAGATTCGCTACCTGCGCTTAGGAGTTAGTTTTATGGAAACGAATTTTTTGTCTCTTGCACCTCAATGGGCTTGTCACTGGTTGCGCTTAGGGATAGTGCTATTATTAATCACTATGCTGACGGCTTGTCAGCAATCTGATAAGTACGAGGGGCCATCAGCCAAAATCCTTGAACCGACTGATTCAAATTTGAGCATCGCTACTTTTGCAGGTGGTTGTTTTTGGTGTACAGAATCTGATTTTGACAAACTGCCGGGTGTTATTGCAACAATATCAGGCTACATTGGCGGTACGGTTGTTAATCCAACGTATCGACAGGTAGTTACGGGTGAAACCGGGCATGTTGAAGCAGTGGCAGTCTATTTTGATTCAGCTAAGACTGATTTTGCCAAATTATTAGCTGCATATTGGCTTACGATTGATCCGCTGACCCTTAACCGACAATTTTGTGATAGTGGTACGCAATATCGTAGCGCGATTTTTTACCATAATGATGAGCAGAGAAGGCTGGCGGCGGCTTCCAAGGTTGCTTTGGAAACTTCTGGGCGTTTTATGCAACCGATTGTTACCGAGATATTGCCCGCATCAGTATTCTATCCAGCGGAGGAATACCACCAGGATTATTACATTAAGAATCCGCTGCGGTATGCTTATTATCGAAAAAACTGCGGACGTGACGCCCGCTTAGCACAATTATGGGGGGCATCAGATTGATATCATGAAAACAATTATTCTGGGGGATCTTACTCCGCGAGACTTTCTCCGAGATTATTGGCAGAAAAAACCATTGTTAATACGTAATGCTTTAGCAGAATTTGAAGGATTATTGACTCGTGATGAACTTATTAATCTTGCCTGTCAAGAAGATGCACAATCACGCCTGGTTATCCGAAAGAATGAAAGCTGGTCCATTAAACAGGGTCCTTTTGCGATTCGTGAATTTTCCGGCCTGCAAAAGAAACAATGGACATTGTTAGTGCATGATGTAAATCATTTTTTTCATTCTGCGCGTGATTTGTTGTTGAAATTTAATTTTATTCCTCATGCGCGATTGGATGATCTGATGATTAGTTATGCTCCCAGAGGTGGGGGAATCGGACCACATTTTGATTCCTATGATGTTTTCCTATTACAGGGAATGGGTCGTAGGCGCTGGCAGATATCTGCTCAGCAGGATAATAGCCTCATCGCAGATGCGCCCCTTAAAATCTTAAAGAACTTTCATCCGGAACAGGAATGGATACTGGAATCGGGCGATATGTTATATCTGCCGCCAAATTATGCTCATCATGGTGTGGCAGAGAATGATTGCATGACCTATTCAATCGGATTTCGTGCTCCCAGTCATCATGATCTCATTACGCAATTTCTTGTTTACCTGCAAGATCATATGGAAATTGATGGTTGGTATGAAGATCCTGGCATGCAACTACAATCTCATCCGGCAAGAATCAGTCAAGCTATGTTACGCCAGACACGTGGCATACTGAGTAAGATTAAGTGGCGCAATATTGATATTGAAAATTTTTTGGGTATTTATTTAACGGAACCGAAAGCCCATGTTTTTTTTAAACAGCCCAGTTGCCCGCTCGTACGGGAAGTTTTCATACAGCGAGTTAAGGAAATGGGTGTGCAGCTTGATTTAAAAAGTCGTATGCTGATAGGTGGCAATAATCTGCTTTTTATCAATGGCGAGGCATATCCAATCGACAGTGATGCCTACCCGTTATTAGAAAAACTGGCTGATCGCCAGATTCTACCGCCGTGTGGTACATTGGATAGTGCAGTGATTCATATTCTCTATGAGTGGTATCTTTATGGCTATATTGCCATAAATGAGACTACGAATTGATGATTCGAGGGAGCTGATATGTATAAATTCTTAAATTTTCTGGACAGCAATTTATAATTCTGGTATTAAGAAAGTGGTCTCTCTAATTAGAATGGCCAAAAAGTTGTAAGAGCTGTAAGAGTTGTTATACATAATTTTTAATTTAATATAAATTTATAGGAGATTAAAAAATGAAATACGCTCTCTTCGCTGCTACTCTTTTAACATTATTTTTAGTTGGATGTGGTGAACCAAAACCGGGTCAGTACCCTCCAAGTTTTATGGATGAACGGGGAACTGAGCCTGGCAAGTCGAATAATTAATTTGAATATAAGATTAATCAGGCTAATGAAAAAACGCTCTTTACTTTAAAGGGCGTTTTTTTGATCTGCTTCTTTCAATGTTGTGATTAACAATTATTATTTTCGAGGAAATGGGATCATATACATTGATGGCTTAGAAGACTCAGCGAATTCGTTCATTTTTTATCATGCCCGCTTGTTTTTCTTTCTTATGATTATTCAATTATTTCACCAGGCTATTCATTAAAACCGTTCAAATCCAATAAGCTGCTTGTGATTTTATGCCTTAGAGAGTATTTGCTTGCTGCAAATTTGTATAATTAGGTCACTTCGATTATGCTATCACTTTTAGTGTAAATAATATCGGAGATCATTTGATGAAATATTCATTTCTAGTCGCTGCACTTGCGATATTTGTGCTAACAGCTTGCGAGGGTAAAAAGAGCCTAGATGGACATCCTATGGATAAGCCGCCTCCCTCTGCTTTTGCTCCGCGGGATTCTGAGCCTGTTTTTGATAAATCGAAGACAGATGAAGCTGCCGCAGCTGAAGAAAGCGGTGAGACTGATGAGCCAGTAGTAGACGATGAAAATCAGGATAACGAGGAATAATTCCAATAGCGAATTGAAAGGCGATTGAAAGATAGGTCCTCTTCTTTTTAATTAACCTTCTCCTTGTCGAGAAGGTTAATTTAAATCAAAGGAATAATGCAATATATTGTTATTCCCACGTTGTTTTTTTACTCAGCGAGAAAGCCTTGCTTGAATGATCGGCTGATTTCGTTATATACTGCAGAACTTTAAGAATTTTTTATATAAGGAAATATGTAATGAGATTTTCACTTTTAGCAACCGTCTTGGTTGTATTATTTTTAGCAGCCTGTGGAAGACCGGAACAGGCGCTGCCGGAGCAAGAAAAGGAAAATTTTGAGAAGTTGATGTCTGAACAAAACAAGGATTAAGGAAAAATATAATGAAAGTTTCTCTTTTAGCAACCATCTTAGTCGTACTATTCTTGGCAGCCTGTGGAAGACCGGAACAGGCACTGCCAGAGCAAGAAAAGGAAAATTTTGAGAAATTGATGTCAGAACAAGGTAAGGAATAAGTTATCTCGTGATGTTTTATCCGAGATAACTAAAAAAACCGCCTATAGGCGGTTTTTTTAGTTTTGAGAAGGCATCTATTTCTTAATTAAACAAATACGTTTAATCAAATCGCTATATTTGGCTTCTGCTTTATTTTAATTGCTCATGCAGTAGATTAATAATGCGATCAGTAGTATCGGATTTTGCAGGTAGACCGCTTTCATTCAGTACAGCAACTTTACTACTATTCGTTCCAGTTTCGCTAACTTGTATACGATATTTTATTGCTTTTACATCAGCAGTATCTTTGCGCCAGAACATAAGCCCCGATAGAATCCCATCGTCATCCCCGCTTTTATGGCTATCTGTCTCAGGATTAACATAACGTACGTAATAAATACCTTCTAAGCGATTACGGTCTTCAACGGTAAAGCCGATACGGTCAAGAGCCAAGCCGACCCGTCGCCATGACCGATCAAATGCTTCGTTGACTATCAGTATGTTCTCTTGCTCTCGATCAATATATGCGCGTTCTCGGGTAGTGTTGCTTACAGTTGCCAATTCTAGCCTCGCATTTTCTTCTGCTACTCCAAAATAGATCATCAAACGAGAGAGCATTTCAGCTTCAAGGTCTGGATCAGCGGGGCGTGGTTGCCAGATGGTACGCTGAGTGCTGCCACCTTCGATTACCTCATCCATTCCACGATGACTGATATAAATTTCGGTCGTACCCGTTTCGCCACGCTCTAGGCGCGTACGAAATTTATCCCGTTCAGCAGTTGAGTACAAACTATCTAGCAATGTGGAGAGGATACTGCGAATATAATCCTGCGGTAATTTAGCTCGGTTTTCTGCCCAGTCAGTTTCCATTATTCCCGTTTCGGGTACTTCTAGTTTAATCAGAAAACCAAGTTCCTGCCAAAATTCTTTTATTTTCGGCCATACGGCTTCTGGTGTTTGTGGTACGACTAGCCAGCGTTGGCTGCCTGCGCGCTCAATATGAATATCCTTATTTGATACGGGTAACAAAGAAGAAGATCCTGTTCTGGGTTGTCCGCCACGTTCATTATGATAAGCAGAATATGTTGCACTACCCGTTGTGTTGAGGTCAGGAATAAGATAGCGCTCATCGGTTGCTGGTGTAATTAAATCGGGCGGAATATCTAATGCAGGCAGTTTTCCAGCTGATTTATAATCAATTTTTTTACTCTCGGATATCAAATTGCAACTTGTAACGGTTAATGATAGTACCAATGCCACATATGATATGATTATTCTTTGCCACCTCATGTTCGATATTTCATCCCTTTAAATCATAAATCTCAGCTAAATTCATGGCTTCTCTGACAAGCTGATGATGATGACTTGATAAGGGGGTCAGTGGCAGGCGTATCCCTTTCTTGATTAATCCCATTTGTGCAACTGCCCACTTTACCGGAATCGGGTTGGCTTCGATAAATAAGTCGGTATGTAAACGCAAGAGTTTGTTATTGGCAGAGCGGGCAGCCGATAAATCGCCAGAAAATGCCGCATCACACATTTTACGTATCAATTTTGGAGCAACATTAGCGGTCACTGAAATAACGCCATGCCCTCCCAGTAATAAAAAAGCCAATGAGCTAATATCATCTCCACTATAAATCAGAAAATCCTGTGGTGCGCGACGCAATAAATCAGCACCCCGTCCGATGTCGCCTGTTGCATCTTTAATTCCGATAATATTCGGAATTTGAGCCAGTCGCAGGGCCGTATTATTGGCAATATCTGCGACAGTTCTACCCGGTACGTTATACAAGATTTGTGGAATATCTACCGCCTCGGCGATTGCTTTGAAATGTTGATATAACCCTTCCTGGGTGGGCTTATTGTAATAGGGGGCTACAGATAGACAAGCATTCACGCCCGCATTCTTTGCGTAAATGGATAAATCAATTGCCTCCCGAGTCGAGTTTGCGCCAGTTCCAGCTATTATGGGAATACGCCCCGCAGCATGATCAACTGCGGTACGCATCAAAAGCTGATGCTCTTCAAAATCTACTGTAGGAGACTCACCTGTTGTGCCAACTACGACAATGCCATTGGTACCTTGAGTGATATGATAATCAATTAGGGCACGATAGCATTCTAGATCTAATCCGCCATCGTCATCCATAGGGGTGACGATAGCGACCAAGCTACCTTTAAACATGACAATCTATCCAGTGAAAAGTACACATTCTACCCGAAACTGATACCGCTTAAATATATTAACCCTGCTAACTTGTATATTTTACTCATTCTAAATAAATTCATGTTAGATAGAATCATTTGTTTTTGAAAATTGTATAATGCCATTCTTGCAATCTACCTGAATCGTATCTTTTGCGACAAAATGACCTTCCAATAGTTCCTTTGCCAGTGGGTTTTCTATTTGTGCTTGAATTGCCCGTTTTAATGGGCGCGCACCAAAAACTGGATCAAAGCCTGCCCTGGAGAGTTCTGTTAAGGCCGTTTCCGTTACTTGCAGTTTTATTTCCAGTTTCTCTAATCTTGCTGTAAGGTATCTTAATTGTATTTGTGCTATTGATTTGATATGTTTTTCATCCAATGAATGAAAAACAATGACTTCATCTATCCGATTGATAAATTCCGGACGAAAATGAGATTTTACTTCTCCCATTACGGCCAGCTTGATGACTTGATAATCATCACCTGACATTTCTTGTATCATCTGTGAGCCAAGATTAGATGTCATCACAATAACCGTATTTTTGAAATCAACGGTGCGTCCTTGACCGTCAGTCATACGACCATCATCAAGTACCTGCAGCAGTACATTGAATACATCGGGATGTGCCTTTTCAATTTCATCCAGCAAAATGACAGAATAAGGTTTCCTGCGCACGATCTCGGTAAGATAGCCGCCTTCCTCGTAACCGACATATCCAGGAGGTGCGCCAATCAGCCGTGCTACAGAATGCCTCTCCATGAATTCTGACATATCAATGCGAACGAGATGGTCCACTGAGTCAAACAGGAATCCAGCGAGTGACTTGCATAACTCGGTCTTACCAACGCCGGTAGGTCCCAGAAACAAGAAAGAACCATAGGGCCGATTGGGATCAGAAAGTCCTGCACGTGATCGACGAATTGCATCTGAGACAAGCCGTACGGCTTCATCCTGACCCACTACGCGCTCATGCAGTTTTTTTTCCATTAACAAAAGTTTTTCGCGTTCACCCTGCATCATTTTGGAAACGGGTATGCCGGTAGCGCGTGAAACGACCTCGGCAATTTCTTCTGCACCAACCTGAGTACGCAGCAGTTTAGGTATATTGGCTACCTTATTTTTATCGGTAAATTTGCTTTGCTGATGTTGATCATCGAGCTGAGATTTTAGTTGTGCCTCGAGTTGTGGAATACGACCATACTGTAATTCAGAAACTGTCTGCCAATCTCCTCGGCGGGTGGCTGCTTCTATTTCCAGTTTGACTTTCTCCATTTCTTCTTTAATTTGCTGTGATCCTTGAACATGCGATTTCTCTGTTTTCCATATTTCTTCCAGATCAGCGTATTCGCGCTCCTTTTGCTTTATTTCATCTTCCAATAACTGTAAGCGTTTTAAAGAGGCTTCGTCTGTTTCCCTTTTAATGGCTTCACGTTCAATCTTAAGTTGTATCAAGCGTCGATCCAGCTTATCCATTGCCTCCGGTTTGGAATCGATTTCCATACGAATCCGGGCCGCCGCTTCATCGATTAAATCAATGGCCTTGTCGGGTAGAAAACGATCAGTAATATAGCGATTGGATAATTCAGCTGCCGCGACGATTGCAGGATCAGTAATGTCAACACCATGGTGTACTTCATATTTTTCTTGTAAGCCGCGCAAGATTGCAATAGTGGCTTCAACGGTCGGCTCATTCACCAGTACTTTTTGAAAACGCCGTTCGAGCGCGGCATCTTTCTCAATATATTTACGATACTCATTTAGCGTAGTGGCGCCCACGCAATGTAGTTCTCCACGCGCCAGTGCCGGTTTCAACATATTTCCCGCATCCATTGCTCCTTCCGCTTTACCCGCACCGACTACAGTATGCAGTTCATCGATAAACACGATAGTGCTACCTTGATCTTGCGCGAGTTCTTTCAATACGGATTTGAGGCGCTCTTCAAATTCTCCTCGATATTTGGCGCCGGCCAATAATGCCGCCATATCGAGTGACAGCACTTTTTTGTTTTTTAGATTTTCCGGGACCTCGCCCTTGATGATACGTTGAGCCAGGCCTTCTACGATCGCAGTCTTACCCACACCCGGTTCACCAATTAATACCGGATTGTTTTTAGTGCGTCGTTGTAGTACCTGGATGGCACGACGAATCTCATCATCACGTCCTATTACCGGATCCAGTTTTCCTAGCCGAGCGCGTTCGGTTAGATCCAGGGTGTATTTTTTTAGCGATTCACGGCTAGTTTCAGCTTCCGCATCGGTGATGTTCTCTCCGCCGCGTACCGCATTAATTGCCTGTTCCAGTGCGGCATAATTGGCACCGTGCTGTTTTAATAATAATCCTGTCTCACCTTTGTCTTGGAGAATGGCCAGTAGAAACATTTCTGATGCAATAAACTGATCATTCCGTTTTTGTGCTTCCTTATCAGCGAGATTCAGCAGATTACCAAGCGTACGTGAAATACCAATTTCTCCACCAGTACCCTCTACTTTAGGCAAGCGCTGTATACTTTTTCTTAGTGCGTCTTGAATGGCTACAGCATTTGCACCAGACCGCTGTAGTAATGAAACGGTGCCACCATCTTGTTGTTGTAATAGCGCCAGTAGAAGGTGCTGGGGTTCAATATACGCATTATCCTGGCCAACAGCTATGCTTTGTGCATCAGCTAATGCCTGTTGGAATTTGGTGGTTAATTTCTCATAACGCATGGAACGCTCCCATAGTAGATAATTAACTTCTACGTGGGGGAATCGAGAAGAATTTCAAGAGCACATTACTTGGCAAAACCGAATTAAACAATTGGATATGGCAGAGATTCCTCGATAGTATCCGATGTGCCGTGAGCTTTTATCGTTCAGATCTATGAAATATGAGTGTGTCAATAGATTTTGCATGTGACAATAAGCCGTAATATCGCACATTCCAGCTCATACCGAGCTGTCTTCAAACAGTGATCCTTCAGTCTGTTGCATCTGGAGTCTGCTTTTGTACTTCAGGGTAAGGATATAATAGGTTGAGTGCGATGCTTTTTCCCGCCGTCTCGGTAATACGCACGTGTTCTCGTTTTAATTCACGTGCATGGTGCAATCCGCATGAATGAGCAATCATATTAATTTCTTTATTGACATTGATAGCGTAATTAGCGACGCGCAAGTATTTTTCCTGTACAACCAGGCCCTTCTGCAGACGTGCGTCATGCGTTGTGACGCCGGTGGGGCAAGTATTTGTATGGCAGCGCATGGCTTGGATACATCCGAGCGAAAACATGAAACCACGGGCGGTATTAATGAAATCAGCACCTGCACATAGTGCCCATGCCCCTTGCGCTGAAGTTACCAGTTTTCCGGCCGCAACCACCCGTATGCGCTGCTTTAAGCCAGACTGCAATAATGAATCAACAACCCGCGGCAATGCTTCTGTGATCGACAGGCTCACATAATCGAGCAAGGTTTCTGGCGCAGCACCGCTGCCACCCTCGCCACCATCAATAGTGATAAAATCCGGTGCGTACTCATGCCCCCGCCGATTGATGGCATTGCATAATTCATTGATAAAATGCCATCCACCAATCGCTGTTTTTATACCGACTGGACGTCCCGTGAGATCCCGAATATAAATAATTTTATCGAGTAATTCGTCGATGCTGCCAATATCTCTGTGGCGATTGGGGCTAATCGAATCCTGATGTGCAGGAATACCGCGAATGGCAGCGATTTCATGGCCTATTTTAGCAGCTGGGAGTAATCCGCCTTTGCCTGGCTTGGCTCCTTGGGAAAGTTTTATTTCGAATGCCTTAACTACTTTGGCGAGTTTTTTGGCGCGTTCCGGCGAGAAATTACCGTTTTCATCACGAATACCATATTTGGCTGTGCCAATTTGCATGATAACGTCGCAGTCGCCTTCCTGATGATAAGGTGCAAGACCGCCTTCTCCCGTATTTAACCAGCATCCAGCTTTTTCTGCACCGCGTGATAACGCACGGACAGCCGGTGCTGAAATGGCTCCATAGCTCATCCCGCTGATATTGATAATTGATCGGGCCGCAAAGGGATGTTTACAATAGCCTTCACCAATCAGAAGTGAGGGGGTGGGTAGCTGTTCTTCTTCCAGGATAGGAAAGGCCGCATTAACAAAAATGATTGAACCGGGTTCACGTAAATCATAGGTGGAACCAAAGCCGACTATACTTCCCTTATCTTTCGCATTCTTATAAACCCAGGCTCGCGTTGCGCGGTTAAACGGCATTTCATCTCTGTCATTGGAAAAAAAATACTGTCGAAAATATTTTCCCTGTTTTTCGAAAATAAAACGTAGCCGTCCGATTACTGGATAGTTGCGCAGTACGGCATGTTTTTTCTGAGTGATATCCTGGATAAACCACAGTATGATCGTGCCAATAATAAGAAGGCCCAACATAGTGCCTATACTATATATAATCAAATCTATTACACTTGGCATGTTGCCTCCTTTTTCATATGGCTGACATATACTATTCCATTTACACACGTTGCGTGAATTCTTTAGGCTGATAGGAGTTTTAAAATTTGCTAGATGAAATTAGAAACAACGTCAGGCAGGCACTGATAGAAGACATCGGGGAAGGTGATTTAACTGCGTCATTGATTCCAGCTGAAAAGAACCTGACTGCTTATATTATAAATAGAGGGGTTGCTGTTTTATGTGGTATTCCATGGTTCGAAGCCTGTTTCCAGGCACTCTCATCAGAGATTCAGATACACTGGTTTGCCAAAGACGGAGAAGTGGTTTATGCAGATCAGAAGATATGTGAGATCAAAGGCAATGCCCGGATCTTATTAACGGCTGAACGAACTGCATTAAATTTTCTACAGGTGTTGTCCGCAGTTGCGACCTGTACACAACATTACGTTGAGGCCGTGTCAGGCACAAAAGCAGCCATTGTTGATACTCGTAAAACGTTACCAGGACTTCGATTCGCGCAAAAATATGCGGTTAAATGCGGCGGGGGGGTGAATCACCGTTTTGGACTGTATGACGGCATATTAATTAAAGAGAATCATATTATTGCAGCCGGTGGAGTTAGGCAGGCTTTGAGTCGCGCACAGGAGATTGCACCCCATGGTATATTTATTCAAATTGAGGTAGAAACATTAGAAGAATTGCAGATCGCGTTGGCGGCCGGCGCAAAAATGATTTTATTAGATAATTTTAATCTGGATCAGTTGCGTGAGGCCGTTGTTCTGGCCAGCCAGGCAGCAGGTGAACGCGCGATATTAGAGGCATCTGGGAATGTTACCCTGGAAAAGGTACGCAGGATAGCGGAAACAGGGGTAGATAGAATTTCTATTGGAAGTCTGACAAAGGATATAAAGGCCGTTGATTTATCGATGCGTTTTTTATAAAGAACGGATGTTCAGGTTAAAGTATATGATTGGTGTTGATCGGCCCGCCTGCCCGTAGATAGCGCTATTTTATCGGGTACTATCAATTTTATCAGTTTCAACTGATCAGGCCATCGTTTATGCATGATGGTAACTGCAGAGTATATTGGGTTGCTCGCCATCAATTCTGGTGATACTGTTTATTTTTCCATAGTGTTAATGAAAGCATTTGCTTCATGAATGGATTTTTCCATCGAAGTGATCAAGGATGATACGTCCGCCTTCATGATTCCTAATTCTCCTTTTAACGAAGCAATCGCACGGGCATTAAGATTGTGCTTCAAAAACAATACATGGTCGCTGAATACGCGAAGTACCGGTTTAATCTTGGCTTCAGCACTTTTCATTAAAGAGAGAAGCTGCCTGTAGTGTGTCTTAGTTGCATCAAGCTTATTCTGGCTGCTATGTTTAAGTGAAATATTGTTATATTGTGTGATTTCTTGTTCCCATTCGGAAAATAATGCTTGAGCAATATCTTCTATATCTGCAATACGCTTACTTACTTCTTGGGCTTTACTGACACTGGCTTCGTACTCACTGTTTAACTGATTGTATATGGTTTCGAGATCACCTCCTTTAAAATTGGTAACAGCGGTAAACTGTGCCAACGCAGATTTAAATTGCGCTTTGGTTTCTTCTTGTGTGTCGCGGGCTTTTTCAACCCGATAAACCATGACATCTCGTTTAGGGATGCCTACTTTTTCTAATATGCCGTATTGCACACTTGAGCAGGCAAGTAAGCCTGAAACAAAAGAAAAAATGAATAAACGCTGTAAAAAATACACAAGTATCTCCATTGATAGTTTTAAATAAAAAAAACAGTAGCCCGTTTATTTTTATGAAAAGGTTTTTTTAACGCAATATGCCGCGTCGTAGTAATTGCCACATGACTTTATAACCCCAAAGAACAGGGTAGCGTCGTAACATGGGCGTGATTTCAATATGGATGCCGGTATGTCGCTCAATTTTCCATGCGGCATAATCAAGACAATCCCGAAAAGTAAGGCTGGCTTTGGTCAGGCGTAAAATAGACAGAATACGTCCTTGCCAGCGCCGCAGACGCCAATGCCATCGTGCACGTCGTCGAGTTGCTGTACTAGTTAGACAGCGGTAATGCCCGTTTGACTGTATTTCAAGTATGTCCACTAATACCGGTTTTGCGGCCGCAGTGAGTTGCGTAAAATTGTCTAGATTCATATGTGCGAGGTAGCGTGCTCGTGTTTCCCGTTCTGGTCGCAGTTCTGCCGCATAAGTAAGCGCCAGGCAGCGCGTCCATATTTCTTCGATATCGATTGTGCAAGTGTTTTGTGCTTCAATACCTGTTCTGAGAAAAGTAATCACTGCATGGGCCAGTGCATGGTAGATGCGCTGGCGGCTTATCTCGTTGCGTGCGTAGAGCAGGCGGGATGGCTGAGCAAAACGTGCCCAGATATAAGGGTGAAACCAGTATTGAGCTCCTTGTTCAAAATCCGTTGTTGAAATAACTGCATACTTAGCACGTAATGTTTTGCCTTGATGAGAAACTTCAAGATAGAACACATTGGGTGGCAACCAGGCATTCAGATAGCTTAAATGGCGTTCTGAATAGGCATTACGGTAGCTATCAACGATAACATAAAGATCCGCGATTCCTTCATCCAGATCGCAGGAATGTAAGCAGGATCCATACAGAATGACCGCATCCAGTGCGGTATTAAAGCGTGCGACCACGGCATCGACCAGAATAGAGAAATCTGCTGCTACCGTTTTTTCGCTTTGTGCTGTTATTTCAGCCAGTAAGGCAGTGGGTAGTGGTTTGATAGATATGGGGAGAGAAGCTGTCATTGTGAATTGCAGATCCTATAGTGCTAAAAAGTTGATGGGGTCTGTTGCCGTAATATATAAGGGAATATCCTGACTGACTGACCGATACAGTTCGCCATCTACAATATATTCGTCATTCATGTGCAATGCCAATGCGCGCGTGTTATGGCTGTGATAACCTTCCTCTTCTTTGAGCACGTGCCCTCGGCCTGAAAGCAAAGGCCATAATGAAGACCAGAGATGTTTGCGTTGTTGGTCTACCCATGTGATATGAAGTGGCGCCTGTTCTTGTCCCCAGTAGGGGCGTATGCCCAAGAGCAGGCAGTCCAGTGCACTAACAAGCGCAAACAGGTAGGTTCCATGATGTGTTTTGCCATTGGCATCAAGTATGGACATTTGCACGGGTGCCCATTCATTTTGATGGCTACCCAGAAGCATACCTGCCAGGGAACGTAGCATAATTAGAAGAGTAAATATTCCACCGGTTAGGCCCAGTTGTTTAACGCTACTACGGGAGAATTTGACACCTCTTGCAACTAACCCGACAGCAAAGAATAGTCCATAGATTTTGGTAGAGCCTGCTTGTTCGATGCATAAAACAGAACGTTGTATCAATATCGGTGTCGATGGCTGCTGTAGATAGGATCGAAGCCGCTGCAGAGCCTGCTCCGGTTTGCCACGAATACCCAGATCCAATGATGTCATATTGGTTGTACCACCTGGAATAATAGCCAGCAGGGGCCATTTTGCACGTGGTTGAGTTGCGAACAGATGGCTGAGTACGGCATGTATTGTGCCATCTCCTCCTACAATGACTAATAAATCAATTTCAGCTTGCATGAGTGCATCGACTGACGTTTGGAAGGCTACTGCATTGCTGGCTTCGTGGATAAGGCCGCAAGGTATGTCGCTGAGCGCTTTTTTTATAGTTTTCTCACGCTTCCGGACCTGCCCACTCATAGGGTTAAAAAGCAACCCAACCCTGGCAGTCCCTGATTCCAGACGGTCAATACAGGCTTGTTGATTCATAGGTACCATTCTGAAAAACATCGTTGACTGAAGTGATTGATTCGCTTCCCGAGGGGATGGACAAAGTGTCTCCTGCTGAGTAGCCAATCTGATCGCTCAATGTGTTTTCTGTTTTTGTATGCAGCTGTTGAGAGCATGATTAACGCCGATTTTCGGATTCAATTGGTGCGCGGGTGAAAATTCTGACCGCGAGTTCACTCCTGTCTCGACTGGGATCAATGTCTTGCAACCATGAACGTAAAGGTCGATGATGGCGCCAGGTGCGCCATCCAGCCATGAGTCGCCCGCTCAGAATAGCTGTGGACAGCAAGTGCCAGATAATCACCAACAAAAAACCGATATCAGGCCGCCCTATTAGCCAGCCATAGGTTAATAAGATCAGGTTGGGATTACGCCGTGCTGTAATCAAACGATTAAATGAGTCGAGTTTGCGCCAGATAAAGATATCAAATGGGGCTAACCAAAGCTGAAAGGCTCCTTCGCATAAGCGCCCGCCGATATAGCCAATAAACATCAGCCATATCAGTAATTCTAGATGCGTAATGGGGTTTAACGTGGTTGCCAGTCCTATTCCCCAAGCGAGATACCAGATAGGCGGATGAATAATATCCAGTCCGTGATCCAGTATATCGCCTAGACGGCTTGATGTGACTGTAACACGTGCCAGTTTCCCATCTACGGTATCCAGGAAGGTCATGAACCAGCCCATTGCCAAACCGGTGCCGAAGTAGCCCTGCCAGAATGCAATTCCGGCGAGCACGGCGAATACCAAGCTGAGCAAAGTGACCTGATTGGGTTGTATGCCATAACGAACACAGAAGTGTGTTGACCAGTACGCAGGCCAGGGCCATAGCCATTTTGTGACAAGATCGGTGACGCCTTTATACGACCCAGCAAAAAGCTCTGCTTCGAGTAGCTTACGATTTGTCTGATTAATGGGTAATAGGTAGGGTGGGTCCTTTTTCTTCAAATTTTGCTGAAAATCGATTTTTAGATCTTTAAGGCCATAGCGGGGGAGCGCAGAAATGGTCTGTGTTGTATTATTATCCAATAGCGCTTTAAGTATCTGTCTGGCTTGAGCGCTATCCGTGCGTACTGCTACTGGCATATCATGATCGCTGTATAGGGCCATTTGTGACTGCATTGTGATCAACGCTGTTAATACCCTGATGTCAAATAAATAATCGGCAGATAAAAAAAGTACTGGCGCTGTCGCTGGAATTTCTTCTATATCATTGACCAGAATAGTCTGTTTGATACTGCTGAGCATACGTTGCAGACGTTCCTGACCACTTAGGCCCCAAATCTTTGTTTCATTTTCACCGATGATATAAATATAAGTTGAAGTTGGCATGTTTATTATATTGCTGTCCAATTTTTATTTGAATATATAGCGCGACTGAATGTGGCCGTCTGTAGCTGATCGTATGAAAATAATACAGCTTACAAATAGACACTACATCTCTGCCACGGTAATGGATTTTAATGATTAATCAAGAAATATTTTTTTATGCGACGTTACCAGGCATATTGTCAATATGCGTGACTCGGCACTTTATACGTTCAACTATTGGGGTTTTTCAAAAATCTCTTTCCATTTAATTCAGATAGTAGGCGCAAACAGTCTCTTCAGGCGCTGATCGTCGGCTGGTCTTATGGGCCCCGTTGGGGCGTGTGGTATGGAGCCGATTATCTGTATTACGATGAGCCTGGATTATCCATTTATACTGGATTGATTACTTGGATAAGGTAATGCCGATTTCAGTTGTGATAGTGGAGCATTCATATGCTTTTCTACCAGTAGATTGAAATGTCAGCATCTTTGAAGAGGCCTTAATACGGTGTTTCTATGAAAAACTGTTTTGCAGGCCGGTTTATTTTTGCCATAATTCATGGACGGCATTTTTGATAAAGTCTCTTGTGTAATAATCATTATCAATAATTTTATTATTCCAGACCACAATATCCAGGTCAATGACTCTTGGACCGAATTTAGGGAGAGAGCGGTCTCTGCCGAGTTTGTCTTCTAGATGCTTTAGATATTGAGTTAATGCTTGCTGCGATATGGCGGTTCGGATTCTCACCGCGCCGTTGATAAAATCGGCTTGATTGGTTATTCCAATTGGTGTGGTTCTTACCCATGAAGATATGCCGGTTACATCAACTTTCTGTTTTAAGAAAATAAGTGTCTTTCTTATGTTTTCTTCAGGGTTAATGTTGGATCCAATGCTCAGGATGCAGTCATTCATGCCTTGAAGCTTCCAATTCTATCGAAACAGACTCGGCAAAACGTAAGGCATGTGGCTTATCTACCTCTACTTTTGCGAAACGTACATGCTTGTTGATCATGATTTCATCCAGAATAGATTGCGTCAGCTTTTCCAGCATCCTAAATTTTTGATCCTGAACAAGGAAAATTATTCTTTTGGTGATGGTTTTATAATTATATGATTCATCTACAGAGTCATTTCTTATTGCATTGCTGAGATTCACATCAATCGTCATATTAATAATGACATCTTGTTTGTTAGCTATTTCTTCTGAGTTAAAGCCAATATAAGTTCTCAACAATAAGTTCTTAACACGGATTATTGCCATAATGGGGCTATCTCGAAGTCATATTTTGGATATTTAAAAGTATAATAATCAGAAATTAATAAAATGAAAAACTTCATTTTTAGATATCTCGAAACAATTCCTCCCATATGAGTGATGGATTATTTGTCGCAATAATAGTCATCCAGGCTAAAGGAATGGCTTCAGTATTGCGTTATTTTTCTCGAGCATTGCGGTGATTAAAGCAAATGATATTACATAATTCGTTTAAGCCATAAATTAGCGATTAGAATTAGGAATGATCCGGGTAAGAGCGCCGTAAAGGCCGGATTTATATGCAGCAATAAGCCTACATTGGCAATAATCTGATCAAGTAGATAAACAGCGATTCCTATCATCGCAGCAAATACGAGCTTATTACCCAGACCTGAACGAATCGAGCCAAAAATAAAGGGAATTGAAAGGAGTAGCATGGCTATTGTCATTAGTGCGCCGCCTGCTTTTCTCCATAGAGCGAGTGCGTAGGAGTCTGCTTCTTGACCGGTATTACGCAAGAAATCCACGTGCCGGAATAGTTCAATGGGTGACAGGCTTTCGGGTGGCTTGGTCAGCGTCGAAATATCTTCAGGATTGAGAAATGATTGCCAGCTTACTGAGCTTGCGGTAGTGGATAAAATTTGATTGTCTGTGAATGTTCTTACAATAACATCGCTTAGTCGCCATAGATCATTTTCAATAATATCGGCATATTGAGCCTGAGTATGTGTTAATAAAAAACCATCTTTATCAAGGTGTAATATTTCAATATCGGCTGCTTTTTTGGCATGCAACATCTCGCCAATTCTCAAGATATTTTGTTCATTCCTGGTCCATATTCCAAGACCTCTGCCTAGTTCCGCACTTTGTTCTAGTGCGACTGCACGATGTGAGATGGCTTTCTGTTGAAGCTGTGGTGCGACAAATTGCTCCAATGCTGCAATGAAGAACAGAAGAAGCAAACCAATCCCGAGTGGTGCCCAGCTGATGCGAGTGGGCGAGATGCCTGCGACGCGTAATGCGATCAGCTCAGAATGGACAGCTAGTTTTCCGAGTGCTGCGACTGTTCCCAATAAGGCGACAAATGGCGCAATCTGAATAAATCTGCGGGGCAGTAGCAGCGCTGTGTATAAAAAGGCATCTTCGACACGATAAGTACCCTTGCCCACATCATCCAGTTGCTCCAGTAAATCGAAAAAGCTAAATAACGGTAACAGTATTGCTGTGGCAATAATGAGACCGATAAGAACCTGGAAAGCAATATAGCGGTAAATAATCATTATTAACGCGAGAGTCGCTTCTGCACGGGTCCGAATGAGAGCAGCCCGAGACTGCTGGCCATCAGTAAATATAACCACCAAATGCCGGGTATGCTGCTGACGACACCTTGCTCAACCCAGGTTTGAGCTAATCCGCTCAGATTATAGTAAATTGCAAAGACCATGGCAGCTATGAAATAAGTTCTGTCACTTTTGTCTTGACGTGGGGCCGTGCGTATAAAAGATACGGCAATTAAGGCCAACAGAATCGTTGCGATAGGACGAGAAAGTCGCCATTGCAATTCGGCAATATCTCGTGGCTGATCCGATTCCCACAAAATTCTTGTCGTCGTCGCTTTGCGTCTATAGTTTGAGACATCGTTAATGTCGGTAAAATAGATCATTTTTTCAAATTTAATGACATCATCTTTTGTTGCGGCATGTGTGAGTCGATAAATATAGCCATCGGATAATTGTATGCGTGGTCGTTGATTAGGCGTTAGCTGCTGTTGTGCTTCTTTAGCTACAATGATCTCATTGTGATCGTTTTTCTTGATATAGTGAAAAATATTGGCCATTTGATTGTTAGTATCATCTTTGCTGCGCACATAAATCACTCTGCCACTATTTACGCTGCCATAGAAGCGTCCTGCCTGAAATCGGTTGGTATTCAATTCGGCTTCTGCCTGTGCATTCAGAATATAGCTTTCAGCATATGCCCATGGACGCAGGTAGATAGACAAAATGCCACTGATGATCCCAATAGGAATGGCTACAATAAGCACGGCGTATATGATCCGTTTCCCACTGACGCCGGACGAGCGTAATACATTAATTTCCTGGTCTTTATTGAGCCTTCCCAGGCCAATAATGACCGCAACGTAAAGTGCGATGGGAACCAATACTTCCAGGGCAATTAAGGTTTTGAGTAATACGAGTTTGAGCATGGCTGCGAGACCCAGTGTCTCGGTTACAGCGCCTGCCAGGAGTCGAGCGCTACTGAAGCTAGCAAATAGTCCTGTCAGAAGGACTACCACCACCATAAATGGTATCAATAATTCGCGCGAAATATAGCGTTCAATTATTTTCATGGATTTATTTTGTTAATTGCAGCGTACAGTATGGGTGGGCAATGATGTAATCAAAGGAAGCTAAATAGATTTATTTTGATTGTGTGAAGAAGTCGCTGATTTTGCTAGGATCATCTCAGCAAACTGCAGATCTTTAACACTGTCGACATCAATGCCCGCTTGTGGGTCCGGTAATACCACCGCTTGTATATTCACCCCCGATTTTTTCGAGACAGCATCGAGTGCTTGTTTCAGTGTTAGAGAACCCAGTAAATATGCCAGTACCATTCGTAGACCAAGAATTTGTGCGATTAACCGCCAGGGGCGTTTGCGCATATCTTCTGCTTGCCGCCAGAAAGTAACCAGTTCACGCCCTCGAGGGTTAAACGTAAACAAGTTACAGCCACAAAAACCACCATCCCGCAGTCGTGTGACGGTCCGTTTAGTACCTGGAAAAGCTGTGATCATATCTTCGTACTTGACCAGTCCCACAGTGGCATCCGCATTAGCGACATAAGATTGATCTAAAAAGTACTGCAGGGTTGTTGGCGTTAATAAGGCGTGGTCCGCTGTCGTTAATAATACCGGTGTGTCTTTATCTAACAATCCGAAACCGCTTTCAGCGCTGCGCGCAGGGGAGCTAAGGTTGGGTAACCAGGTGACTTGACCAGATTCAATGCGATGTTTTAATTCCGGACAGGCGGGCAGACATGATTCCGGGGGGCCGCATAGAATTGTTGATGCGACTAGATCGCTTGCTGCTAGTACATCGAGTACACGAATAACCATTGGTGTTCCGTGAACGGGTGCAATAGCCTTACAAGGCGCGCCCGTGTACTGGGTAATCGGGTCATTGGTGGTACGATCCGCAGCTAGTACCAGTGCGGTAAATTGCTTGTTTCTTTTTATTTGAGTCATTGATTACAGGGTCTTTCCATAGATACGATAGCGTTTATATTGCTTGCTGCCGATACTGCTCAGAATACTGCGCATAGCCTTATTGCTTTCCAATATCCATGACATTTCAACTTCTTTGATGCCGCGAGAAAGTCCGGCTTGCCGCGGCGCATCGATTACCATGAAAGCCAGCGCCATGCCGAGCGGCGTATTATGAAATTGCTTACGGACACCCATAAGGGGAATACGGGCAGTATGAATTTTTTGATTTCGGATTTTATTAATTAATTTGACCCAGCCAAAAGGAAATAAATGACCGTTGAGTTCGGAAAATATTTCATTGAGGTTAGGTAGCACAATCATGAAGGCTGCGGGAATACCATTAACTTCGGCGATTTGAATAAAATCATTTGGCACCAATAAGCGCAGGCTATTACCAAGCTCAGCGAATTCAGTTTGAGTAAACGGAACAAACCCCCAATTGTCTGACCAGGCATCGTTGAATATATCACGTATTATTTCTATTTCTTGATTAAATTTGTTACGTTGTAGCGGCCGTAATCGCACCTGTTTGGAAAATTTTTGTATAAGCGCTTGCATTACATGTGGCGTATCAAAGTCTACGCGTACCCAGTAAGCGAGTAAATCTTTTATTGCTTGATAGCCTTGTTCTTCAAGCAGTCGACTGTACCATCGTGGTGAGTGCGGCATCATCACGACAGGGGGGGTGTCAAAACCATCTACCAGAATACCGCACTCCTGATTAATGGAAAAGTTAAAGGGGCCGGTGATATAACGGGTATGTCGAGCAGCTAACCATGCTTCAGCATGCAATATGAGGGCTGAAAATACTTCGCTATCATCCACACATTCGAGCAGGTTGAAATGACCGGCATCTTCACCATAACGCTCACGGTGAAGGGAATCAATGTGTGCCCCGATTCTACCGACGGGCTGATTTTCCCGATAGGCAACCCAAGCCTGCCACTCTCCATGTTTGAAGAAAGGGTTGAATCTGGAAAAATGAAAACGCCTTTCCAGACGTAACGGTGGGATCCACACAGGATCATTGACATAGATATGCCAGGGCACATCAATAAATGTGCCCATATCGCGATAAGACATCACCGGGCGAACAATCACTGTTGTAGAGATAGGTGGCTTGGTTTTGTTGTTCATGGCAAATACGGAGATAACATGATTAAACAGTAAAGCGGATAGCGCATTATAGCGATTATAGAAAATCCGGGCCGTATTGTTTGGTTAAGCATGAATGAAAGGTATCAGGCGCATCCGGGTGCGTGGCCTGGGCAGGGTGAAAGTCGGCCGGCTTATATAAAAATCAAATCAACGAGCTATCTGAAAATTTTATGCGTTTAGGCACATAGCGTGGCAAGCTATTTTGATAGACTGTATCTTTGATTTTCAATAGATTAAAAAACAGGATAAATAATTAAATTGAATGTTGAATGTCGCGTATTTTTTTATAGCCATTCTTGATATTCGCGAAATTGACGAACTATTTCAATCACGAAAGAGGAGTTATAAAATCATAGATAATTCATTTGTCGGGAGATAATATCAAATCAGATACTTTAACAGATTAATTGCGAAACAGCGGGCCTCTAAAAACACAAATAGAATAATTATTTCTACTTTAGATATTAGTATGTTCTAACAAATCAGAAACCAGCTTATGGAAAACTTCTTTTGGATTCTGCTCAGTAGAGGACTGCTCAGCGGCAACACATTTTTCATCTGTGATGCTATAACAGAAATCGCAGTAGTTATTCCAGGCCGTGTTATAACTGAGTAGACGATCTTGCGGAATAAAGATTCTCAGGATCTCAAAATTTTCCTGCATTTCAGGCAATCTATCGCAAAGATAGGTATTGATATTTACTGGCCAGTTTACCGGCTTTGGATACATGCCAGCCAATTCTGATTCGATGGTATAACGAAAATTATGAATAGCATCAGCCCGCCGTTTTCGGTTGAGGACTTCAACACTTAAAGCAATAATGCCCAGTATGCCAAATAGAATAAAAGGCCATAGTGGCACTGTTTCAAAATATCCAAATATTTGATCAGAATACTCGCTCAAGTTTCTCTCGATATAGTAAATAAAGTTTTTCTTCGGATAAGCTTTTTTGAAAGTGCATCCGGCTTCAGTGATGATGGCAAACTAAGTGAAAAAAGAGTCTTCCCATAATGGGTATTGTATTATATATATGCGGTATTTCTCGTTTTTCGTTTCACTTAGGTGACAAATCAACTCTTTAATCTGGCAAATTTCAGATTAATATCACACTACTTATCCTATCTTGCCATAGGAAAGAATATGTATCAATATGGATTTCCCATCTAGAGGTAAAATTTAAGGGAAATAACCTGTGCTAAGTCTGTTAAATGATCTTCTTGATTTAAAATAGTCAATAAATGTAAATGCAGAAAAAATTTGTAAAGATATTCGCTCAAACAGGGTTTTGCTGGCTATTGTCAGTATTCTTGTTTGTCATTTCGACAAACGCCATCGCTACATATCCAGCGGCAATTGTATCGGCACATCCGTTAGCGACTGAGGCGGGTGAAGCGATACTTGCACAGGGCGGTAATGCATTCGATGCGGCAGTCGCTGTGAGTGCGGCGTTAGCAGTAGTCGAGCCTTTTGCATCGGGGTTGGGTGGCGGTGGCTTTTGGTTATTACACCGTGCTAGTGATGCCAGAGATATTATGATTGATGGGCGTGAAACTGCACCTGGAAAAGCATTTAGTGGAATGTATTTAGATGAAAAAAATAAGCCTGTAAGGGGTGCCTCACTTAATGGACCGAGGGCCGCTGCGATACCGGGTATGCCTGCTGCATTGACTTATATTGACGAGCATTATGGTCAATTATCATTAAAGCAGACACTTGCACCAGCGATCCGTCTGGCGCACGATGGGTTCAGGATAGATCAACGGCTGGCCAGAACAATTGAGAATCATCAGGACAAGCTACGTCAGAATCATCTTGCGGCAAAGATTTTTCTGCATGACGGAAAAATTCCTGCTTCAGGTTGGTTATTACGCCAGCCGCAGCTTGCTGCTACCTTGAGAAGCATTGCAAAACAAGGTGCAAATGGTTTTTATGGTGGCCATGTGGCTCAAGAGATGGTTCGATCTGTCAGACAGGCCGGTGGGATATGGCAATATGAGGATCTGGCAGATTATCGGGTAGTTGAACGTAAGCCAATTCAATTTACTTATCGTGGAACACAGATTACATCCGCATCGCTGCCTTCTGCGGGTGGATTGACTCTGGCGCAGGGCCTCAATACGCTTGAGTATTTCCCGGTATCAGAATTGAGTGAATGGGATAAGATGCATTTGATTGCAGAAGTGTTGCGATTAGCTTACCAGAATCGCGTTGAATATCTGGGCGATAGCGATTTTGTTAGTGTTCCTGAAAAACGATTTATGAGTGCGTATTATGCTCGCCAGCGCGCTGCCCGGATCAGTTTGGATCGGGCAGGCTCTTCTAATGCTGTGTATCCTGCCGAAAGAGAGTCAGAAAAAGGAACTGAAACGACTCATTTTTCAGTGATTGATAGAGAGGGTAATCGAGTCGCAGCAACGATCAGTATCAATACATTTTTTGGCTCTGGCTTTGTTGCGGGAGATACCGGGGTATTGCTGAATAATGAGATGGATGATTTCTCAATGGGTGATAATGTGCCTAATATTTTTGGTCTGTATGGTAAGAAAGCGAATGCAATTTTGCCAGGAAAACGTCCTTTATCCAGTATGTCACCGACCTTTGTAGAGAATGAAAGTGGTATATTGATTATGGGTACGCCGGGCGGTTCACGTATTATCAGTATGCTTTTATTGGCGATTATTGATTATGTTGATAATCATCAGTTTGATCCGCATCAATTGGTTTCTCGTTCTCGTTTCCATCATCAGTATTTACCCGATCAAATTGAAATTGAGCCAGATGCGTTTGATGAGAAGTTGATAGCTAAATTGTTACAAAAAGGACATGTAGTAAAGACCGCAACACGGAAATGGGGGAATATGCAGTTAATTTTCTTCGATAAGAAAAAACAAAAATCTTATGTAGCCAGTGATCCACGAGGTTCTTTTGATACAGGCTATTAGGCTGAAAAAAAGGGTACGTAATCTGTCGATACGAAAATAGAATTGACCTGATACTGATAATTGCGTTATTTTCGACGGTTTTAAGTGATAGAAACGTTTGTTTTTTTATTATTGTGCTGAGTGCATTATGACAAAATCATCCAAAGCTGCTGCGTCTTCACAGCCAGAAAGTTTCGAGGCGGCATCGACCGAGCTGGAGCGTATTATTACGACGATGGAGGCAGGACAGATGTCGCTGGAAGCTTCTCTTGCAGCTTATAAACGTGGAGCAGAGTTGTTACAATATTGCCAGAATAAACTACAGGATGCGCAACAGCAAGTACAAATGCTTGAAGCAGATACGCTAAAAAACTTTATGACGTCTGGCATTGATGATCACTGATTTCCAGAATTGGGCGAAAAATCGTCAGGCCCGTATCGAAACCTTTCTGGAAACACGGTTGCCTGCTACTGATTGTGTGCCTGAGAACCTGCATGATGCCATGCGTTATGCCGTGTTAGGAGGGGGGAAGCGTGTGCGTCCGTTACTTTCTTTTGCCGCTGGCGAATTGAGTATGGCTGATGTGGAACGCGTGACGGTTGCGGCAGCAGCGGTAGAGCTGATTCATGCCTATTCTTTGGTGCACGATGATTTGCCTTGTATGGACGATGATGTGTTGCGGCGAGGTAAGCCAACTTGTCATGTGAAATATAACGAGGCTACAGCGTTACTGACAGGAGATAGCCTGCAAAGTTTAGCCTTTCAGTTGTTGGCAGAAAACTGTTTAGCGGATACGCCACAGATTCAATTAGATATGATCAGGCAATTGGCGCAGGCATCCGGCTCACGGGGAATGGCGGGTGGACAAGCATTTGACTTGGCCAGTGTTGGCAAAGTTTTGAGTTTGCCAGAGCTGGAGTATATGCACATTCATAAGACCGGTGCACTGATTCGTGCTGCAGTGATGCTGGGGGCATATTGTGGCAGTAGCTTAAATGATGTGCAGCAGGATAAGCTGAATCATTACGCCAAATGTATTGGTCTTGCGTTTCAGGTGATTGACGATATTCTGGATGCTGAAGCGACTACCGCAACGCTGGGGAAAACGGCTGGCAAGGACGCGGAAAACAAGAAACCAACCTATGTCAGTATTCTGGGCATCAGCCAAGCTCGTGAGTTGGCAGAAAGACTGCAAAGCGATGCTTGTCGAGCACTGGACAGTTTGGGTGAAGGGGCAATTCGATTACGCCAGGTAACTGACTTTATTATTGAACGTAAGTTCTGAGTGCAGTATTTTTATTATCAAGATTATTTCATTTTCAGGTTCTGAATGTATCCACTGTTAGACACCATTAACACGCCTTCCCAGTTACGTGCACTGGAACGAAAGCAATTACCTCAGCTCGCTAAAGAATTACGCAGCTTCTTGATTGAATCTGTAGCGAAAACCGGAGGGCATTTGTCCTCCAACCTGGGTACAATAGAATTAACGATTGCCTTGCATTATGTTTTTAATACAGCGCATGATCGACTCGTGTGGGATGTCGGTCACCAGACTTATGCCCATAAGATTTTGACGGAACGTCGTAGCGGCATGAGTAAATTGCGTATGAACGGCGGCATTGCCGGATTTCCGCGACGTGATGAAAGTGAATACGATGCTTTTGGTACAGCTCATTCGAGTACGTCTATCAGTGCTGCATTGGGCATGGCCGTTGCGGCGCAGCTGGAGGGGATAGATCGGCGCTCAATTGCGATTATCGGTGATGGTGCCATGAGTGCGGGTATGGCATTTGAAGCACTCAATAACGCCGGGGTAATGGATGCCAATTTGCTGGTAGTGCTAAATGACAATGATATGTCAATTTCACGTCCGGTAGGTGCGTTGAATAACTATTTTGCCAAGCTTATGTCTGGCCGATTTTATGCGGCAGCAAGACGGGCTGGCGAGAAGGTGCTGGGTGTCGTGCCGCCGATGTTGGAGCTTGCCAAGCGTGCTGAAGAACATATGAAAGGAATGGTAACACCGGGTACATTGTTTGAGGAGTTTGGTTTTAACTATATTGGCCCAATTGATGGACATGACCTGAATGTATTGGTGACGACATTAAAGAATATTAAACATCTTGAGGGTCCTCAGTTTTTACATGTTGTCACCCGTAAAGGCGCGGGTTACAAGGTCGCAGAAGAGGACCCGATTCTTTATCATGGCGTCAGCAAATTTGATCCAAATGAAGGTATTGTTCCTAAACCTGCCGGTAAGCCAGCCTATACACAAGTTTTTGGTGATTGGTTGTGCGACATGGCGGCGCAGGATGCCCGTTTAATTGGTATCACACCTGCAATGCGTGAAGGATCTGGGCTGGTAAGATTCTCGCAGGAGTATCCTGAACGTTATTTTGATGTTGGTATTGCTGAACAACATGCGGTGACATTTGCTGCAGGCGCGGCTTGCGATGGTTTGAAACCAGTGGTCGCAATTTACTCAACTTTCTTGCAGCGGGCTTATGATCAATTGATTCACGATGTTGCGATCCAGAATTTACCGGTTGTATTTGCTATTGATCGTGCAGGACTCGTCGGAGCAGATGGTCCGACACATGCCGGTAGTTTTGACCTGACCTATTTGCGTTGTATTCCGAATATGACGGTCATGACACCATCGGATGAGAATGAATGCCGACAAATGCTGTACACAGCATTTCAGATGAATACTCCGGTCGCCGTTCGCTATCCACGGGGTGCAGGAACAGGCGCAGTAGTGCAAAAAGAGATGCAGGCACTGCCATTGGGTCGTGGTGAGATATGTCAGCAGGGAAAGAAGGTGGCACTGCTTGCTTTTGGCAGCATGTTGACACCTTGTTTGGAGGTGGCAGAAGAATTAGGTGCTACCGTTGCTAATATGCGTTTTGTTAAACCGCTGGATGCTGATCTGGTTGCTTCTTTAGCAGATAATCACGACTTGCTGGTGACGGTCGAAGAGAATACGATTATCGGAGGAGCAGGTAGTGCGGTATTGGAGATGCTCAGTGGTAGAGGCGCGCAGGTTAAAGTGTTGCAATTAGGCCTGCCAGATATTTTTATAGATCAAGGTGATTCGGTACAAATGTTGGCCGATTGTGGATTAGATAAGTTGGGTATCATAAAGTCTATTCAGGTGGCCTTATCCACTTAATATCGATATCTTTAATGCTGGTTTTGGAATGATGCCAGATGTCTTTGATAATGTTTTTAGCGGGTGCTCCTTTTTGGACAGGAGGTAAATAGTATGAATAAACAAATAGATTTGCCCATTGCAGACGTGCAAAGCTCGCCGGATAAGAGACGTATCGCAATTGATAGAGTTGGTATCAAAGCTATTCGTCATCCTATTATGGTTGCTGACAAGGATGGCGGTGTGCAGCATACGGTGGCCGTTTTTAACATGTATGTGAATTTGCCACATAACTTCAAAGGTACGCATATGTCTCGCTTCGTGGAGATACTTAATAGTCACGAGCGGGAAATTTCAGTGAAATCATTTGAAAAGATCCTGCGGGAAATGGTCGAGAAACTGGAATCAGATTCTGGTCATATTGAAATGACCTTTCCTTATTTTGTCAATAAATCAGCCCCTGTTTCCGGCGTGAAAAGTCTGCTGGATTATGAGGTAACTTTTATAGGTGAAATTAAAAATAATCATTACACATTCACTATGAAGGTTGTCGTGGCAGTAACGAGTTTATGTCCATGTTCCAAGAAAATTTCTGATTATGGCGCACATAATCAGCGTTCTCACGTGACAATTGCCGTGCGTACCAACAGTTTTGTGTGGATCGAAGATGTGATCAGGATAGCAGAGGATAAAGCATCATGTGAACTTTATGGTTTGCTGAAACGTCCTGATGAAAAATATGTGACTGAGAAGGCTTACGACAATCCCAAGTTTGTTGAAGACATTGTGCGAGACGTTGCCGAAGTCCTGAATCAGGATTCACGTATTGATGCTTATATCGTGGAATCAGAGAATTTTGAATCAATTCATAATCATTCTGCTTATGCATTGATCGAGCGTGATAAAAAGAGTATGCCTGTTATATAGAAGCAGCCTTTCTGATTTTAAGCATACCTGGTTTGAGATGAATCTCTGTTGTGGCTCTGTCGGTATCATCATTTGATTTGACTCGCTTTGTCAGACGCTCAACAGGCGGCAGGATCGCGGGCGTCCGCAAAGCTTGTCTGGACAAGTGTTCAGGACGACTGATCAACGAAAATCAAATGATTATTAATGCTGCCTAACGAAATCCTTTAAACGGAAGCCAAGTATCCATAATGCTGCAAAATAACTGCTCGCACCCATTATGATTACGCCTGATAGTCGACCGATGCGCTGGCTTGCTGAATCTGCGAGCCATGAGGCATCGCTCCCTGAACTGAACCAGAGTGTCACGGCCATGACTATTAAGGCCATTAATATTTTCAGGAAAAAAATAAGCCAGCCAGATTGCGGTTGATAAATCTTGAGACTACGTAATTTATAATAGAGTAGGCTGGCATTGAGGCAGGCACCCAGGCCAATCGCCAGTGCTAGTCCGGCATGTTGCAAGGGTAGAATGAACGCAAGATTCATAAATTGTGTTGCAATTAACGTAATGATCGCTATTTTTACCGGTGTTTTTATGTTCTGCCGTGCATAGAATCCGGGTGCCAGAACTTTGACTAATATCAATCCAAATAATCCTATACTATAGGCAATTAATGCCTCACGTGTCATCCAGACATCATTAGCCGTAAATTCACCGTAGTAAAATAACGTGCTGATCAAGGGTGTCGCGAGTAATGCTAATGCCAGTGCAGCGGGGAGCGTTAGTAATACGGTCAAGCGTAAGCCCCAATCTAGTAAGCGGGAATATTCTTCGGTATTGTTGCTAGTGTAATGCCGAGCCAGAGATGGAAGCAGTACCGTTCCCAGGGCTACTCCGAGAAGACCGGCAGGGAATTCCATCAAACGATCAGCATAATAAAGCCACGACACACTGCCAGTAATCAGGAATGAAGCAAATATAGTGTTAATTAACAAACTGATTTGACCGATGGATACGCCAAAAATGGCTGGCCCCATGAGCTTAAGAATGCGCCAGGCACCTGTGTCATGAGTTTTTAAACGTAGACGCGGCATCAGCCTAATACGCATAAGAAAGGGTATTTGAAATGCGAGTTGTAATACGCCACCGATAAAAACAGCCCATGCCAGTGCGAATATAGGAGTAGTCATCACTGGCGCCAGCCATAGTGCGCAAGCAATAAATGATAGATTTAATAATGCTGGTGTAAAGGCGGGTATATAAAACTTTCCATAGGTATTGAGTATGCCGCCAGCGAGTGAAACCAGGGAAATAAACAGGATATAGGGAAAGGTAATACGCAACAAATCGATTGTCAGTGTGAACTTCTCAGGATGAGCAGAGAAACCCGGTGCGCTTATATAGATGATGAGTGGGGCAGCAATGATACCGATTAATGTCACTACAAATAATATGATGCTCAATAACGTAGTAACATGGTCAATCAGATGGCGTATTTCCGCTGTCGAACGGATATTTTTATATTCTGCCAGTATGGGTATGAATGCTTGAGAAAATGCACCTTCAGCAAATAAGCGACGTAACAGATTAGGAATACGAAAAGCCACAAAAAATGCATCAGTAGCCATTCCGACACCGAAAATCCGGGCGATGAGTACATCACGCAGAAATCCAAGCACACGAGATATAAAAGTCATACTGCTAATAGCAGCGAGGGCTTTAAGTAAATTCAATTGAGTTTAGATGACCTGGGCAGTTTATTGTGCAGTGTGTTTTTTCAGATTGGCTACGATGTTGTTGTTTCTGATTGATAATGAGTATTTTCATTGGCTTGAGTGTTATGTGCCTGTAAATTCTGATTATCCACTCTCCATGTTTCAGTATAGTCATAATAGCAGGATGTTAAGCTCAGCACCTGATTAGACGGAAAAATGCTGAATAGAGGAAAATCTATTATCAAATAGTGCGTAAAACTTCGTCCTTCAGGGCGGAGATATAAGCGCACAGGCGAAGCCTGTTT
>CBDUPR010000029.1:0-37851 GCA_965369175.1 uncultured Nitrosomonas sp.
GGCATATTCTGCAGGCTATGGCGTATAACTTAAAAAGACTACCCAAATTATTTGTGGGCTTTATTTTAAAAATTGGGTTTTGCAAAGGCCTCTCTCTCTATTTATCTCATATCAAAGCTTAACAATTTGTCCAGTTTTGCGGTACCACTTCATAGAGCCAAATTCAAATTTACCTTCATCGCAGGTATCCTAAATAATGTTTTTCAACATCTTTTAAATTCATTTTTTATCAAAAATAATTTTTTGCAACAGAGCTATTAATGCTATATACCTAGCAGGAGTGGTTGAGTTAGTAGGCGGTGTATTTATTAGAAAACTATTGAAGACGGTTGGAATTAGTTTCTATTTTCCTTAACGATGTTTTTTAAGAAACTCTATTACGGCACTAAAATAGTGCTTGTTCAGGGCGTAATCGCTTGGGAAGAGAACGAAGATTTGCTCTTGCCTTGTTGATCCAACTAAAATTGATGGAGAAAATGAAGTGGAAAAGAAGATACGCTTTTACGTACCTATGTTGCCGCGTTTTGTCTCTGACTTTCATAATGTTGTGGAGCTACTGGCACGCTCTGGGTATGAGACTACGGTGTTAATACCCGCTAAATCAGGAGGTACGACTGCCTGGTCTGACCAAGTGGTAGTTAATCGTTATCAAAAAGCATTGCCCATGGAGACGACCCTTGCGCCGCTGCCTTTTGTACGAGAGCATCTGAATCCTATCTCCATGCTACGCACAATGTTGCATGTCTACCGTATGGAGAAGGCAGATCCAAGTATAGGCGTCTTTTGGACGATTATTCCGATTCTCCTCTGTGGATTACCGATGAGATTCAGAAATCAGCGTTGCGTTTTTTTGCAAACTGGCATGGGTAGTGTGTTCGGTGACAACAGTTTAAAAATGCGGATAGTTCGTTCGGTAGTAAAGGTTCTTTATCGCTACCTCTACTCAGGTGAGAACAGCCGCGTCATCCTCCACAATGCTGAAGACCGTGACTACTTACACGAGGAGCTTGGCATCAAAAAAAATCACATGGCAGTGACAGGTGGTTGCGGTGCCGATCCCGACGAGTTTCCTTTTTTTGAAAATCTGCCCGATAACCCGAAGAAGGTTGTGCTCTATCCAGCTCGGCTTCTGGTTGAGAAAGGAGTGCTCGATACTGCAAAAGCTTCGCAGATTCTACGTGATCGTGGCGTTGAGCATGAGATGCGTTTCTCTTCTACCATCGATGAGGGTAACCCGTCTTCCATTACGCGCGAAGATGTTGCTCGACTCGAGAGAGAAAACGACTGGATTCGCTTTATTGGTTATCACCCAAGCGTGGCGCCACTATACGAGGCCTGCGACATCGTTTGTCTGCCGACCTGGTACCGCGAAGGGCTGCCCACTACTTTGATTGAGGCCTCTGCTTGTGGCAGACCGATCGTTGCCTGCGATAGTGTAGGTAGTCGGGACATTATCATTGAGGGAGAAACGGGTCTTATTGTTCCCCCTCGCTCACCTGAAAAATTGGCTGATGCGCTCCAACGTCTGATTGAGGACAATGAACTCGCTGAAAGGCTTAGACGAAATGCCTATGCCCAGTTTTTGAAGAAGTTTACCAAAAACGCGATGCTAGAAATTACCGCTGACATCCTTCTTGACCTGGGCCTTGAACTTAAGATTGATTCAATTATACCTGATAGGCAATTCGAATCGAAACCCGATCTAGTATGCGAATAGGTTTTACGGCCGTGTTATGTAAAGATTGGATAAATAAAAGTATGAATGATAATATTCGGCACTGATCGACCTATTTCTATGATCTTGAGTTTAGATATTCAAAGTCAATTGTAATGTAAATCTGGTTTCTTATCGGGAAGTCGACAATGACAGATATTAATCCGTTGAAAAATATTTATGATGACATATTGGATCATGTCAGACAAAAAAAAGGTGATCGCGGCTTCTGTTTGTTGTGCGGATCTGATTCTGGCCCAGTCGTTCTAAGGGAAGGAGACTATCAAGGTAGAAGCTGTAATAAATGCGGTATTGTATACATTGACCCATTACCAGCTCCCGGTGTGGTAGATCTTGTATATGATCAGCACCTCGATAGTTATTACAGTTTTACAGCATCGCTTAGAGTAAAATGGGTGCAGCGTATTATCAGAAAAGGACGGTTGTTAGAAGTCGGTTGTGGCGGTGGACATTTTCTCACTGAGGCAAGAGCCGCCGGATTTGACGTTGCGGCTATTGAACCAAATCCGGTATGTGCATCCTATGTGTCCAATAAGTTAGGTATAGATGTAAAGCGGGCATTTCTTGAGGAAACACTTCAAGGCATAGGTGGCTTTGACGTCATATATCATCAAGATATGCTAAGCCACTTTCCGGATCCTGTTCTGGCGCTTAAACAGATGGCAGCTTTGGTTAATTCAGAAGGTGTGCTCTGTTTCGAGGTGGGCAGCTTTGGAGGATTGGCGAAGGGGTTCTACCCATGGATGGGGCGACCAGGATTCCCGGAACACCTCTGGCTATACTCCCATAAAGCTCTATTTGACCTCATTGAGAGTGCCGGTCTGGAAGTGGTATCTGTCAGGCGCTTTGGTTTATTACCTTCAACGGTAGTTAGTACCTTAGCAAGGATTTTACTCGGCGGTCATGTGTCCAAGCCTATCGAAAAGTCTGGTCAAGCCGCACAAGCGGCTGGCTTGCATCGTCTTTATGGGTGGATACAGCATATCTTACGTTATAGGTTAGGTGGCGTTTTCCCTCCTATTGGACCATCGACGTTTTTTATAGCGGCGAGACCCATTCGGGGAGTATGAAGATATTTAAACGAACATCAATTGTTGTAATCTGAGAGTGCTTCATTAGGGTGAGGCACTGGAGACTGTATTTACGTAGTAATCAAGCACGTGCTCAAGGCTTTTACTTAAGGAATACTGAGCACAGAATCCAAGTTTTTTCAGTTTCGTGATGTCGGCGTAGTGGCGTGGGAGATCAGCAGGCCTTGGCGGAAGCTTCTCAACACTTATTCGGTTTTCAATTCCAGCCAACGTCAGGAGTTGTATAAATACATCACTAATCACTGTTTCGATACCGGATGCGACATTGTAAATTTCACCGGGTTCACCTTTATTCATCAGTACTTCCAGCGCTTGAGCAGTGTCTCTGATATCCAGAAAATCTCTACTTGAATCCAGGTTACCCACTTTTATAATGGCATCTTGGTTTCCAGCCGCTATCGAGGCGACTTGCATCGCAATCCATCCACAAAAATGACGTTCGTCCTGGCCGGGGCCTAAAGGGTTAAAAATTCGTGCCCATATAGTGGGTATGCCATGTTGACGTGCTAAGAGGCGTGCTGAATCTTCGGCGGCTCTTTTGCTTATGCCATAAAGGTCAATTGGAGAGACAGGATAATCTTCTCGACGGGGCAATTCGTTTTCGGGTCTATCGCCATATAAAAATCCTGTTGAACCTAGTATTACAAATGGCATTTTTATTTTTGACGTCGCAATAGCTTCAAGAAGCGAAAGGCATCCGATAACATTGGATTCAAAAAGCATACGATAGTGGTCATCGCGGAGGGCTGCAGCCAGATGTATTATGAATTGAGGTTGAAACTCCTGTAGAGCAGCGTTTAGTTTTTCAGTCTCTGTTAAACATAGCTGTCGGTATTGGTATCTTGGTGACGCTAGGATCTCGATTAGTGGAGGCGTCAAAGGTGCTTGTAGGCTCCCATCATTCCAGCTAATTTCATGGGTAAAATGGCCATGGAGCTTGGATGAACGTCCGATACCCATGATTTCTATTTCAGGTGTGCAATTGAGCAAATGTGCCACTAAGTAGCGCCCCAAAAAACCTTGTGACCCTGTAATTAGTACCCTCATAGTATGTGCCTTAGATTGCCTTAAGAGTTTGTAATAGCCCATTCTGCAGACTTACTGATGCTTTCCAATTCAATATTGAGAGTATTAACGCAGGATCTGCAATTAAGCGTCTGATATCAGATTTTTGTGGCCGGTCGGCTCCATCAGTCGCTTGGATAGGAATATCTCTGTTTAGTAGCTCTAATGCTGACCTTGCCAATTCACTTGCGCTTGTTCCGATTCCAGTGCCTACATTGCAGATGATGTGCTGCTCAGAGATATCACAGAAACAGGCTGATTGCACGGCGCGCACCAAATCCTCGACAAAGCAATAATCCCGAACCACCTCGGGATCAAAGATTTCAATACAAGGAGAGGCGCAAGCCTGACGTAATATCGTTGGAACAAGAGAGTCGGGTCGGGCACCGGGACCATAGATAGAAAATGGACGAAGAATTACAGCTTGTAGAGTATGCGTTTCAGCATGTATTTTAATTAACTGTTCAGCAGCTATTTTAGAAGCCGCATAAGGTGATCGTGCTTGCATTCTAGCGTCTTCCTTAACCGGCCCCACGGAATCAGGAAGCCCATAAACTTCGGCAGAGGACACATAAACAATGCGTGACACATTGGTACGTCGACATGCCTCCAAAACTGTGGCTGTTCCTAAAGCATGGGTGCGCATAAAGCCGATAGGGTCATTAAATGATGCTGCGACTGAAGGTGGGCCCGCCAAATGGACGATCGTATTTACACCGTCAAAGACTTTGATAAGAATTTCCAGATCGTCAATTTCGCCGAGTTTGCATTGTACGTTTCCAGGTGGTTCGACGTGGGTAAATTCTTTCGGCCCTAACAGGGCTGTAGCGATCGTGCCAATGTCTGACAACCTGCGAAGAATTTTTGAACCAATAAACCCCCCAGCTCCAGTAACGCAGACTGATTTATTTTGATTGCTCATCGTAAGTTGTAAACCCTACTAAGCTTATAGCCTGCAATGATTGTATTATTTGGTATTGACTAGCATAAAGATGTACTAGGCATAGTCACTTCAACGACAACCACACTCAAGTCTTCATCACCCGTGTTCTTCAGATAATGCGTGCCGCCAGGACGGTTGACGACAGTATGGCCAGCGGATACATCAAAGACTTTCCCATCTACTCTCATTTGACCTCTACCAGTAATGATAATATAAATTTCTTCGTTATCATTTGTATGGGTATGTTCTCCAATTTCGCTTCCTGGTGGAACTACCGTCAAGTCTATAAAATTAATAGTGGAATGCTCACGCGAATGTAAGACTCTGTTGGTAAAAATAAGCCCTATACCTTCATGAGCAACGACTTCATTAAATTGAGTGGCTTCAAATGCGAATTGCAGATTATTTGCCAAGAACCCTTTATTTTCTTTTTTCTCATCACTCATAGAGACCTTTGCAAAACCCCAATAGTTGAAAAAATTAATTCTTTATAATCAATAGTAGAAAACTTATGGTGAGGATTTTTGCAAAAGTCTCTAGATATCCTTTGTGGCGGTTGTATTTACTCGTCGCATCGTTCTGAGGCGAGTCAATTTCTCATTTATTCTGTCTTTGTTACTATATTGATGCACATACTTACCATAACCATAATATCCCCGCTGAGAAGATGATAGGGGTATATCGTTAAACACGATGCCTTTCAAATTAACACCAGCCTGAACAAGTCTTTTTTTGCATTGTTCTAATTCTCGCATAGGATGTGCGCCTGCCTTAACTACCAATAGAGCTGCGCTGGCAAGGCGACCAATAATAGCAGCATCCGTAACAGCCAGGATGGGTGGCGAGTCAATGATAACAAGATCGTACCGTTTGCTGATATTCTCTATAAAAATAGCAAACCGCTCATGCAGCAATAATTCTGACGGATTGGGAGGAAGTGAACCTGTAGAAATAAAATCGAAATTGGTTAGCGCTATTTTATGAATTGCATCATCTATTTCTATAGTATTCAATATCAGTTCAGATAGTCCATGCTCTCTGTTTACTCTCAGATATTTATTAATAGTGCCTCTGCGCATATCGCCATCTATTAATAGAATTTTTTTACCGGCATCGGCCATTACAGCCGCAAGATTGATTGAGACAAATGTTTTTCCAACGTCCGGACTTGGCCCGCTTATCATGATGACATTATTTCGTGCTTCTATAAAAGCAAAATGTAAAGTAGTACGCAAACTGCGCAAACTTTCTATGGCGATATCTTCCTTATTTTCCAGTGCCAAGAACATGGCAGGTAAATTGTCATTTGAAGAAGGAATTTTTTTAAGTTTACTATTCAGTAGTTTTTGGCTTCTGCTATGTGGAATAGTCGCATAAACGGGTATATTCAATAGTTTTTCAATTAAATTAGGATCTTCTACACCTTGATTCAATAATCTGCGAATAAACACTACCCCAATGCCCAGCATCAATCCTGAAAAGAGTGCAATAACAATAATAAGAATTTTCCTTGGTTTAATGGGTGCGCCAGGTAATATGGCATGATCGACAATTCTTACGTTACCTACTGTGCCTGCTTTTGCTACGCGTAAAGTTTGAGCATTATTAAGCAGAGCAGCATAGAGCTCGGCATTCACATTTGCATCACTGGACAGTCTCAAAATAATTTGCTGTGTTTCCGGTAACATCCCGATCTTTTTGTCTAGAGAAGCGATCTGTTCTTGCAGCCGAGCAATTTGTTTGTCCATGGAGACAACGATAGGATGTGAGGCTGTATACTTCTGCCGTAGCTCATCCCTTTTTTGTTGCAGTAATGTGATTTGAGTTCTAAGCTCTACAGCCCCTCTCAATATATTTTGAGTTTCAAGATTTAAATCAACAGAGCCTTGGCGAACTCTATAGTCGTTCATGGCAGTTGTGGCGGCATCCATTTGTTTTTTAAGAATTGGCAACTGTTTTTCTAGAAACTCCAGGGTTTTTTGCGATTCAGCAGATTTGTCATCAACATTTTGCTGCACGTAAAGATTGGCAATCTCATTCCATATGCTAACTGCTATATCCTTCTTATCTGCTTCAACTACCATCTGAAGAATTCCAGTTCCCTTGCTTTTTTCCACAATAAGAAGACTACTTTTTAATTCAAGAATCGCCTGATTTTCGGATCGACGCATAACAGTAAAGTGAGTGTCCGGACGAGATTTTAATAACGACACAAAGATTGAGACAGATTGAGCATTGTTTCCCAATTGTTTGCTGGCGAGCTTGCCCACTTTACCTTCAAGAAGGACCATGCCATCATGAATAAGCTTAAACTGACCATATTCCCCAGCTTGTAATATAAATTCTTTATCTTGTAAATCTGGGGGTACGGTAAAAGTATCGACTTTAATTGCTTCTCCGCCCCAGGCATAGTGAGATTGCCAAAATAATGGATTGGATATCACATCATCTTGATTATTCCTATAAAATTGCCTAACAATAGCCTCTCCAATGATAGGGAAATATTTAGGCTTAGCAATAATATCTAGATGAAGATTATTAACAGCTTCTCCTAATATCAGCCTGGAATTAATAAGTTCAATTTCAGCTAAAACTGATGATTTGGTGTTTGCTTGATCTGAAAATAACTCTAGTCCAGCCATGGATTGTGAATTTTCTTTTATTTGCAACAAACCATCCACCGCATAAACCGGCGTGTCAATAAAGGTTTTGATTATTCCCAGTGACAACGCAATGAAAGTAATTACGATAATTAACCATTTGTTGTCTATCAAAGTGCCTATTAACTCACTTAAATTAATTTCATTCTCATCAATATAATTTAACGAGTCTGTCTGAGTTTTAGAATAGTCAGCGGATGGATTTGGCATTGTATTGTATGTAAATAATGGTTAATCAAGTTCCTGCAGCACTTATATTTAAGTCAATTTATCGACCGATAAATGGTTGAATCTTTAAAGAACCATCAAATGCATTTAATAGGCTAATTGTTGGTTGAATCTGCGCAATAATTTGATTCCAACGAATTCCCGGAGCGCGATCAATATAAACCACGTCACGTGGTTGCAGCGCAAAACGCTCTGCCAATAACAGGGCATCGGGAGATTTTGCATTCAGATGAAAGATTTCTGATTTGCCCATTGCACTTCTAAACACAAAAACTCTGGCAGGATCAGATGTTGTTTGATCAAAGCCACCCGCATCACTTATCGCTTCAGTCAATGTCATTCTGGCTTTATTCATGACTAAACTGCGCGATCTACCGACACGGCCACCACTGAACAGATGAACTTCTCCCAGCACAAATACTTTATTAAGAAAACTATCCGGCACATTCAATACATCGCCATGCCTCAGCAACACATTTTGCGAGGTATCGCCGCCTTCATAAAGACTGAGTAAATTAATGCTGTAAGTTTTTCCGTCCCTTGTTAAAGTAATATTGCGCAGATCTGCTTCAGGTTTTACGCCTGATGCATTGTTGATTGCTTCCAGTACAGTTAACGGAATATCTTTGACTAACTGGATACCCGGCTTGGAAACTTCACCCACTACATAAACACGCTGACTGCGATAGGAAGCTACACGAACATCCAGTTGGACATTTTCAATATACCTTGATAGTTTTTGTGTTAATTCTTCCCTGATATCTTCAACTGTTCTACCCGCTGCCTGAATGATGCCCACATAAGGATAGAAAATCATTCCATCTTCCCCAACGACATTACCCGCTGCTTCTGCAGAACGAAACTGACCCGCTGGGATAGTTAATTCTGGATGGTCCCAAACAGTGATATTGAGAACATCTCTGGGCCCAACACGGTATTGACTATAAGGTCCTTTAGCAGGGGTATCTTTTATGGTTTTTGAGCCGATGCGATAATCAAAATAATGGTTGGCGACATTATCAGGCGCCAAGCTGCGATTACTGTAATCTTTTTCAAGATCTATAATTAACTGGGCAGTAATGGTTTGGATATTGAGTTTCTTTAAAATAGTTTCATTATTTTCTGTAACCGGCATTTCCACGCTCGATTGCTTGGAAAAATGGTCCATATGTTGACCCGGTATGACGGTGCAGGCGGCAAGTTGCCATAGTGCAATCAGAACGAAGAAAGCTCTTGTACGCATAGGCCTCAAATTTTGTGCTAGTATCGACTTATAGTAATTTTCGACAAATTATTAAATTGTGATGTTTAGAGAATTTTAGCTTAGTTTGCCAAATTCCAAATTCATCTTTAGCAATTTAGTAAATTAATCGATAAAGTACCCATTAATAAACTTTTATGTTACCTGCATTACAATTTGGCTATCCATAGGGATACACCTTTTTCAATTAATATCAGTGATTCCTCGAAAACAGATAATTCCTTCTGGTAAGGATCAGCAATATCAAATTTTTCCCATTCACCTAAACGAAAAACTTTTCCTTTGGCACTTGGCTCGTTTTTCTCAATAATATTTTTCTGGAACAATTCCATCACTAAAATGAGATCTGCCTTACGGATCATTTCTTTATTTAATTGGCAAGCACGATGACCTGAAATATCTATGCCTTTTTCTATCATCAGTTGACAGGCTTTACGATCTGCTTTATGACCTATCAGTGCATTAAGTCCAGCAGAACTCACAAAACAATCAGCTTTACTTGATTCAGTAATTGCTTGCCTGAATAATCCTTCGGCCATCGGGCTTCTACATATATTTCCAATACAGACGATTAATATATTTTTAAACAACGCGTAATACTTTCAGACTGATCCCGCAAATGCGTACTTTCCTTTCAGCCGCCAAAAACATAATTGGTTCCATGTGGCGCCATAATTTTGTTCGACATACTTGTAACCGTAAACCGCTTTATGCGGCGCTTTGATCTTATCCCAGCGGACCAGTTGGTAGGCCATCAAAGCCGAAGTAAGCAAAGGTCTTTTGCTCCGACACCTCCTGACGAAAAAATGCATTGCATTAATTTCATGGCGTCAGGCTATCCGCGAAATGATATACTAAAAAACAGGTCGAAGGTGAAGCTTTAGGGCGGTCGAAGATCAATACGCCAAAATACACACCTATGCGAACGAGACGACCTATCAGGTTCAAAAAACACTTTAATTCTTTCCATCCACATGATCATATAAAGCCATAAAACCTTTTTCTGTACAATAACCTCCTGCTTCTCACCTCACTTTTCCGGAAAAAATCATAAACAGAGGCTTTTGCAAAGGTCTCAAACAGTCAGTTGCACATCAAACCGATTATTTTTGTTTGTTTATACCCCAACGCTTGATATTTATACCCCTTTTTGGAATATGGACGGTCTGCGATAAAGGGTGAATATAACCGTTTTTCCTTCCCATTGGTATGGTTGAATTCACTATCGGATGATTTAAGGATTAGCTTTAAATAACGTAGTCATGAAATGAAAAATATGAGATGCTTGTAAAAAAGAAAGGAAAGACCTCTGCACAACTGCGTAAATTTGCTGTGACAATGGAAAAAATGTCCAAATGACATTTTTTATGCGTGTTATTTTGGAAAAAAATGAAGCTTTCCCCTTTATGCAGCATTTGGATGGACTACTCCCCTTGGTGGCTTGTCCACGAAAATTTTGTTGGCAGCTTTTTTTAGATTCATGCTGATACTTTTCAGCATAGCTTGGGCGTTAACTTTTGTCGTGCCGAGAGCGATTTATTCTTGTACGCGCGATGCATGATTGCACTCTTGGTTTTATGCTTTCTTAGAAACTGCCGACTGACGTTGCTGGCTGATCCTTTGTCGGCATATACCCGATTTGCCTCAATAGCTGCTTCGAAATGCATCATTTCGCTTTGGTTGGCAAGAGCAGTGTGAACTCCCGCACATAGCTGTTTTGCGCGTCCACTACCAGGTAATTGCGGTAGCCAAATTACGACTTCTTGCCTTTTTTAGCCAGGTCGCATCCGATAAGGATAAACCACAAAATCGTAGGAAATCAATCCTCATTAGCACACTGTCTCGTCTCAATCGTTGTTCCAATTCCAGTGTTCCAAAACTCAGCTACATCTCTTGCTCCAAATGTCTTTTACTTGTCACTATCTTAATCGGTTATCGCGCTGACGAGGCGGTTGTGCAGTAGTCTTTTTTTTGCAACAGAGCCGTTTTGGCAATACTCAATGTTCTACGTGTTTATTCTGATGAGTTTCTTGTAATGTACACCAAATTTCGCGGGCCTCTGTCACGTTGGAAAATACCCATAGAACTACGCCGTCATCAGTCATCAATGTAGCCATTTTATTTGGCCATTGTTTAATATAGAAATTCATTGTTCCCACCTTAATATTAATTAGAATAAAGAGTGTAAACGCACAATATGACAAATTTATGACAACGTTATTAAAGTTTTGTCATATTAATTAGATAGTGTGGTCATGAGATATTTACCCAGAGAGCGATACATCTGATTTGCACGGCAGCAAGGAATGGAGCAGTATTTTTGGTGTATCTTGTGGCAATGTCGTGCCATCTCTTAAGATGGAGGAAAGCATTTTCAACCAGATGCCGTAGTTTATAGGGTTCCTTGTCGTAAGAACCTGTTCAAAGTCTCTGATTTATGAGAAACTTGGAGGATGAGAAGATGTTATTCAAGTGATATCAAGTCGAAGCAATTTGAGGTTATCAGGTTTTTGCTGGAGAGTGCCCGTAAAAGGACAACGCCACGTCAAGTAGGTCTATACGAGGTATTCTGTGCCCAGGGACTTTCCCAAGTGGCGCACAATACACTCGTACTGGACCATTTCGATTTGAGCCCCCTTTTGTGCGACTCATGTCCTGATTTCCGCCTCTGGCCCCGGCAGCATGGCGATGAACCTTGCAATGCCTGGCATCAATCATAAGCCATTCGTAATCCAGATCGTCAATCAAGATTTCCAGTAATTTTTCCCAGATGCCTTTGTCACGCCAGCGGATGAAACGGCGGTGCATGTTGCTCCAACCCCCATAATCTGGTGGCAAATCCCGCTACGGAGTGCCCGTGCATATAATCCAGAAAACGGCATTAATGAACTGGCGATTATCTCTAACTATATCTCTCCAAGCGCCTTGGCGGCCAGGTAAATGAGTCTCAAGCAGCGCCCACACTTCGTCATGCCTACGATGTGAATGTGTCATATGAGATCCTTTCTTTTTTACAAGCATCTCATATTTTTCATTTCATGACTACGTTATTTAAGTGATTGCTTTTGTTTAACTTATACAGAGACCTTTGCAAAACCCCAATAGTTGAAAATCAACTCTTTGATGCCTTTGAAAAACGTAAATTATTTAAAAATCAACAGCTCGTAGTAAGCAGGCTAAAACTTATGGCGAGGGATTTTACAAGGGTCTCTCCCAAACTTCTCATAATTCGAAGACTTTGAACAAGATCTTAATGATGTTCTTTATATAAAAAAATAGGCAAATTGCTTATAGACACAGAACAAATTGTTTATAAAATAAGAACACATCATTATTTATCTTACATAACTTGCAGTGTGAAATGTATTCTTAATAATCAAATTTTAGCAATTACGGTGCAAATGAATCAACTAGTTACAGTTATTTTTTCTGATTAATTGATTTTTAGAAACGCTATTTATTTAATTTATGGTGAAAATTCATGATAAAAAAACTGTTTTTGGTATTCTTTGTTTTCTTGCTTAGCTCGATACTAATTCAAGCACAGTCGATTGCTGCAGAACTCAAGCAAGTTCGAGTCGTTGAAATCGAACATGTCTTCAGTGAGGAATTTTTTGGTACAAAATCTTCCGGCCTCCTCGATGCGGGTGGCGTGGGGTTTCCACCCGGGGCGAATACTCTTCTTAATCTAAACGACCCGAAGGTAGGGGAGGTCAGTCTTGCACTTGTCGTACCACCCGAGAGCAAAGAAGGTAGAATCACACTGATCCCACTTGAGATTGATGACCCTATCAACATAGCTTTCGACAGCCTGTCGGTGGGTGCGAGTGGTTTTGACCTGTTTCGTTTGTTCCTGGTAGATACCCGGCGCGGCCAACTGACGGCGGTTAGGGCCGGAGCGCGGGGTGGGCTGGTTCGAGAAGGCATCGAGCATTCCAGCCTGAAAGATTACAAGGTCGCCGATCCCCAGGGTGCAACTCTGGATCCGGGCAATGGCGCACTTTATATCCTGGATGCAGAGGGGCCGAGTATTGTTCGCTTGACCCCCAGACTCGGACGAGATTTTGCCGACGCGCTGGTCTCCCTGATCAACCTTCCTCGTGGTTTGGGCACGCTGCGCGGTCTCGCCTTCAACCCTGAGGATAACCATCTTTATGCGATGAACCCGGAGCGAAATACGCTACACAAATTAACCCTGGATGGTGATGTAGTTGCAGTTTTCGAACTGCCTGTTGCTGGCGTACTACAGGGTATGATTTTTGCGCCCAGCCTGGACTTAACCGATTATCCCGGCGTATACCATCTTTATTTGGCGACTGAGCTTGCTCGCTCAAAAAATAGCGGGGGCAAAGTTACCGAGTGGGCCATCCCCGGTTCCTTAAGCCCAAGAGCCAACTTCTCTGGAGAATGATTGCCATGACCAATAAAAAAAATACCCTGGCACTCTGCCTCTTGAGCCTTATCTTCTTGTTGTTCACGCAATCGCGCCTGTTTGCTGCCAATGATGTGGTGGGCACTCTGATCCGGACTACTAACCTGTCATGCTTTACGGGTTCCAATTGTCCTGATCCGGACACGACGAATCCGGGCGCCATTGGCAGCCCCGACCCGTCGGGCATCGCCTATCTGAATGCGGGCCCAGGTGAGGGTCACCTGCTTATCAGTGACGGAGAAGTCAATGAAATGGATTGGCTGTTTAGCAATCAGGCGATCAATATCTTTGAAACGGACTTGTCCGGCGACCTTCTGGCCGGTTCAAATTCTCTGTCTTTTACCGACGAGCCGACGGGGATGGCCTTCAACCCAAACAACTTGCATGTTTTTATATCCGACGACGTTAAAAGACGGATTTTCGAAGTCAATGTAGGTGCCGACGGCGTGTTTGGCACCACCGATGATACGGTCGTCGCCACGATAAATACCAGAAATTTCGATTCTACCGATCCGGAGGGCCTCGCTTATGATCCCACGGAAGGCGCCATTTATCTCTCGGATGGGGTCAATGCCGAGGTTTACAAGATCCTGCCAGGGCCAAATGGGCGGTTCGATGGCGTCTCGCCAGATGGTGATGACATCTTGACCAGTTTCGATACCTTGAGTCTCGGCGTCAAAGACCCGGAAGGTATCGAATGGGATCCGGCTACTGGCAATCTCTACATTTCTGGTAGGCCTGTAACCAGGGTCGCTGAAGTCACTACCACAGGCGCCTTGGTGCGGATGATCGATATTTCGGCGGCCAATGCCAGTAATCCTGCCGGTTTGGCCCTGGGACCGTGGAGCGGCGTAGGTACGGACCCCAACCCAGGGGTTTTAAATCTTTATATCGTCGATCGGGGCGTAGATAACAATACTGACCCCGATGAAAACGACGGCAAGCTGTATGAGTTTTCAATACCGGCGTTACCGCATGACGGCGCACCGAGTGTATCGGCCGGACCGGATAAAGTTATTGACTTTGCCGCTGCTTGTGGCGGCGCTTCAGTTCCGCCCTGTACGTTACTTTCCGGGACGGTGACCGACGATGGATTGCCCGCTCCAGTCACTATTAACTGGAACATGATCAGCGGTCCTGGAGCAGTGATTTTTGAAAACCAGAACGCAGCCGAAACCAGGGCAAGTTTCGAAAGGGAAGGCGTTTATGTTTTACGCCTCACAGCTGATGATTCGGAGTTTTCCGCCAATGATGATGTGCAAATTACTGTATTGCCGCCGTCAGCGCCGCTGACGTCCGTCTACGTAACGACCCGCACTAAAAATGGTACTGTGGGCGGCATCTCCTTCGGCTACGAGGATATTCTTCGCTATGATGTCGATACCGACACTTGGGCTGTCCATTTTGACGGCTCTAACGTCGGGTTGAGTACAGATCTCAACGGCTTTCATATCATGGCGGACGGCAGCATTTTGTTTACCTTGAAGTACGCCGCCATATTGCCTGATGTGGGGTCTGTCGACAGCATGGATATTGTCCGCTTCATACCGACTTCCCTGGGTGAAAATAATACCGCTGGTCTCCTCGAGTTGCACTTCAAGGGGGCGAACGTCGGTTTGGGACCCAGTTCGGCAGACGCCGGCGAAAGAATTAATGCTATCGGCTTTCTTCCGGATGGGCGATTGGTTGTCAGCACCAGCGGCAGCTTCAGCGTTCCTGGTGTTACCGGTAAAGATGAAGATCTCATCGCTTTCACTGCCACTTCTCTGGGTGAGACCACCAGCGGCACCTGGCAGCTTTATTTTGATGGCTCGGATGTGGATCTCAGCGATGGCGGTGATGACGAAGAGATAGAGGGCGTCTGGGTTGGCAGCAATGGAGACATCTATTTAACGGCCAAGGACAGTTATTCCGTACCTGGTTTAAGCGGCGATGGTGCCGATATTTTCCGCTGCATGCCACTATCAACCGGATCCGATACCAACTGCGTCTATGACCTTGTCTGGAGTGGTTCCGCCCATGGTCTGTCCGGCCACAGGCTGAATGGCATCCACTTGGCGAGTGGGGCGGCAGGAAATAGCACACCAAGCGTGACAATCGGCGCACCGGCCAACAACGCGACGTTTGCGCCGGGTGCATCCGTGACATTCACCGGTACGGCATCTGATACCGAGGATGGGAATCTGACGGGGTCGCTGGCCTGGAATTCATCCCTCGACGGCACTCTGGGCAGTGGCGGCAGCATTACCAGCACTAACCTGAGCGTGGGCACTCATGTCATTACCGCAGCAGCGACCGACAGCGGCGGTGTTTCCGGCTCGGACACCATCAATGTGATCATATCATCGGGATCGTCATCGTTGCCGGCAGGTATTTACGTGAGTAGTCCCAGTAATGGTAATGTAGGTGGCGTTTCTTTTCGCCACGAGGATATTCTTCGCTATGATGTCGATACCGATACCTGGTCTATCCATTTCGACGGCTCTAATGTCGGGTTGGAATCAAACCTCAACAGCTTTCACATCATGACGGACGGGAGCATTCTGCTTGCCTTGAGGCTACCCGCTATATTACCTGATGTGGGCTCTGTGGACAGTACGGACATTGTGCGTTTCATTCCCACTGCCTTGGGTGAGAGCACGGCAGGCAGATTCGAGTTATACTTTAAAGGTGCTGCTGTGGGACTCGACAAGGAAGACGGTGAAAAAATCAATGCTATCGGCCTTCTTCCGGATGGACGGCTGGTTATCAGTACCAGCGGCAGCATCAATGTCCCTGGCGTTAGCGGCAAAGATGAGGATCTCAGCGCTTTCACTGCCACTTCCCTGGGTGAGACCACCAGCGGCACCTGGCAGCTTTATTTTGATGGCTCGGATGTGGGGCTTGGCGGCAATAGTGCCGAAGATGTGGTCGGCGTCTCGTTTGGCGACAATGGAAGTAGCATTTATCTCTCTACCAAGGGAAATTTTTCCGTACCTGGCTTAAGCGGTGATGGTGCCGATATTTTCCGTTGTACACCATCATCGATCGGATCTAAGACCAGCTGCACCTTTGACCTTTTCTGGAGGGGTTCCGATCATGGACTGTCCGTCACCCTAAATGGCATTCAGGTCGTTCCATAAAGCGATCGGAGGACGCTTTCCGGCCATGACAAGATCAGGCACAATACATCATAACGCAATATTTTAGTCGGAACTTCGAGCCTAGCCTGACAGATTATTATACGATGCATTAATCTGTCAGGAGAGAAATGAGTTAAATAGACAAGCAGAAAGTGATATTCGAAGAAAGGTAAAAGTATTAGAGCACGCGAGGTAATCTGACTCTATGAGTTTTATTTGTAGAGAGATCTTTGCAAGAGCCCTTGCCAGAAGTTTTTAACTATTACTTATAAAGAGTTAATTTTACAACTATTGAGCTTTTGCAAAGGTCTCGTAGAGAATATGGCGTATCCAGGGACAGTTCTATCACTGGATAAATCAGTTTGAACAAGAAGGACCTGAAGTGCTAGTAAAGGTCTCATCAGGTGACAATTTTCGGTCACATGTGACGTAAAAGGGCTTTTTTAACGGATCAGGTCGAACTGATTGAAAGGAAGGCTGGGATGATTAGCGCCAGCGGCTACATAAGATTAAGTCGATTAGTAGATGAGAATCAAAAAATAAGTCTCTGATTGACTTCTTTATGAAGACCAAGGCGAAGAAAGATGTTCACGGCGCTAGGACTGCGCGAGCGCCATGAACTTTAGAAGAACCGAACTATCGTCAAATTGGCGATAGTTTTTCTACATCACAACTCCAGATGGAGCCCATTAACCACCGTACCGGCAGGGAGTCCGTTGTCGATACCATCCCACTTAGTGCAAGAGATATCGGAGACGGTTGAATTCGGCGTGCACTTAATGATATCGGCACCATCACCTTCAATGCCGACGGCAGAAAAAGAATCTTTGGTCGTTAGATGGATATCACCGTTACTGTCAATCCAAATGCCATTAATGTCCACCTTATCTCTGTCACTTAGTCTAGCTTCCGACCCATCAAAATACATCTCCCACGTACCGCTTGTTTGTTCACCCAGAGAAGTGGCACTGAAAGCAATCAGATCTGTGTCCTTACCGGAAACACCAGGAACTTTGAAGTTTCTGCTGGTGCTGACAACTAGCCGACCATCCGGAAGAAGGCCGATGGCATCGATATTTTCTTCTTTTTCATCGTCGAGTCCCACAGCAGCACCTTTAAAGTATAACTCGAATCTGCCTGCCGTGTCCTTACCCAAGGCAGTGGGAATGAAACGCACGATGTCCGTACTAGCGATTGCGCCTACCTCTGGCAAGGAAGTGCTAGCAGCATACAGGCTGATTAAGATGCTTCCATCCGGCATGATGTGAAATGCGTCGACTTCACTACTATCCAGACCCACTTTGGAGCCATCAAAATAGAGGGACCAACACCCTAACACGACGTCGTATGCAAGAATATCTTCATCAGTGAAAGAGAAGTTGTCAGGACAATGCGAACGGTTCGTCATGGTGCCTCTGCTTTCAGTAGAGACATAGATGGTGTTGTCGGAAGACGGCGCAGGCGGCTGCACCGCGGGATCCACGGTGACCGAAACCAGACTCGATTCCTTCTCGTTTCCTGCTTTATCCCGAGCCCGGGCCGAAAGACGATAAGTCCCCGGCGTTTCCGAATTGGTATCCCAAGACATCGAGAACGGGGCTGCGACAACCTCTGCTCCGAGGTCAACTTCATCCAGCCTGAACTGAACCCCCGCGATCCCGCTATCCATATCCGTTGCAATCGCAGAAACAACTACTGTGCCGGAGACCGTGGATGCATTCTTCGGGTTGTCAAGTGAGACGGTCGGAGGAGTTGTGTCTTCCTCTGGCGGGAGCGGTGGAATTACTGGAGTCGCTGGGGTTCCTGAATTGCCAGTCACCAGCGAATTCAAATACTCTTCCACGTTAGTGTAGCCATCACCATTTCTATCCTGATTTCCATCTGCCCCATTGTTTGGATCCAATCTATATTGTTCCTCCCACTTATCGGGCATTCCATCGCCATCCGTATCTATCGACAGTGTTCCCGATGCCATCTCCAACAAACCACCCACTTCAGCTGGATGGTCAATAATCCGCCCAGTTCCATTGCGTACGTCGCTAACGATACGTTGATCATGGGCATCGCGCACCGGCAAAGTCGCTCCAGCATTATCCAGTACTTGATCAAACGCCTGAGATGCGGAAACGGTGGTGATCGGCGGCGCCTTAAACGGCTTGTTCACAAGCATAAACCGGCTATCTGGTTCCACGAGTGCTTCTTCTGGTAGATCATTCGTGGGCCGATGCCACCCGATGTTGTCTTTTACATAAAGCTTCGGATTGAGATCTAAACTGCTAGAACTTTTGTAGAAAACTAACTCCCAGCCCTTTTTTCTCTCCTTGTCCATACTGCTTGGCCCCCGCTTGTAGTAGTTCCCTACCGCATTGACGTTTGGCGCGCCAAACACATCCTTGATCATGGTCCAATATTTGCCGCCGTTATACATGACATTGTTGACCATATCGAATGTTCCCGTCGTATTGATATTGGGACTGCGATCCATATGATTAGCCAGCAGATTGTGGTGCACTGAGATGTTGTCCGAATTCTCTCCCCTAAAATGCAGGCCTTTGCTATGCTCGCCTTCCGGATGCGTAGAGTGACTTAATCCCTCTGCAACGATGTTCCACTGGAAGGTCATATTATGTGCCCCATCCGCCTGGAACACCTCGTCCGTTCCCCAGGAAAAGGAGCAGTGGTCAACGACGATGTTGTAGGCCTCCGGGTACATAGTCACCGCGTCTACCTGACCGGAACCTTCCGAGCTTGGAAAGTTGCGGAGTCTGAGGTACCGCAGTACCAGATCATGAGTACGGATCGCCATCAGCCCCTTGTCCATCGAGGAATGTTTGGTGATGGTGATCCCGTCTCCCGGCGCCGTCTGCCCAGCCACCGTCAGAAACGGCTCAGTCACTTCTAGCCGTGATCTCAGCTCGATGGTGCCGGCCACCCGGAACACTACGATTCGAGGCCCCGAGGTGGCTAGGGCCTCGCGGAGACTTCCAGGGCCGCTGTCGTTCAGGTTAGTTACCGCGATCACTTTTCCACCCCGCCCTCCGCGCGTGTCAGAGCCGAACCCTTCTGCTCCGGGAAATGCCGGTAGACCGAATGCTGACTGCGCAAAAACGGCCAGAATAAAAGCAGAATAAGTTAAATAATTCAATATCTTAAACATAAACCCTCTTTCTTATAAAAATAAACCATCCAAAGACCATCACTTGTTGATGGTAAACATGGACCTTGTCGACTCAATGATGCGCACGTGAGCTTCTGGTTTTAGGGAATTACAAGAACAAGCACCTTTTAAATTCATTACACAATAGTTGTATTCATAAAATTACAAACTAACAGTATATTATGTTTATTTTCATGGCGTTACATTCCACAACAACCCCTCAGCGGTGTTAAAGCCAGCTTAACATCCAGACAAAATCTGTAATCTATAGGACAGCGACATAAAAACCGTTAAATCCTCAATGAAAACTTCATCCGATAACGATGTGGATAAATAGACAAATGAGTTATGGCCTAATGTTCATAGTTGTACTCCTTCTAAAAGTGAAGGAAACGTAAATACCAGCAAATAAGCCAGAAATAATAATTAAGCAAAATACATGCCAATATGACAACGCATGTTATAACAATAAGTTATTTATACTAATAAACAGTAAGTGTGTGAATGAGGTAAAAAGGCGTTAGATATGTCTGCTGAAGCAGACATAATAGGTTGTAAATGGAGCTAATATATTGTATTGGTTAAAATAATTATTGTCTCTTATCGTAATCGAAGAATATCAATAACTCTAATAATTCTTTAAGAAATGTAGTCACGAAAATAAAAATATGAGACACTTGTAAAGACGAAAGAATCTCATATAACACACTCACATTGCGGACGTGATATATCAGACCAAGTATGGGCGCTGCTTGAAATTTATTCCCATGCCGCCGGGGCCAAGGGTGGAAATTAGGACATGAGCCGCATAAAAGGGGGTTCAACGCCAAGATACATCTGGCTGTGGATACGCATGGTCTGCCGGTCAGCATTTTTATTACACAAGGTAGCACAGCAGATTATTTGCTGGCAGATCGTGGTTATAACAGCAATACGGTTATTGAATAGGCAAGAGGGCAGGGTATCGCCACAAGATACGCCAAAAATGCTGCTTCATTCTTCGCCGCTGTGCAAATATATCATGACTAGATTATTTGTATAAGGCCATATATGGCGTTCAACAGGCATTCGGATTGAATCAGGAACATTACGCAAATCCGGTTTTAAAACAATATTACTTGATGGCGATACACTTTAGGCTGCTAATGCGGGATTGGTGGTGTATACGGTTATTCAACGAGAGATCAAGGTGATTGAACAATCCGCCTAACCAGAGGCGTTGGGAAAATTCTTGGGTCGACGATCATGTTGGAAACGGGCGATATTCATCATTTTGCCAATGCAGGAAACTTTGCTTCCTATGGTGTCGCTATGTAGAGACAGTACACGCACCAGTAATGCCAAAAAAAAAAGAACTAGCAATAGCCAGCTAGCTTTGACACGTTCAACCAGCTGTGAACAGATCACACACCTTCCTTCCATAATCAGCCATCTGAAATTCACTCTACATGAGACCGCTGCATAGCTGGGTATCTCGGGCTGGGCAAGACTTTTAAGTGTTTGATTTATCAATGCTGCAAGTAATCAGAAAAGCTCAAAAACACAGTTATGCAGCGGTCTTTACATTGGGGTTTGTCCTGTGTTTCCCCACTCGAGCCAACTTTACCGATCTATGCCTTCTTCAAAGTTTGTAAAATATTCAGGTTAATAAGCCAACTATTAAATGACTCACTAACCTCTGGATGGCAGCTTGCTAGATCGACAGTCGCTTTTAGAAATCCAATTTTGCTGCCGCAATCATAGCGTTCGCCATTGAATCGATACGAAAAGACTCGTTCTTTCTTCAGCAAACCGGCAATTCCGTCAGTTAGTTGAATTTCACCCTGAACGCCAGGTTTTTGATTTCTGATTTCGTCAAAAATGGTATTGGTTAAAATATATCGTCCAACCACTGCCAATGTGCTTGGTGCCGTTTCTGGGGAGGGCTTTTCAACAATATTATTTATTGTAAGTAGACGGGATTGATATTCTCTGCCACTGACAATGCCATAACGATTGGTCTGATCCCGGGGAACTTCTTGCACGGCTACAATACTTCCCTGTAGTCTGTGATATTGTTCGACCATTTGCGTCATAACCGGTTTTTCTGCGACCATTAAATCATCGGCCAATATGACAGCAAAATCATCCTTACCCACAATTTGTTCCGCACAAAGAATAGCGTGCCCAAGACCGAGTGCGTGTGATTGCCTAACATACACGCATTGCATATCCTCTGGTGTAATGTTTCGAACTGATTCCAGTAATTGTTGTTTTCCGGCAAGTTCGAGTGCAGATTCCAATTCATGAGCAATGTCAAAATGATCTTCAACGGCGCGTTTTGTGCGACCAGTGACAAAAATCATTTGCCGAATACCGGCGGCATACGCTTCCTCAACAGCGTACTGAATAAGCGGTTTATCCACGATCGGAAGCATTTCTTTTGGCGATGCTTTAGTTGTTGGAAGGAATCGTGTTCCCAAGCCGGCAATAGGGAAAACAGCCTTAGTGATAGTTTTATGCTGTATGTCTCTCATTAATTGCATCTTCTCACAATATTTAATCGCGGAATCAAACCAAGCTCAGCTTCAAAGGCTTTTCGGGGTACACTTTATTGCACAAATAAGATACTTGGACGGCCAGGTTGTCGCCAATTAGTGCCACGCCAGTATATTCTATTACTAATTTTTTTCGGTTCATCCCCACCTAATCGAAGTTTATTTAACCATCCTGGAAAGATATCCTGTTTTATTGGTCCACAACGATCTAATAGATTTAGTTTCTGGTACAAGACAAGGATACATTTCCAAAAAAAGAATAAATATAGGAAAAATCCTTAATTTGGTATAAAGATAATCCTTAAATCGCCCGATAGTGAATTCAATCATGCCAATAGGAAGAAAAAACGGGTATATTCACGCTTTATCGCAGACTGCTCATATCTCAAAAAGCGATGTAAATACCAAGCGTTGGAATATAACAAATAGAAAATAATAGATTTGACGTACTGCTGACTTGATGCCTTATCAGCTGGTCCGTTAGAAGACCCAAGAACAAGATAAAAACGGCGCATAAAGTGGTTTACAGTTGTAAGTATGCCGAATTTAAACTCAAAATTATGACGCCCCATGAAACCCATTATATTTTTGGCGACTGAAAGGAAAACACGCATTTGCCGGGTGAGCCAATTTTGACTTATAACTTAGATAGGAATCTAGAGCACCAATGAAACTCAGCATTTTCGGCACTGGATACGTCGGTTTGGTTACTGGAGCCTGTTTGGCGGAAGTTGGGCACAAGGTGGTTTGCATTGATGTAGATCAGTCCAAGATTGACAACCTTAATAAAGGCGTACTGCCCATCTGGGAGCCCGGACTTGATGCCATCGTAGAGCGAAATGTCAGTGAGGGTCGCCTGCAGTTCACTACCGATGTAGCCACTGCGGTTAACCATGCCGAAATCCAGTTCATCGCTGTTGGTACCCCGCCGGATGAGGATGGGTCCGCCGATATGCAATACGTGCTGAACGTAGCCGAAAGTATCGCCCGCCATATGCAACAATACAAAGTTATCATTAATAAATCAACCGTGCCGGTTGGCACTGCGGATCAGGTGCAAGCACATGTTGCTCAAGTACTTAACGAACGCAACGAGAAGTTTGCTTTTGATATCGTCTCTAACCCTGAATTCCTCAAGGAAGGGGCAGCTGTCAGTGATTTCATGAAACCCGACCGTATTATCATCGGCACTCAATCGGCCGAAGCCCGTAAACGCATGAGCGAGCTTTACGAGCCTTTTACCCGCAACCATGAACGCACCATGTTCATGGATGTGAAAAGCGCTGAACTTACTAAATATGCCGCTAATGCGATGCTGGCAACCAAGATCAGCTTCATGAACGAGATGGCTAACATGGCCGAAATCCTCGGTGCTGACATTGAGGAAGTACGCAAGGGCATTGGTGCCGACCCGCGTATCGGCTACCATTTCATCTACCCTGGTTGTGGCTACGGTGGCAGTTGCTTTCCCAAGGACGTGCAAGCGCTGGAACGCATTGCCGCGCAAGTTGGCTACAATGCTGAGCTACTCAAGGCAGCAGAGGCGATCAACAATCGCCAGAAGAACAAGCTATTTGAGAAGCTTGCCAAGCACTTTGGGGGCGCAGATAAACTCTCCGGCAAGACCATTGCTATCTGGGGCCTTAGTTTCAAGCCCAGTACCGATGACATGCGGGAAGCTCCTAGCCGCACTCTCATCGAGGCGCTATGGCAGTCCGGCGTAAAAGCGCAAGCATTCGACCCTGCAGCAATGGATGAGTGCCAGAGAATCTACGGACGGCGCGAGGATTTGATTCTGATGGGCACTAAAGAGGCGGCATTGCGTAACGCTGATGCACTGATCATTGTTACCGAGTGGCAACAGTTTCGTGCGCCGGATTTCGACCTGATTAAGACTGAACTGACAAACCCTGTTATCTTTGATGGCCGCAACCTATTTAGCCCAGAACGGATGGATCGCCAGGGCATCACCTACTATTCAATCGGCAGGGGTTAATACTGTGAAACTACTGGTAACCGGCGTTTCTGGTTTCATTGGCATGCACGTCGCCCAGACCCTTCTCAAGCGGGGTGAAGAAGTCATTGGTATCGACAATCTTAATAACTACTATGATCCGCGCCTCAAGCGCGCACGGTTGGCGCAGCTAACACCCTATTCCAACTTCAAATTTATCCAAGGGAATATAGCCGACAGGCAAACTATTGACGATCTATTCGCCAAGGAAAAACCCAGTCGCGTTATCAACCTAGCCGCCCAACCGGGTGTGCGTTATTCTCTAGAGAATCCGTACATCTACATACAGACTAATCTGGTCGGTTTCGGAAACTTGCTCGAAGGCTGTCGCCACAACGGAGTCGAGCATTTCGTCTACGCTAGCAGTTCCAGTGTATACGGTGCCAATACCCACATGCCATTCTCGGTGCATGACAATGTTGATCACCCCGTTAGTCTCTACGCCGCGAGCAAGAAAGCCAATGAGTTGATGGCGCATACCTATAGCCATCTCTATGGTCTGCCGACCACTGGCTTGCGTTACTTCACGGTCTATGGTCCTTGGGGTCGCCCAGACATGTCGCCTTGGTTGTTCACCAGTGCTATCCTGGAAAACCGTCCTATCGATGTGTTTAATCACGGCAGCATGCAACGCGACTTCACCTATATCGACGACATTGCCGAGGGCACAGTGCGTGTGCTTGATCGCATTGCTATGCCCAACCCGGACTTCGTTACCGACACCCCGGATCCTGGCACCAGCTACGCTCCCTATCGTGTCTTCAATATCGGCAATCACCAACCAGTAAAGCTAATGCGCTTTATCCAGACCATAGAAAAGGCCCTTGGCAAAGAGGCGCAGAAAAACTACCTGCCCATGCAGAATGGAGACGTCGTGGCCACCTATGCCGATATAGAGGATTTGAAACGGGATGTGGGTTATGAGCCCAAAACATCGTTGGAATATGGAATCGAACACTGGGTAGAGTGGTATAAAGAATATACCTCTTGAGTATGTAGCAACATATGTGACTGCATTAGTCCTTTTTACGGGGTTGCCAAGTCCGCCTATTCACCATGCAAAAAGAAACAAAAGAAAATTCTAGCAGCCCGGTTAATATAAATAAATCACTAACAGAACGTGCGGCTTCTGGAATTGTATGGACACTTGTTGGAACAAGTGGACAAACAATCCTGAAACTGGGTGTTCTCATGGTTCTGGCCCGGCTGCTTACGCCATTGGAATTCGGCGTTATTGGTGCAGCAATTGTAGTCATTACCTTTCTGGGTATATTTGGAAAACTCGGCATTGCACAGGCGTTGGTACAAATTCCCAATTTAACAAGAGACCATCTGGTAGCTGGTTTTCATTTGTCGTTTGTGTTGAGTCTTCTTGCCGGACTGACAGTATATCTGGGAGCTGGCTTTATAGAAAGGCTCTTCCAGATTGAGGAACTCTCAGAGCCGGTAGGCATTATGGCTCTCTTGTTGTTGCTCACAGGGCTGCAGCAGGTTTCGGAAGCCCGCATTCAGCGTGAGCTCAGATTCCGCTTGCTGGCAGTTGAACAGGTCGTTAGCTACGGAGTTGGCTATGGTGTTGTTGCTATCGTGCTCGCCCTAATGGGCTACGGCGTATGGGCCTTGGTCGGCGGCACTCTGGCGCAAGGCGCGATCAGAGCTGCAATCATGATCGCAATATGTCCCCCTCCTTTTGGTATAGTAGCGAGCCGAGCGGCCTATCGTGACTTGCTCAGGTTTGGTGGCGGGCATGCGCTGGCTGAGATCGGGCGCAGCGGAGCTTATCAGATCGACAACCTGATCGTAGCCAGATTTTTGGGAGCCGAGGCATTGGGATTATATGGCCGTGCCTTTCAGGCTGTGACCATGCCGACAAAATTATTGGGTGTAGGGTTGTTGAAGGTAATGTTCCCAATTATGTCTCGCGTACAATCGGAACCGGACCGCTTGGCGCGGGCTTTTCTACGTTCGATGGGAATAGTTGCTATGCTAGGTTTGCCATTTAGTATGCTACTCGCCCTGCTTGCACCTGAGATTGTTCATATTCTACTTGGCTCACAATGGATTGCCGTGATTATACCGTTTCAGATACTTGCGGCTTGCATCGTTTTTCGGATTGGTCATAAGCTTTGCGAGGCATTGGTGCGCGCCTGCGGAGCTGTTTACCGTCTTGCCTGGACGCAATGGCTGTATATGGGAATGGTCTCTCTTGGCGCCTACTTGGGACATTTTATCGGGCTTGAAGGCGTGGCCGCAGGCGTTGCTGTTGCGGTCACACTAAACTTCATGGTGGTGCTTATACTGGTCTCATCACTAAGTGGCATGCCATTAAGGGCGCTTGCAATGGTCATTACGCGTCATCTTGTGATTGCTTTGGCAATCGTGGGTATAGCAACCATTGAGCTTGTCTCGCTACGTGACGCCGACTTGCATGAAATTTTCAGGTTAACCATAGTATCGGGTAGTGTATTCTTACTTTATAGAATGATCTGGTATTTGCGCCCGACGGTCTTCGCTGAAGAAGGAGAGTTTTTGAAATCACTCATTGGAAAACGATTTTTATCAAAAAATAGGAAGAACCTAAATTGACAGTTTCAAAGCTGGATAGAATTCCGCATGTCGAAAATCTGGCCACCCGGTTGGCCAAGTCGGCCAAGAATGCCGGGTTGATTCTATGTCATTGGAAAAGCAACCAACGACTTGATTTATCTGTTCAGGGAAAGACCGACCTCGATATGTCCATTCCTCCCGAACAGGAATCTAGGCTACGAGTCTTACTTAAGGATCTTGGGTTTATTGAGTTTCGTCCCCGTCCATGGCAACATTATGCAGGTGTCACTGATTGGCTGAGCACTGATTCTGCTACCGGAATCATGCTGCATCTACATTTGCATACGCGCCTTCTGACTGGCGCAAAAGCCATTAAGGAACAGGATCTTCCTTGGCTGGAATTGATGAATACCGAGGTTACACCAGATCCTGTAACAGGAATCAGTATTCCGTCCAAAGCATTTGAGGCACATTTATTACTCACGCGCGAAGCAATAAAATCACAAAATCTTCGGGGTAAGATTCTCAACCCGCTAGGGGGTGCTTCTGTGACACAGGAGTCACGCGCAGAGATGACCTGGCTGCTTACTCAATGCAGCGATGAAGAAATTGAACGATGGGGTATTATGCTATGGGGCAATGAACGCTGGAAGCGAATAAAACCAGACTTCAAAGACAAGATCATGTGGTCAAGTGCACCATTTCGTCGATTGAGAACGGAAATTTCAACTTCCTTGGCTCCTCATAGAAAAGGAACTGCACTTGGACATAGCGCAAGATTCATCACGATGCGATTTACCAGATACATGCATGTATTCCAGGCACGGATCAATAACACAACCAGTTCAGGAAAGCATGTCATTGGCCATCGCGCACCAATTATTGCAATAGTAGGCAGCGATGGTGCGGGAAAAAGCACCGTTACAGCCAATCTGTTAAAAGGACTGTCAAGGAAAGCCGATGTTACAAGGGTATACTTCGGCACCAACCACGGATGGTTTCGGCGCCTGCGTAGCGCGATTTTACGCATGAAACCAAGCAAAAAAGCAGCTAGACTAACCAACCACCTGGATAAACAACCCACAAAAACCATCCATCCACGATCGTCATTTCCGCTCTGGCTTCAAGCAGTCAAATGGGCGGTCATGGCACGCCTGCGGCTGCACCTTCAGCGCAAGGCACAGCGATTGTCACGCAACGGCACCATTATACTGGCAGATCGTTACCCACAAACTGAAGTAAAAGGCACGTACGATGGCCCCTCGCGGTTGGATATTGCAGGCCTGGGGATATTGGGCCGCTTACTTCAACGTTATGAGCACAACGTGTACAAAAAATTAACAAGCACGCAACCCGACCTGGTGATCAAATTGATCGCTCCGCTGGAGGTGGTGCTTGAGCGGAAACCTGATCATGATCCAGCCGCTATTGCGGCAAAGGTTGAGCTGACAAGAAATATTATGTTTGGTGGTGCGCCGATAGTCGAAATTGACGCAGCCAAACCCCTTGATGAGGTTTTGATTGAAGTGCGACGCCATGTCTGGTCAGTGATCTGTGCAACAGCGGAAGGAAAACGTGTCCTACCTTGAATTTGTAAGCCCACCTGGCAGTGGCAAGACAACAGCCGCACTTGAGTTACTCGCTAACGATAATACGCTCGCGCCTGGCCGACGCAGCATTACCAGCAAGAATACTACTGTCCGAGTGAATAGATTCGGCCTGCCTGCGGAAGGTTTATCAATGTGGCTACGATTAGTTATAGGGCTACCGCACGATTTAACAATGGCTGCCCTTTTCTTACGCGAAACGGGTCAATTAGGACGATCCCGCATTATGCTGGTGTTGTTGATAAAATCACGAGCATTGGCAGCAAGCTCGCAGCGGTGGGTAATAGATCAAGGATTACAGCAACACATACTAAGTGCCTTAGCGGATCAGCGTTTGTCTCGGGAACGCGCGCTTGAATGGAAGCGACTCTGTTTGGACGCGCCGTGGAAGCCAGAAAAACTGATTACTATTTTTGTAGGTTCTGATGAGCTAATTCACCGAGTAAAAAATTCGCCAAAGCATATGCGGCAATGCGCCAACAAATCACCAGAAAAATATGTGGGAGAAAATTGTTTGGCGTTTGAAATACTCTTTCAAGAAAGAAGGGTGTTTTGATGGATTTTGCTAATACGGACTATCGAAGCAAGTACAGCATTACAACCCTAATCCTTTCTGCATTAATATTTCTGACAGGATTTACTACTGGATTATTTCAGAGTTACATGGGGATTGGAGCAGTCGGAATGGCTGTATTTTTTATAACCACTTACCTAATCATAGTATTTGTATCGAAGAAAAAAATTGTATTAAGTCTTAGGAATTATACATTTTCAAATATATTGTTAATATCTGTTGCATTGATGATCATGGGTTTAATAATTTCTACGATAATTTCATCAAACGAGTGGGCCACAAGGGTTTTTCCAATAACGATACAATATTTTTTTTCATTTTATATTGCCTATATATTTATAGCTTCTCTTAATGAGAGAAACTTAGAGTTGCTATTGTCGTCGTATCTTCTTGGCGGGTTTGTTCTCGCATTCGCAGCCATCATTATCTATCTTTATGCCTACGATTTTGGGATTAATAATTTATTGATATGGAGAAATGGGCGATTACAGATGTTTAGTGGGGCAAATGGACTCGCGCCGCATATGGTTTTTCTGTCAATATTACTAATATATAGAATCACGGCGAAACAGTTGAGTGCTATATACTATTTGTTTCTAGCAGTTCCATTTTTTGTAATAACGCTCACCGGGTCTAACTCCGGGATTGTTTTATTTGTTGTTGCTATTTTTGGATTATTAGCTTTTATTAAAGGACTACAGCTTAAATTAATATTAGTTATGTTCGCTGCTTTTGGCTATTTACTTTTATTAAATATAGCATATTTCAGCGACGAACATGATTTTCATGTATTAGAAAGGTTTAATTGGATTAGCTCAACGGATATGGGAGAAGCGGGTACTTTTAACGAACGCAGTGAAGCAATACGAATTGTATGGTTGCACATATTGGATAATCCAATTATTGGGGTTGGCGCGGGGGCGGCAGGGGCAGATGGCGTTTTTACTACTCAAGTTGCAACTGGTCTCTCTTCTCAACCCCATAATGCATATGTTCTTCTGTGGGCCGAAGGCGGGATTGCTGCAATCCTGGGGTTATTGTCTTGGTTATTAACAGTCTTGTTTGCAGGTTTCTTGGTAAAAGGAAACTTGAGGATGTTTATATTGTTCGCCGTTTTTACTCTCGCATTAGCGATTAGCATGCGGGCACATTCCTACCAATTATGGCTAACTCTGCCTATTTATCTATTAATCGTAATGATTTTTCATGAGAGGCAGGCATATCGCAAAAACGGTGGCTACCAAAAATGAAGATTATCGTCAAAATACTCATGGCAATTTTACATGACTAGCCAGAGGTAATTAAAGAAAAATACAGCCTTTATTTTGTCACATGGCAGCGCCTACATGATTGTCAATTGATGTTATTATCATATTATAATTTTAACGCATGAAGTATAAAGGGTTGAATAGCATGATATATAGTTCGCGTGTGCGGGTTCTTCATCTAGTAAGAGCTGTCGGCCCAACTTCAATGCCATGGAATGATCTGTATGATACTGGCAGAAGAATCTCATCTGGGATGATGTATCCTGTGGTTGAAATTAATCTCAAAAAACCTTTCGTAAATTTTCAAAAAATGGCATGCGCAGATTCAGTTCGGCGTTTTATTAATGCCAATCCTATTACTGGATTATGGCTAGTTCTGAGAACATATTACACGTTAAAGCACCGTGACATTATACTTAACCTGCATGTGCATAATCCGATTTTGGCCCCAATTGCGTTGATTGCCAGGTTGCTTTGCCCGAAACTTCGCGTGATTACAACTCAGCATAATGACTGGCGTTATTTTCAGCTTCATCAAAAAGTTGGGCTAAGAATTCTTTCGCGATTATCGGTTCACTATATAGCTTGCGGCCGTTCAATTGCACAGACCATTCCGGCGAGCGTGCATAAATATCTGGTAAAGAATGATCGAGTGGGATCAATACCCAACGGGATAAGACCACAAAAGTTAGCTCTGTATGACCATAATCCGACTCCCTTATCTGTGAATGTTGATGATAAAAAACACAATTCGCTTGTTACTGCGATTGTCGTCGCACGTATGGTACCTCAGAAAAATTGTCTTTTTATTCTTCGTTTATTGAAAGAAGCGCAAATTATCGATCGACTGATTTGGTTCGGTGATGGCCCTGAACGTGCGGAAATCGAAAAAGAAATTGACCGTTTGGAAATTGGTGACAGAATCGAACTTCGTGGAAGACGGCCGCGCGATGAAGTATTTAAATCACTTGCCGAAAGCACATTTTACATTGCCGCATCTAAATGGGAGGGACTAAGTGTTGCAGATCTTGAAGCAGTTGCGCTAGGGTGCTGGCCAATTATGTCAGACATCCCACAGCGTAAAGAAATCGCAGATGCACTTAACATTCCTCTTTTCCCTTTGAGCGATCTAAGTGACTGGATTATGGGCATAGAGAATTTCCTGAATCATTCTAATGATACCCAACGTAAAATGCGCGGCCTAATTAAGAAGTTAGCACGCAATGAGTTTGACTTAAACGTCACAGTTGAGAAATATGTGCAAACTTATCGAAATACATACAAAGATACAATTGATTGAAATACCGGAAGTATACTCAGCTAGAGAAACGTCAGGCAAGTAGCCTAGTATCCCTATTAATCTAATTACATGAGCTATGATGCAGCAAAGAATTAAACCATTAGAATGAGTTTTTGTATAATCAGAATCATACGTATTAGTATTAAAGTACGCTACCCGAATGCTTCATGTAGACACGAATGATGTTTTGCTTCATGGAGTCAGCACTTATTGTAGGCAGGGTAGCATGGTTGCCATCCCTGGTGTTGCCCACACGGAATGCAGAGGAGTCCATTTTCGATAATCAGATCGAGGTCTAACATGCTTAATCGAGGAAAACTAGTGGGATTTCTTGACACTCTAGATATAGAGTGCATTCCTTATGTTAGCTGGAAAAATAATCATGAGCTTCAGCATTCTATTAGCGGAGAAAGTGATATTGATATATACATCCCACATGAATATCGATCACTATTCCTGAATCTGGCTGTTCAAAAAAACTGGCTTTGTGTTGAAAATCCAGTTGCAAGATATCCTTGGATAACTCACCTGTATACGCACGATGACACCATGAAATGGTTTCATATACATGTGTATTTCAAAGTAATAACCGGGGAAAGCTGGCTAAAAGAATACCAGCTTCCACTTGAGCAGTTATTAATTGATAATCGTACCCGCTCAGAGACGGACGGTGTTCGGGTGTTAAACTCGCAGACACAGGCCTACTTGTTTGCAATTCGCCATTTGCTCAAAGGGGGTTCCTTCAGTAGCAGATTACTGTATCGCAAAGAGATTCAATCCTATCGTGATGAATGGTTAAGCAGCTGCGATACCAATCTTAATTCAATTCATAACTATGGGCCAATTAAGCTAAACACCTATATACCCGGTTCCGGATTGACCTCTACAGAAATTTCAATGCCAGACTATTTCACTGCGTTACGGTTTCGGCTTTCAATTATACCGTTCCTGAGGATATCACTATGGAGCCTACCTGCAAGGCGGATGAATAGTTTATTTCAGCGAATATTCAATCGCTTCCTATTCAAAAGAAAAAAAATAATGCCTACAGGAGGTTTGATTATTGCGATTTCTGGTGTGGATGGGGCTGGAAAATCAACCATGCTCAAAGAGGCGCATAAGTTTTTTTCAGGTTTCTTGACTGTAAAGCGATATAGTCTTGGCCGGCCACAAGGAAGAATGTTAGAGGCGGCTCGTAAAAGCTTTAATCGCAAACAACAGGTACATGAGGATAGACTCGCACAGCCCAAAGAATCAATTACTTCACTAAAGAAATCCATTTCGGTGACAGTATTAGCCCTACTGCGTCTTCTTAAGGCCCGTAAGACTGTTAGTGATGCGAGGCGCGGGTATCTGGTTCTTGTCGATCGTTGGCCTACGAATGAGCTAAACAAAATGGACGGCCCGAGAATTGTGACCGGACCAGGTAGTGGAAAATTGCAACGATTCTGCGCCTCTGTTGAGCAGTGGGCCTACTCCCGTATGCCACTGGCGGATGTTTGTTTTTTCTTGGAGCTCCCGCTTGAGGTCGCGCTGGAACGTAATCGATTACGAATCAAAGAAGGAAAAGAAACCGACAAAGAGATCATGGCCCGTTTCAGTCAGAATCAACAGCATTCGCCGCTTGCATGCAAAACGGTGACTTTTGATAATGGAGGTGAACTCTCTGTTAAGCTCAAAGAATTATTAACAATGATGTGGAATGAGGTGGTTAGTCATTGAATCAGAATCTGAACGTCATCACTCACAAAGCTCTTGAGTTTTTTGGCATGCCTGGTGTTGGGAAGTCATATCTTTCCAGTAAGCTTGGTGAAATGCTCGGATCCGATGGGCTGCAAGTTGGAGACAGCATTATGGCAGTTAGCCGAATGCCTTCCACCAAACGAATCGCAAAAAAATTTTGGTTGATCATTACAACCATATGGATAAATCGTGGCGCAAACACGACAATATGGAAATTGATACGCCTGCATCGACCATCCAATATTAAAACTTATAGCAAGCTTCTGATCAACTGGCTATTTGTCTGTGCACTGATTCGTGTTGAATCACGCAATTCCGATATTGTGTTACTGGATCAAGGACTGTCACAGGCGCTATGGTCTACTAAATACTATGGTCAAAGCGAATCAGATATTCATGTTGTTGCAGCGTTGGTGTTGCGCTTACTCAAGCACCTTAATATTGCACCTTTATCTATTATCTACGTCAGTGCAGACGATTCTTTAATTAAAAAGAGAATATACTCCAGAGAGAACGGCAGCAGCCCACTGGACCGTAATATTGATGAATTTATACGCGCCAAGGCTGCAACCGAGCAATCATTCGCTATTTTTGAATTGTTGGCTGAACAGAAATCAGCCCTGATCATCACATATTTTGATAATAACGATAACAATTCAGTTGATGATTTGAAATTGGCTTTGCCAATGGCTGCCATCTCATCTAATTCATCCAAAAGGCAATCCCATTGAAAATTATTTTCTTCGCTAATACCGACTGGTATCTTTATAACTTCCGTCAGGCATTGGCATTGGCAGCACGCGATGCTGGGCATGAGGTAATATTGGTTTCTCCCTTTGGTCCTTATGGCGCAAAACTGGAAGCCCTCGGCTTTCGCTGGATTGCTGTACCCATGGAACGGCGCAGCCTGAATCCACTGCGCGAGCTGGCAGTTATCAATTGGCTGCGCATGTTAATCCGTAAAGAATGCGTTGATCTGATACATGGCTTTACCATCAAGAGCGCGGTCTATGGTGCGCTGGCGGCGCGGTTTGCTGGTGATCGTGCCCGGGTGAGCGCTGTTGCCGGCCTAGGTTATGTATTTACAAGTCGCGATCAGCGCGCCAGGCTGCTTCGCCCATTAGTGCGTTCGGTGATGCGCTTTGCCATGGACGGTAAGAGAGCACGCTTGATTTTGCAGAATCCGGATGATGTTACCCTGTTCGAAAAGGCTGGTATTATTGATCCGCCGCATATACGATTGATTCGTGGTTCCGGGGTGGATTGTTCGCGATTCTCACAATGCGCTGTGCGCACTTCAGGTGAGCCGCTACGAATACTCTTGGCCGCACGTTTATTGTGGGACAAGGGCTTGGCAGAATATGCAGAGGCATCGCGAATGTTAAAAGCAAATGGCCGGTCTGTCCGATTTTTGCTAGCCGGCAACCCTGATCCAGGCAATCCAGATGCCGTTCCAGAATCCACAGTCAAAACATGGGTAGATGAGGGGCTTGTCGAGTGGCTGGGTCATGTGGATGATATGCCCGCTTTGCTTGCCTCGATTCATGCCATGACCTTGCCGACGGCTTATGGTGAAGGAGTACCCAGATCTTTGATTGAAGCGGCAGCCTGTGGCTTGGCACTTATAACCACAGATGCGCCAGGTTGCCGAGAGGTGGTTGATAACGAGGTGGATGGCCTTCTGGTGTCGCTACGAAATGCCGAAGCATTGGCAGCAGCCATCGCTCGCATCGATGATGATCCTGAATTGGCTGTAAAAATGGGGCGAGCGGCAAAAGCCAAGGCCTTACGGGAATTCGATGAGCGTATTGTGATTGAGCGAACTCTGGCGGTTTATGATGAGCTATTGCAAACCGATGTAGTCAACTAATTTGGCTCTCTCTCTTACGTAACAACAGTTTTTCTTGTGCTTCTTCAGGCAGATTTATTGTATTGTTGTGTTGAAGTGGCCCCCATTATCACAGCAAATTTGCGCAGTTGTGCAGTTGTGCAGAGGTTTTTCTAACATGTATGCACTTGCCGGATGAACCAATTTTATTTATTCAACAACATCGTTATGGCTAAGAATCTCAATTACCAACATTCTTGAATCAAATTGACGTCTTTCCGAAACGCGTAAATCACCATAGAGGTTTCCTAGATTATGTCGTCTTCGACCATTTTTATTATCGCGGACAGTTAATTGACGTAGCTTGATGTTTTTTTCATGGCCAATAAGTTGCTGTTGCAACAATGCAATTTGCCGTTCAAGCTCCTGATTCAAATCACTGTTCTTGGCAGGCGGCATATTTAAAGTCATTGTATATCGGCTTGTAAAGTTGCAATCTGTCGCGTGTTGTTGTTTGAAGACTCGCGTATAAAATTCCGTTGATGGATCAATTTTGTCAGAAATAATCTTGACGAGGGCCAGTATTTCATTAACTGAGTTATCGCCAGAGAAGGCTCCAGAATTAGCAACGGGAGCAATCTTTAATCTGACATGAAATTGAGCGTGGAGTCGATTCAACATCCGTATAAAGTTCCATGGATGTAACGTTAGGTAGAGGTACACTGTATAAACGCAAAGGAAACCGATTAGCATCGTAAATTCGGATATACCCAAGTACCAACCCTCAAACCCGATTATGCCAAACAATAGATGTAATGAAGCAACAAAGAAAACAACTTCTTCAGAAAGAAAACCGGATCGTATTAATAAATGATGCAGGTGATCGCGATCTGGCGCGAAAGGGGATTTTTTCGCCAATATACGACGCAGCATGGTGCTGATACTATCCATGAGTGGAATAGAAAATAGCCAAAGTGCTGTCACCGGAGTCATGGCCAGATTAGGCTCCTGTTCTTGTGAGAGATCGACCAATAGCCAGGCAAAAAGAAATCCGAGCAGCATGCTACCGTTATCACCTAGAAAAACTTTAGAGCGTGGCTGTGAAGTGTAACGAAGATTGAAATATAAAAAACCTACTGTGCCGCCGACAAGCGCAACAGCTAGTATATGATTGGATGAATCGCCGACAACGAATGCTACAGCGCTGATTAGCAGCAAACTAATAAGAGATAACGAGCCCGCCAGACCGTCAACTCCGTCGATCATATTAAGTGCATTGATGCCACCGATAGTGGCAAAGACTGTAAAAGGGATTGCTAATAGGCCTAGTTCTAACGTTAGACCAGGAATGAGACCGCCAAGGTTATTGAGCACAACGCCACCGGCTAGAATCATGATAAGTGCGACTATAGTCTGAATGATCAAGCGTACTTTGTAATTTAGCTGCCATAAATCATCTGCGAAGCCCACGGTAAAAATAATGATGGATCCTAGTGCTAGGCTTAGCCATTTCAATGATTGCTCGGGATGAGTGTAGGTTAATACTATGAGGGCTACCGATAAGGCCACCAAAATTCCCACTCCACCGACAAAAGGTGTGATAGTGTCATGTTGTTTATGACCGCCAAGCTGATCTGTAATGCCGTAAGTATGTGCCGAAGAAATAGCAAAACGAACGATCAATAATGCAGACAGGGCACTAAAAATAAAAACAAATAACACTTCAACCATAAAAACTCCTTTGGATATATTTAATTATAAACAGAGCTATAGTCAAATCTGGTATATAGAGAATCAAGCGGCTGCCCGTGTCTGATTTTCTGTTTGTTTAATACCGTTTATAAATTTAATGCCGCTAATCGCCTCTTAATCGAAACGATTCTTTCTGTACCGTTACCATAACCAACATCGTTACTCGGTTTCCACAATGCTTGGTTTTGATTGTTATAAAAGAAACGAGCAATAGTCATGCCTCAAGTTACATTTCTAATATTGTCAAAGTGATACGAATAATTCAATTTGGCATATACAATAATAAAGTGTAAAAAATATCGACGCTAACAGGCCTCACTAAATAATGTAATCACAAATAAAAAATATGAGATGCTTGTAAAAACGAAAAGATTTCATATGACACATTCACATCGCAGGCATGATATATCAAACGAAGCAAGCTACTACTTGAGACTTATTTACCTAGCCGTCAAGGCGCTTGGGGAAGAATAGCTAAGATAACCGCCAGTTCATCAATGGACATCTCTAAAAACCAATTCTCGTTATGCAATCCCTTCACCCCAACCAACTTCCTATGAACTCTATTGGGAAAAACAAACAACAGAAATAAAGTAAGTGTCAGGAGTCTTATATATCATATCTCTGAGGCAACACAATAGTATGCTTCCAGAAGAAAAATAATATAAGCAAAACACCTATTTCGGTCTAAGGAAAGCCCCTAAAAACTCAAGCAACGAAATTAGACAGCTCAATGAAGCATACTGTTATTTTTAGGGTTCTGTCGCATTAACCGCAAAAATGCATATTTTGGATGAGCTGACATACCATCCCTTTAAACTAAGCGGATTTATTCTGCCAGTGCATAAAATTGCTCAGCAAAAGACATCTTGTCAGCTCTGAAGTGGTACCGCAAAACTGGACAAATTGTTAAGCTCTGATATGAGATAAATAGTGAAGTGGTACCGCAAAACTGGACAAATTGTTAAGCTCTGATATGAGATAAAT
>CBDUPR010000030.1:0-35815 GCA_965369175.1 uncultured Nitrosomonas sp.
ACGAAGACGAAGACGAAGACGAAGATGAAGAAGATGATGAGTGAATGTCTCATTCTTCTTTTCGTTTGAATGGCTTAATAATTTACTCAATTATTCGGTTCAGATTTGCCTATAAATGAATTGGAAAGAAGAGGCGTGATACGACGATAGGTTCTGGGGTGGTAATACACTCCAGAACGCTAAAAGTTTATATAAGATAGAATTTGAAGCAATTAACTTTTGTAAGAAATAGGGGCTTCTGAATAGGGGCTTCTTAAAACGCAGCTAACCTATTTTTTAATATAGTTAGTTAATAATAACTACTGCGATAAAAATTTTATATGAAGTGCGTTTTGTTATTGCTATAGTATGTTTAAGGTATAAATTCTCCCAACAGCTATCTATAATATGTTTCGATTTGATAAAAGGTGTTTTCTGTGACTGTAAGGTCGCTCAAAAAGAAAAACTATTCTGGAAGGCTTGGATATAGTTATCGGCGTCATTTGCAAGAGCGATTTATTGAATTGTTGTTATTCATGGCGGCCCTCTTCTCAGTAGCGATTATGTTAGCTATCATTGCGATGTTAGTGAAAGAATCGTTTATATTTTTTCAGCAGGTTTCAATCTGGGAATTTCTTACCGATACGCAGTGGACACCACTATTTGATGATGCACATTACGGAATACTTCCACTGGTTTCGGGTACCGTAGTCAGTTCTTTGATTGCCTTGATGGTGGCACTTCCACTGGGAACTATAATTGCAATATATCTATCCGAATTTGCGCCTTTCTCTGTGCGTGAAATTGCGAAACCATTTCTTGAATTGCTAGGTGGGGTGCCTACAGTAGTCTATGGCTATTTTGCGCTACTGTTTGTTACGCCGCTGTTACAAATGATATTTCCAGAATTACCAGGATTCAACTTACTTTCAGCGGGTCTGGTTATGGGAGTAATGATCATTCCTTATGTGAGTTCAATGACAGAAGATGCGATGAGAGCGGTGCCAATGCACTTACGAGAAGGTTCCTATGCAATGGGCGCAACCCGTTTTCAAACAGCTATTCGGGTAGTGATGCCCGCAGCATTCTCTGGAATAGCTGCTGCTTATATATTGGGGATTTCTCGGGCTGTAGGAGAAACAATGGTAGTAGCAATAGCAGCTGGTATGCAGCCAAATCTTACGTTGAATCCTATGGAGCCTGCGGCAACGATAACGACTTATATCGTACAGGTGAGCTTGGGAGACTTGCCGCATGGAAGTATTGGCTATCAAACAATTTTTGCTGCTGGGCTAACGTTATTATTATTAACATTAGCGTTTAATATTATTGGACATGTATTGCGTAAGCGATATCGTGAAATATATTGATGTTTGTAGATAGGTAGATAAATAGATAGATATTGGCGGTGAACGGCAATAACTAATGATCAAATAAATCATTCTTGAGCAGCTGTGATGAAGAACGCAAAAAATCTAGAAGAAATAAGAAAAATTATTGTACATCATAAGCGCTGGGATTTTATGTTTATGATCGCCGGTATTTTTGCGTTGATGATTGCGGTATTGACATTTATGGCCTTGTTTGCCCATATGCTGATTGATGGGCTACCTCGATTATCCTGGGGATTTTTTACTTCATTTCCTTCTCGTCATCCTGAGGCTGCGGGTATTTTGTCGGCCTGGGTTGGTACGACATTAGTGATGTTGGTTACAGCAATATCAGCGGTACCACTTGGTATTGGAGCTGGTGTGTATTTAGAAGAATATGCAGCTAAAAATTTATTCACTGAAATTATTGAAATTAATGTAACTAATCTTGCTGGAGTTCCCTCTATCATATATGGTTTGCTTGCATTAGGATTGTTTGTATATCAAATGGGCTTTGGCCAAAGTATTCTGGCAGCAGGATTAGCATTAGCATTGTTGATTTTGCCGGTTGTAATTGTTGCGACTCGTGAGGCGATACGGGCAATTCCAATTGCAATTCGTGAGGGTGCTTATGCACTCGGTGCGACAAAATGGCAGACGGTGTTTGATCATTTGTTACCCTATTCGGCCGCCGGAATTTTAACGGGTGTTATTATTGGTTTAGCTCGTGCTATTGGTGAAACGGCACCTATAATCACAATTGGAGCATTAACTTTTATCGCGTTTCTGCCGCCTTCTCCGATAACAAATGAATTTCCTTTTTTATCATTCGAGTGGTTAACAGCACCATTTACTGTAATGCCGATACAAATGTTTAATTGGGTATCACGGCCAGAGGAAGCTTTTCAATTAAATGCTGCTGCGGCCGGTTTGGTGTTAGTAGTTATGACACTAGCCATGAATGGATTAGCTATTTATTTACGCTATCGTATGCGGAAAACTATTAAGTGGTAGAGAGAATCATGCAAACAAAGTTAGAACCAAATCCGAAGCCAGTGGAGTATAAATCCGAAGTTAGAAATTTAAATTTCTATTACGGTGGATTTAATGCTCTTAAGGATATTAATATGGTAATGCATGATAAACAGATTACGGCATTGATTGGTCCTTCTGGATGCGGAAAATCAACGTTTCTACGCTGTTTTAACCGAATGCACGATTTATATCCAGGTAATCGTTATGAGGGAGAGATTATTCTTTATCCGGATGATGTGAATATTCTGTCATTAAACGTAGATCCAATTGAAGTTCGTATGCGAATAAGCATGGTATTTCAAAAACCGAATCCTTTTCCAAAGTCAATTTATGAAAATGTGGCCTATGGATTACGTGTTAGAGGAATAAAAAAGCGCGCCGTTTTAGATGAGAAGATAGAGGAAGCCTTGCGCAATGCGGCTTTGTGGGATGAGGTTAAAGACCGATTACATCAACAGGCTTTTAATTTATCCGGCGGTCAACAACAAAGGTTATGTATTGCTCGTGCGTTGGCAACGGATCCGGAGATATTGTTATTTGATGAACCGACCTCTGCGTTGGATCCGATAGCAACCGCAAGTATTGAAGAGTTGATTACAGATTTAAAAAATAAGGTAACCATATTAATTGTAACGCATAATATGCAACAGGCGGCGAGAGTATCTGACTATACAGCTTACATGTATTTAGGCGAGTTAATTGAATTTGGCGTAACCGATACAATTTTTATAAAGCCTAAAAATAAGCAAACAGAAGATTATATCACTGGGCGATTTGGTTGAGAGCATGGCGAGTCTTTATGTATCTGAATCTATCAGAGTGAAAAATTGACATTTTTTTGCTAGTGACATCAGAATTTTCATACTGGGTTTTATCTCATTTATTCTAAATATCCGGCTCCCCAAAAATGAATGTTTGAGAGACGTTTATCCATCTATCTATCTCGTGCTAGAGAGATCTCGGAATATGCTGACAAATAATGTCTAGTCATACTCCAAGCTTGACCTAGCGGATACTTATGCAATCTACGTGTGAGACTAGGGACAAGATAGATATAGACCAATCGTACTGTTAAGCAGAGAACAGGAATTAACTATTTATATTTAATAAGGCATTTTGGTGATCATTGATGCATTAGACAATAGCAGATTGATTCCAATAAGGCTAGGTGTGATAGCCTATTTATTATTTATCAGCCACATAACATAAAGGATTAAACGGATATTCATAACTAAAAATTCAGTTAGTAAGATTACTGATTTAAGATGAATAAACAATGTGAGTTTGAAAATAGATTTATAATTATGTGCTTGTTTGTCCTGTAAATTTCATATTCTAAGTGTGACATAGTGTTTAGTTTATATTGTAAAGTGAAGTGAGTTGAACTATTATCTGCTATATTGCTCTATTAATGTTCCTCCATTGATATTCGTATCAATTTATAGATAAGGGTACCTGAAAATAAAGATAAGGATACCTGAAAAAATATATTTGTAGCATATCGGTTTCTATACGGATTTCCAGAATATGTCTGGATCTTTCTCATTACACTAAAGCAGCGATATAATAGAGATATGGGTTATTTATTAACGAGTTGTACAAGTGTTCCGAATCCAAATGGGTAGATTTGAATGATTGCCTGTTAGGCAGAAAACATACGCTAATATTGACCAATAAATAAGACTTGCAATTGACTAGATAGTCAATCAAGGGTAGCATCGCCGACTTTGAAGTCGAGGGATAAATAAAAATGCGCGAGAAGTTAGTAGCAGGTAACTGGAAAATGCATGGTAATCAGGCCGAAAATAAAAGCTTATTAAGTGCGATAGTTGCAGGCGTTGCGGAATCGCGCGGAAAAGGTGTCGCAGTATGTGCGCCTTACCCTTATTTGCCATTAGTTCAAACTATGCTGCGGGACACAAATATTGCCTGGGGAGCGCAGAATGTCAGCCAGTATGATAAAGGGGCTTATACGGGAGAGATCTCGGCAGCAATGTTAAAAGATTTTGGTTGTAGTTATGTAATTGTAGGCCATTCAGAAAGAAGAGCGCTTTATAACGAAGATAGCCATACAGTTGCACTGAAATATGTAGCAGTGCAACAAGAAGGAATGGTACCTATTTTATGTGTGGGTGAAACGCTGGAACAGCGGGAATCTGGAATAACTGAGAAAATAATCTCGGAGCAATTAGATGCAGTGATGAATATGGCAGGTGTGGCTTCTCTGGGTAAAGCAGTAATAGCTTATGAGCCTGTTTGGGCAATAGGGACTGGTAAAACTGCAACCCCGCAGCAAGCTCAGGAAATACATGAATTTATTAGAGCAAGAGTGGCAATTCAAAGTACTGAAAAAGCTGACAGCTTAGTGATTCTTTATGGTGGTAGTGTTAAGGCTAATAATGCTGCTGAATTGTTTAGTATGCCGGATATAGATGGTGGGTTGATTGGCGGGGCTTCGCTGGTTGCTACCGAATTTATTTCAATCTGTCAAGCATTGCAGAATTAACTATTTGGAGTAAGCACGTTGGAAACCTTGATCTGGTCTGTGCATGTATTAACAGCTATCGTCGTAATTGTATTGGTATTACTGCAACATGGAAAAGGCGCCGATATGGGGGCTGCGTTTGGTAGTGGATCATCTGGAAGTTTGTTTGGTGCGAGTGGTTCAGCTACTTTTTTGAGTCGTGCCACGGCCGTGGTTGCTGCTATTTTTTTTGCGACAAGCTTGGGACTTACCTATTTGTCGAGTAATAGAGTTGAGGATCAAGGTGTGATGAGTAGCATTATGGACGAGACAAATGAATCTGATAATTCATCCGTTGCGATAGACACTGAATCCATCCAAGACAATGAGGAAATACCGAAAACGACTGAGTTGAATGGTTCCTCTAGGGCAGGGCAAATTCCGGAATAATAGATAATTATCTGCTAGATTTGGTTGCGTATTATTTGACTGCCGACGTGGTGGAATTGGTAGACACGCCGTCTTGAGGGGGCGGTGGCGAAAGCTGTGCGAGTTCGAGTCTCGCCGTCGGCACCATGTCTAACTTATGTTTATTATAGTTAGTGTTGATGAGCATATAACTGAGATTAGTGGTACTTTTGTCACCTAAATAAATTATTTGAATGATGCTTGAAAATTACTTTCCAATTCTTTTGTTTCTCTTAGTCGGTTTAGCCGTAGGTGTTGTGCCGATGTTGCTTGGATGGTTGTTGGCGCCTAATCGCCCGGATAGCGAAAAGCTGTCAGCATATGAGTGTGGTTTTGAAGCCTTCGAAGATGCGCGTATGAAATTTGATGTACGCTATTATCTGGTTGCTATTTTGTTTATTTTATTTGATTTGGAAATTGCATTTTTATTTCCATGGGCAATTGTACTTAACGAGATTGGATTGTTTGGCTTTATTGCGATGATGGTTTTTCTCGGCATTCTGATAGTAGGTTTTATCTACGAATGGATAAGAGGAGCCTTGGAGTGGGATTGATACTATGAGTATTGAAGGCGCCCTGGAAAAGGGGTTTGTTACAACAAGTCTGGATTCGGTTATTAATTGGGGAAGAACTGGGTCGATGTGGCCAATGACATTTGGTTTGGCTTGTTGTGCTGTTGAGATGATGCAGACAGGTGCGTCACGTTATGATCTGGATCGCTTTGGTATTGTTTTTCGTCCAAGCCCGAGGCAGTCTGATGTAATGATTGTGGCCGGTACGTTGTGTAATAAAATGGCGCCGGCCTTACGTAAGGTCTATGATCAAATGGCAGAGCCTCGATGGGTTATCTCGATGGGTTCTTGTGCAAATGGTGGTGGATATTATCATTACTCTTATTCAGTAGTGCGTGGATGTGATCGTATTGTACCCGTTGATATTTATGTACCGGGATGTCCTCCAACAGCGGAGGCGTTGTTATACGGCATTATTCAATTGCAGAATAAAATAAACCGTACTAATACTATTGCGCGCTGATACGAATGTCTAATACACGCCTAGAAACTCTTTCTTCATGTTTAAAGAATATACTGACAGATAAACTGATCAGCCTGGATAGTCAATTTGATGAATTGACTATTGTAATTTGCCCTGCAGATATCACTGACGTATGTCGGATGCTACGCGATAGTCCTGAATTGGATTTTGATATGATGATTGACTTATGTGGCGTAGACTATTCTACTTATCATAGTAAACCCGGGTCAGAAGATCAGCAAGGTGAACGTTTCGCTGTGGTCTACCACCTGCTTTCAATTAAGCATAATTGCAGATTGCGTATCAAGGTATTTGCTGAGAGCGACGAATTTCCGGTAGTAGATTCAGTGATTGATATCTGGCCCGCTGCCAATTGGTTTGAACGTGAGGCATTTGATTTGTTTGGCATTATTTTTATTGGTCATCCAGACTTGCGACGTATCCTTACAGACTATGGTTTTATTGGGAATCCGTTTCGTAAAGATTTTCCACTCAGTGGAAATGTAGAAATGCGCTATGATGAGGAACAAAAAAGAGTTATTTATCAACCAGTGAGCATAGAGCCACGTGTTATTACGCCACATGTAATTCGTGAAGAGCATTATGGAGAGAGCAATTAATTGCTTGATTCCAGAAGCATCGATTTTATTTTTAGACAGAATTTTTGAAGCAGAGTATGGCTGAGATACGTAATTACACCATGAATTTTGGACCTCAACACCCGGCAGCTCACGGTGTGTTGCGTTTGGTATTGGAGTTAGACGGTGAGGTTATCCGGCGTGCTGATCCGCATATTGGATTATTGCATCGTGCCACAGAGAAACTAGCAGAAAATAAAACCTACATTCAATCTGTTCCATATATGGATCGGTTAGATTATGTTTCGATGATGGCTAATGAGCACGCCTATGTCATGGCCATTGAAAAATTATTGAAACTTGAGGTCCCACTGCGTGCGCAATATATCCGTGTGATGTTTGATGAAATTACGCGCATTCTTAATCACTTGTTATGGTTAGGCGCGCATGCACTGGATGTTGGTGCAATGACGGTATTTCTTTACGCCTTCCGTGAGCGAGAGGATCTCATGGATTGTTATGAAGCGGTATCGGGTGCCAGGATGCATGCTGCCTATTATCGACCTGGCGGAGTCTATCGAGATTTGCCGGATACTATGCCACAGTATCAGTCATCTAAGATTCATAACGAGAAGGTGACGCGTGCGCGCAATGAAAATCGGCAAGGCACATTACTGGATTTTATCGATGATTTTACCAACCGTTTTCCTAAGTTTGTCGATGAATACGAAACACTGCTTACCGATAACCGTATCTGGAAGCAGCGTTTGGTAGATATCGGCATTGTTTCGCCTGAGCGTGCAAAAGCACTTGGTTTTACAGGCCCTATGCTACGTGGTTCCGGTGTGGAATGGGATTTGCGAAGAAAGCAGCCTTATGAAGTTTATGATCGCATAGATTTTGATATCCCTGTAGGTGTCAATGGTGACTGCTATGATCGGTATCTTGTTCGTATGGAGGAATTTCGTGAATCAAATCGCATCATTAAGCAATGTGTTGAATGGCTAAAAAAGAATCCCGGTCCAGTAATCACCGATAATCATAAGGTTGCGCCTCCTTCCCGTGTTGATATGAAACAGAACATGGAAGAAATGATTCATCATTTCAAATTGTTTACAGAAGGTTTTCATGTGCCAGCCGGGGAAGCATATGCGGCAGTAGAGCATCCTAAAGGAGAATTCGGAATTTATTTGGTGTCTAATGGGGCTAATATGCCTTATCGTTTAAAAATACGTGCACCCGGGTTTGCTCATTTAGCCGCATTAGACGAGATGTCGCGTGGTCATATGATTGCTGATGTTGTTGCAATTATTGGTACACAAGATATTGTATTTGGTGAGATAGATAGATAATTAAGATGCTAAGCATTGAATCCCTTAAAAAAATAGATCGAGAAATTGCCAAGTATCCCGCCGACCAGAAGCAGTCAGCTGTCATGTCAGCGCTTGCTATCGCTCAGGATGAAAAAGGCTGGTTAGCAAATGAGACAATGGATTTTGTCGCAGATTATTTAGATATGCCGCCAATTGCGGTGTATGAAGTCGCGACATTCTATAATATGTATAATTTGGAACCAACGGGCCAATACAAGATAACAGTATGTACCAATTTGCCTTGTGCTTTGTCCGGTGGTAATGATGCGGCTGCATATTTAAAGCAAAAATTAGGCATCGGATTTAATCAAACCACGGCCGATGGTAAATTTACGCTAAGGGAAGGTGAATGCATGGGTGCATGTGGCGATGCGCCGGTATTATTGGTTAACAATAAACGTATGTGCAGTTTTATGTCCAACGAGATGGTTGACAAATTGTTGGAGGAGTTAAGTAAATGAAATCATTTCCGCAGATTTTGTTGGCCGGCGTTGATCCATCTGATCCTGATAACTGGCGTTTAAAAAACTATGAAAAACGTGAAGGATATCTTGCACTTAAAAAGATTCTGAGAGAAAAGATTTCACCTGATGAAGTGTTGGAAGAAGTAAAGAAATCTGCCCTGCGTGGACGTGGTGGGGCGGGATTCCCGACTGGATTGAAATGGAGTTTCATGCCGAAGCAATATGAAGGCGAGAAATATATCGTTTGTAATTCGGATGAGGGCGAGCCAGGTACATTTAAGGATCGAGATATTATGCAGCATAATCCACATATCCTGATCGAGGGTATGCTGATAGCTGCTTACACTATGGGTGTTAAGACCGGATATAACTATATCCATGGTGAGATATGGAAAACTTATGAACGTATGGAAGAAGCTGTTGAAGAAGCGCGTGCTGCGGGATATCTTGGTGATCATATTCTAGGATCTGCTTTTAGTTTCCAATTACACAATCATCATGGCTATGGCGCGTATATTTGTGGTGAAGAGACGGCTTTGCTGGAATCTATTGAAGGTAAAAAGGGTCAGCCACGTTTCAAGCCACCCTTTCCGGCTAATTATGGTTTATATGGAAAGCCTACCACAATTAACAATACGGAGACTTTCGCGTCGGTACCATGGATTCTCCGTAATGGGGGTGAGCAATATCTCCAGATTGGCAGGCCGAATAATGGTGGTACCAAGATTTTCTCAGTATCAGGTCATGTCAATAATCCCGGGAATTTTGAGATACCATTAGGAACGCCTTTTGCTGAATTGTTAGAAATGGCGGGTGGCATGCGTGGCGGAAAAAAATTAAAAGGATGCATCCCTGGAGGATCATCAATGCCTGTGCTGCCTGGAGATGTCATGATGAAGACCGACATGGATTATGATTCTATTGCAAAAGCGGGTTCGATGCTCGGATCAGGCGCTGTAATTATTATGGATGAAACAACTTGTATGGTAAAAGCGCTGGAGCGATTATCATATTTCTATTATGAAGAATCCTGCGGTCAATGTACGCCGTGCCGGGAAGGCACGGGTTGGCTTTACCGTATTATTCATCGTATCGAAAATGGCAAAGGACGAGAAGAGGATCTGGATCTTTTGGATAACATTGCAGACAATATCCAGGGGCGGACGATCTGTGCACTGGGTGATGCAGCGGCAATGCCAGTGCGCGCAATGATTCAACATTTTCGCGACGAGTTTGCATATCATATAGAACATAAGAAATGTATGGTGTAGCCTCTTCCCGCGTGTGCAACGTGTCAATCTGACTATTCCTGATTAAACTAAGAATATTAGCTGATGATCAATATTGAAATCGACGGTAAGCCGGTATCTGTGCCCAAGGGCGGCACCATCATGGATGGTGCTAAGCAATTGGGTGTATATATTCCCCATTTTTGTTACCACAAGAAATTATCTATTGCGGCAAATTGTCGTATGTGTCTGGTTCAGGTAGAAAAAGCACCTAAGCCGTTACCTGCCTGCGCGACACCTGTTATGGATGGAATGAAGGTATTTACGCATACGGAACAAGCAGTGACGGCACAAAAGGGTGTGATGGAATTTTTGTTAATTAATCACCCGTTAGATTGTCCGATATGTGATCAGGGTGGTGAATGTCAACTGCAGGATCTGGCAGTAGGATATGGCGCAAGCGGATCGCGTTATGCTGAAGCTAAACGTGTAGTGGCGAACAAAAACCTGGGATCACTGATTTCTACGGATATGACTCGTTGTATTCACTGTACGAGGTGTGTGCGCTTTGGTCAGGAAATAGCTGGGATTATGGAGCTAGGAATGGCGGGGCGGGGAGAACATGCAGAGATTCTCTCATTTGTTGGAAAAACAGTTGATTCGGAATTATCCGGTAATATGATCGACCTCTGTCCTGTTGGAGCATTGGTCAGTAAACCCTTCCGATATTCTGCGCGTACTTGGGAATTGTCACGCAGAAAATCCATTAGTCCACATTGTGGTCTTGGCTCTAACCTGATAGTACAGGTAAAACAGAATCGGGTAATGCGTGTTTTGCCGAGAGAGAATGAAGAAATTAATGAATGCTGGTTATCAGATAAAGATCGTTTTTCTTATGAGGGGTTGAACTCAGACGATAGGCTGACTAAGCCAATGATAAAGCGTAATGGAGAATGGACTGAGTGTAATTGGCAAGATGCATTGACTTTCTTAGTTACTGGCCTTAAAAAAGTAAAAGAAAAAAATGGTGATAAAAGTATTGGCGCATTAGCCTCTCCGCATAGCACATTAGAGGAACTCTATTTGTTGCAGAAATTAATGCGGTCGATGGGTAGTGAAAATATTGATCATCGTTTGCGTCAATCGGATTTTCGCGCAGATAGCCAATTGCAAGGCGTTCCCTGGTTAGGTGTTCGTCTTGCGCAAGTTTCAAATTTAAAATCGGCATTGGTGATTGGCAGCACATTACGAAAAGACCATCCACTTATAGCGCAACGTTTGCGTCAAGCAGCCAAAAAGGGAATGCAGCTCAATCTTGTTAATCCTGTAGATGATGATTTGTTAACGAAAGTAGCTAATCAAATCATTGTTGCGCCTAATGCCATAGTGAGATCGCTAGCAGAGATTTTGAAGGCAGCGATAGAGATTAAGGGGATAGAATGCGCTGTTGAATTGAAGCAGATAGTGAGTGTTACAGGCAGTTCTGAGACTGCACATGCCATTGCTTCGAGTCTGGTCAGTAATAGCCCCGCCGCAATTTTTCTCGGTAATATTGCGCAGCATCATCCACAATATTCAGATATCCATTTGCTGGCTAATACGATTGCACAGGTAACGGGCGCTAGTTTTGGTTTTCTGGGAGAAGCTGCAAATAGTGTGGGTGCATATATTGCTGGTGCAATTCCAACGGGTAGCGTAATAGATAAAACGCACCCTGTTGAATCGGCAGGTCTCAATGCAGCACAAATGCTGGCTTCTGGTTCCAATTCTTCTAAGGGATCGTGTCAGGCATTTGTATTCATGAATGTAGAGCCGGAATTTGATACTTGTAATCCACAACAGACATTGAAAGCACTGAGATCGGCAGAATTTGTGGTCTCTTTAAGTTCTTATAAAGGCAATGCTTTGCAGTATGCCGATGTATTATTACCAATAGCACCTTTTACCGAGACCTCGGGAACCTTTATAAGCACGGAGGGCCGTATCCAAAGTTTTAATGGTGTGGTATCCCCTCTAGGAGATACTCGTCCTGCATGGAAGGTGTTGCGTGTTATAGGTAATTTATTTGATTTTGATGGTTTTGATTATGAGACCTCGGAACAAGTATATGCAGATATTTTTTCCAATGGAACGGCTACTGTTGATGCATATTTGAATAATAATCTGGGAAGTCTTGATATCGCGTTAAATGAAGTCGAGGAAGATAGTATTCAGCGTATTGGAGAGGTACCCATCTATCAAGCTGACCCAATCGTGCGGCGTGCTGAATCTCTTCAACTGACACGTGATGCCGCAGACCCACTTGCCTGGATGTCATCTGATTTATTGAAAAAACTGGGTATCTGCGCGGGCGATGATGTGAAGGTAAAACAAGGTGACGGTGAAGCGCAGCTGAAAGCCGCCTGTGATAATCGCCTGCCGGATAATTGTGTGCGTGTGGCAGCGGCACATCCGAATACTGCAACTTTAGGTGCAATGTTTGGAAAAGTTTTGGTAGAAAAACTGTAACGGTAAGAATTGGGGTTTTTGATGGAATCTATACAACAAGTATTTGAGCAGTTATTTGGAGCCGAGTGGGGTCCAATGTTGTTTCTGTTGACAAAGAATATGACCTTTATTCTTGCCATTGTCGTTCCATTATTGCTGGGCGTTGCTTATCTGACCTTCGCGGAGCGTAAGATTATCGCTTATATGCAGATACGTGTCGGGCCCAATCGTGTCACTTTTTTTGGTATTCCATGGTTACGTGGCTGGGGGCAGCCCATTGCTGATGCAGTTAAGGCAATGATGAAAGAAATTGTAATTCCGACTGGGGCTAATAAATTTTTATTTATTCTTGCACCGGTGCTAACCATAACACCCGCACTCGCAGCATGGGCAGTTATTCCCTTTTCTCCAGAGATGGTGTTAGCTGATATTAATGCTGGCCTGCTTTATATTCTGGCAATGACCTCGATGGGGATTTATGGTGTTATTATCGCAGGTTGGGCATCAAATTCTAAATATGCTTTTCTGGGTGCCATGCGTTCTGCTGCACAGGTCGTATCATATGAGCTTGCAATGGGCTTTGCGCTTGTATGTGTCTTGATGATGTCAGAGAGTTTGAATTTAGGCGATATTGTTAATAGTCAACAGGGTGATAGTTTTCTTAACTGGTATTGGATACCGCTATTCCCGATGTTTTTAGTTTATTTCATTTCGGGTGTGGCGGAAACGAATCGTGCTCCGTTTGATGTTGCCGAGGGAGAATCTGAGATCGTTGCAGGATTTCATGTTGATTATTCGGGTATGGCCTTTACTGTGTTTTTCCTGGCGGAATATGCCAACATGATTCTAGTGGCTACATTAACGAGTATCATGTTTTTAGGAGGCTGGTTACCCCCTGTCAATATTGCACCATTGACTGCTATTCCTGGTATTGTCTGGTTGCTATTGAAAATAGCATTTATGTTGTTCTTTTTCCTGTGGTTTCGTGCGACATTCCCACGTTATCGCTATGATCAGATTATGAGACTCGGTTGGAAAATATTTATTCCGATTACGTTAGTATGGATTGTTTTGCTGGGTACGATAATGCAATTGCCCGTATCAATACGGAATATGTTTCCGCTTAATCTCTGGTTCTAAAAAGTGGAGAAAACGCTATGAATCGTATCAAGAAATTTTTTAGTACCTTTTTGTTATTTGAAATGCTCAAAGGCATGATGGTAACCGGGCGATATTTGTTCAAGCCTAAGATAACAGTACATTTTCCGGAAGAAAAAACACCACAATCTCCTCGTTTTCGTGGCCTTCATGCTTTACGTCGTTATCCGAATGGGGAAGAACGTTGTATTGCCTGTAAATTGTGTGAAGCAGTGTGTCCTGCGATGGCCATCACAATTGAATCCGAGCAGCGTGAGGATAGTACTCGTCGTACGACACGTTATGATATTGATCTATATAAATGTATATTCTGTGGGTTCTGTGAAGAAGCATGCCCTGTAGATGCGATTGTTGAAACGCGCGTATTGGAATATCACGGTGAAAAACGCGGAGACTTGATTTATACCAAAGAGATGTTACTGGCTGTCGGAGATCGATATGAGGAGCAGATTGCGAAAGACAGAGAAGCCGATGCACGCTATCGATGAATCTTGTGATTAAAAACAAATGAATTTTCAGGATATATTATTTTATTTTTTTTCGGTCGTTCTGGTTGCTTCTGCACTGGGCGTTATTACTGCTCGTAATCCGGTTTATTCCGCATTATTGTTAGTATTGGCTTTTATTACAGCTGCTGGATTATGGCTGCTTTTAGAAGCAGAATTTCTTGCTATCACCCTGGTATTGGTCTATGTGGGTGCAGTTATGGTGTTATTTTTATTCGTAGTGATGATGTTGGATATTAATCTTGAGCAATTACGAGAGGGATTCTGGAAATGGTTTCCATTTGGGGCACTCATTGGATTGGTCATGGTTGTAGAGATGGTCATGGTTGTCATAGGCAAACAATTTGGTAATGAAGAAATGCCCGGACCGCCACCACACGCTGCTGACTATAGTAATACTAAAGAACTGGGAAGATTAATTTACACTGAGTATGTTTACGTATTTGAATTGGCTGCGGTTCTATTATTAGTGGCGATGGTTGCTGCGATTGCGCTAACTCTGCGCCATCGTTCGGATAAAAAAACTACAGATCCAGCAAAGCAAGTAGCAGTGAAGCGTGCAGATCGGATACGGTTAGTCTCAATGCCATCTGAGAAAAAGGAATGAGGCTGTTGCCGGAATGAAGCTGGTAACCATTTTTATATTGTTTCAAAAAAGAGGTAGTTAACCTTGGTATCGTTATCCCATTATTTAGTACTCGGTGCGATTTTGTTCTCCATCGGTATTGTTGGTATTTTTCTGAATAGAAAGAACCTGATTATCATACTGATGGCGATTGAGCTGATGCTGTTAGCAGTGAATATGAATTTTGTTGCGTTCTCTCATTATATGCAGGATATATCCGGTCAGATTTTTGTATTTTTTATCCTGACCGTCGCTGCAGCAGAATCCGCAATAGGTTTGGCAATACTAGTAGTGCTGTTTCGTAATCTACATACCATTAATGTTGAGAATTTGAATAAACTTAATGGATAATTTGCTGATTTATTGACATAAAATAGAATAGCGCATAACTGACATATAATTTCATAACCGAGATGCAGAAAATTTATTTACTGGTGCCTTTTGCACCGCTGGTGGGCGCGTTGATTGCTGGATTGATTGGTCGTTTTATTGGGCCCGTCTGGAGTCACCGTATCACGATTTCGATGGTATCCATATCTTTGATTGCGTCTATCCTGATTTTCATGGACGTACTAGAAGGAAATATATATAACGGCAGCGTTTATACATGGCTGATTACTGGCGATACACGTTTCGAAATTGGCTTTTTGATTGATCAGCTCTCGGCTACGATGATGGTGGTTGTCAGTTTGGTTTCATTAATGGTGCATATCTATACGATTGGATATATGCGCGATGATCCCGGTTATCAAAGGTTTTTTAGCTATATTTCATTGTTCACCTTCTCGATGATGATGCTGGTGATGTCAAATAATTTTTTGCAATTATTTTTTGGTTGGGAAGCCGTTGGATTAGTTTCATATTTATTAATTGGGTTCTGGTATACGCGCCCCACAGCAATATATGCCAACATGAAAGCGTTCCTGGTTAATCGAGTTGGCGATTTCGGTTTTCTACTGGGCATTGCAATGGTACTGGTCTATTTTGGGACACTTGATTATGCAACCGTCTTTACTCAGGCTCCCCAGATTGCTGATCAATCAGTTGAAATAATTTCTGGTTCGCCTTGGTTATTGATCACGGTAATATGTATTTTATTGTTTATTGGCGCGATGGGAAAATCCGCGCAATTTCCATTGCATGTCTGGCTGCCGGACTCCATGGAAGGTCCAACGCCGATTTCAGCATTAATCCATGCAGCAACTATGGTGACCGCCGGTATCTTTATGGTCGCGCGTATGTCGCCGCTATATGAATTATCTGATACGGCGCTTTCAATTATTTTAGTGATTGGTGGGATTACAACCCTGTTTATGGCATTAGTGGCCGTAGTGCAAACTGATATTAAGCGTGTTGTTGCTTATTCTACTTTGTCACAATTAGGCTATATGACCGTTGCGCTGGGGGCTTCGGCTTATTCGGCGGCAATATTTCATTTGATGACACATGCTTTTTTCAAAGCTGTTTTATTCCTGGGCGCGGGATCTGTCATCATTGCGATGCATCACGAACAAAATATGCTTAAAATGGGCGGACTGAAAAAATACATGCCGATTACTTATTGGACCATGTTCATAGCGGCATTAGCGAGTGCTGGTGTTCCTGGATTTTCTGGCTTCTTCTCTAAAGACACCATTATTGAAGCAGTGCATTTCGTCAATATTCCTGGCGCTGAATTTGCATATTTTTGTGTCCTAGCGACCGTATTTGTTACTGCACTTTATACATTCCGATTGCTGTTCATGACTTTTCATGGTCAGCCAAGAATGGATGCTCATACCAAAAAACACTTGCATGAATCTCCTTGGGTCGTGACTCTGCCATTGATCGTTCTCGCTATTCCAACTGTTGCTGCAGGTTGGTTTGTGGGGCCGATTGTCTTTGGCAACTATTTTCAGGATGTGATCTATGTACTTCCAGAGCATGATGCCATTGTGAGGCTAAGCGCTGAATTTAACGGTATTAGTGGAATGATGACACATGCATTCTCAACAGTACCGTTCTGGCTATCCGTCGGAGGTATTTTTATCGCCTGGCTTTTATATATAGTGCGAACAGATATTCCGGAGAAAATTAAGACGTTATGTGGGCCGCTGTATACCTTACTTGACCGCAAATATTATATTGATGAATTTTATTCATGGCTGTTTGCTGGTGGTATGCGTGCTCTTGGGAATGGATTATGGAAATATGGCGATGTAAAAATAATTGATGGTTTCTTTGTTAATGGCGCAGCGCGAGTGGTTGCCTGGACTGCCGTATTGATACGTCGTTTTCAGTCCGGATATATCTATCACTACGCATTTACTATGATTGTCGGAGCTTTTGTTCTGATGACTCTGTGGCTTTACCAATTCTGATAGGCAAGTAAAAGAATATCACCGTACCTCTGAAGCGGTATCTGTGAACCTTATGCTAAAAGCTAATACGCACTAACCAATAGAACGGAATAAACATGGTGTTTGGTTTTCCATTATTAAGTTTAATCATCTGGCTGCCAATTTTTATTGGTATCGCCGTATTTGCGACCGGAAATGATCGCAACGCTCAGGTAGCTCGCTGGATTGCGTTGGCTGGATCAATACTGGGATTCCTGGTGGCAATTCCATTATATGTATGGTTTGACCCAACGAGTAGCTCAATGCAATTTGTTGAGAATCAGGTGTGGATTGAACGATTTAACATTTATTATCATCTTGGTGTTGACGGAATTTCAATGCCATTGATTTTATTAAATTGTTTCATTACACCCTTAGTGGTGATAGCTGGATGGAAAGTGATTCGTGAACGGGTATCGCAATACATGGGCGCGTTCTTAATCATGTCCGGGATTGTCAATGGGGTATTTGCATCGCTTGATGCAATTTTATTTTATGTATTCTGGGAAGCATCTTTAATACCCATGTTCTTGATCATTGGAATATGGGGCGGTCCGAATCGTGTGTATGCGGCCATTAAGTTTTTTCTTTATACTCTGCTGGGTTCTTTATTGATGTTGGTTGCATTTATATATCTATATCAAATATCCGGCGGTAGCTTTTTGATACAGGATTATCATAAGCTGTCAATTCCGTTGACACCGCAAATATTGATTTTTATCGCATTTCTGTTGGCATTTGCAGTAAAAGTACCGATGTGGCCAGTGCATACATGGCTGCCTGATGCACATGTGGAAGCGCCTACTGGTGGTTCAGTGGTATTGGCGGCAATATTGCTTAAATTAGGTGGATATGGTTTTTTACGCTTCTCTTTGCCCATAGTCCCTGATGCAAGTCACTATCTTGCAGATATGATGGTTGTACTGTCATTGGTTGCTGTTGTGTATATCGGATTAATTGCATTGATGCAAGCGGACATGAAAAAGCTTATTGCTTATTCTTCTGTGGCGCATATGGGGTTTGTAACACTCGGTTTTTTCCTATTCAATGCCTACGGTATCGAAGGCGCAATGGTTCAGATGATTTCGCACGGATTTATTTCTGGAGCAATGTTTCTATGTGTTGGTGTTCTTTACGATAGGCTGCACTCGAGGCAAATTTCTGATTACGGAGGCGTAGTTAACAAGATGCCGATGTTTGCTGCATTCTTTATGTTATTCGCGATGGCTAATGCGGGTTTGCCTGGCACCAGCGGTTTTGTGGGTGAGTTCATGGTAATTCTGGCTTCGGCTAAAGTTAACTTCTGGTATGCATTCCTGGCGGCTACAACACTGATAACCGGTGCGGCTTATACATTATGGATGTATAAGCGGGTAATATTTGGTGCGGTGGCAACTCCAGCGGTAGAAGGTATGAAGGATATATCCGGTCGTGAATTCGCATTATTGGCAGTATTGGCTATTGCAGTATTGTGGATAGGTATTTATCCCTTTCCATTAACTGAAGTCATGCATGCAACAGTCGATCATTTACTGGAACACGTGAGCCACAGCAAGCTTTGATCATGTATTTCTCTAAATTGAATATTTTTCTCGATGTGAGGATTAATAATTAATGAATTTTATGCCACCTGACTTTACACCAGCCCATTCGGAGATATTTTTGCTCATCATGGTCTGTCTGACAATGCTGGCTGATCTCGCAGCAGGTGAAAAAAGACGTTACGTTGCTTATTTGTTGACACAGTTTACACTGCTGGGTTGTGCATTAATTACTTTCTTATCGTTATCTGTTGATGTCAGCTATACATTTTCTGGTATGTATGTTGATGATGTGATGGCAGATATACTGAAATTAATGGTGTATGGTACCGTATCTGCAGTACTCATTTATTCGCATTCCTATATTAGCCTGCGTGGCATGTTGACTGGAGAATTCTTTAGTCTTGTTTTGTTTGCGACGTTAGGAATGATGGTGATGATTTCTGCTAGTCACTTTATGACTCTCTATATAGGACTGGAACTATTATCCCTATCACTTTATGCGATGGTAGCTTTACGGCGTAATTCCTTCGTTGCGACCGAAGCGGCTATGAAATTCTTCGTGTTAGGGGCATTGGCTTCCGGATTTTTGCTTTATGGTATGTCCATGGTTTACGGCGCTACCGGCACGCTACATATTAGCAATATATCCGAGATAATCAGAGACGGTGTCATTAGTCAGGAAGTTTTGGTTATTGGTTTGGTTTTTATTGTTGCAGGTATCAGTTTCAAGCTGAGTGCGGCACCTTTTCATATGTGGGCACCCGATGTGTACCAAGGTGCACCAACTGCCGTAACATTATTTATTGGTTCTGCTCCTAAGCTGGCGGCATTTGGTTTTGTAATGCGTTTGCTGGTTGAAGGCATGGGCGAAATGGTCGCTGATTGGCAGGGAATGTTTGTAATATTAGCTGTGATGTCTATGGCAGTGGGTAATATTGCGGCGATTGCTCAGACGAATATAAAACGCATGCTGGCGTATTCTACAATTTCTCATATGGGATTTTTACTGCTCGGTTTTATTAGTGCAGATTGGAATGGGTACAGCTCTGCTTTATTCTATGTTATGGCCTATGTATTGATGACGCTGGGTACATTTGCAATCATTATGCTTTTATCGCGGGATGGTTTCGAAGCTGACGATATCAGTGACTTTAAAGGCCTTAATAAAAGAAATCCCTGGTATGCGTTTATTACGCTATTATTGATGTTTTCGCTGGCGGGGATCCCTCCCATGATTGGCTTTTATGCCAAATTTGCTGTATTACAGGCGGTGTTAAATGCGGGATATATCTGGTTGGCAGTTATTGCTGTATTACTATCTTTGATTGGTGCGTTCTATTATCTACGGATTGTTAAATTTATGTATTTTGATGAACCTGATAATAGTGAACCTATTTTGCCTAAGGCTGATGTAAAAATACTGATTAGTGTTAATGGATTAGCTGTTCTTGTATTTGGATTATTTCCTCAGGTATTGATGGCTTTAAGTCTATATGCTATCCAGAACTCAATGTAACAGGAATAATCCTTCTCGTAACTAATAGTGAATAAAGTAGTATCGCTAGGTGCGTCTGATTTCAATCGCAATGATTTATCCTAGAAAAAGTATATTCCTTTTTCTAGGATAAAGTCGACTAAGGCTGTGTATAGCTGATTCGATAAATAACGCCTGCAAAATCATCCGATACGAGTAATGCTCCATCCGGCATGACTAATACGTCAACGGGTTTCCCCCAGGCTTTACCATCTTGCAACCAGCCTTCAGCAAATGTTTCGCGTTGAATTGCTTTATTATCCTGTATACGTACTAGTTCCAGTTGAAAGCCTCTTTGTGTACGACGATTCCAGGAGCCATGCTGGGCGACTAAAATCTGGTTGCGATATTCTGCTGGAAACATATCGCCTGTGTAAAATCGCATACCCTGTGGAACGACATGGGCATCCAATTCGATAGCAGGTGAAGTGGATTGACTGCAATCGCGTTTTGCACCAAATTTTGGATCTAATACATCATTTGCATGGCAATAAGGGAAACCAAAATGCATGCCTTGTTCTGGCGCAACATTAAGCTCATCGGCGGGTAGATCATCTCCCATCCAATCGCGCCCAATATCTGTAAACCATAATGCTTTTGTTTCTGGGTGCCAATCAAATCCAAGAGAGTGTCGAATGCCCTGAGCGTAAACTTCATAGTTGTCGCCATCTGGATTGATGCGTGAAATCAGTGCAAATTGATTGGGATCAGGTTGGCAGATATTACAGGGTGCACCCACCGATACATAAAGTAAATCATCAGGCCCGAAAGCAATAAATTTCCATCCCTGAAATCTCTCTGTGGGAAAATCATGATTGATGAATATGGGTTGAGGGGGCTGATCAAGATTCTCTTCAATATTATTAAAACGCAGGATACGGTTGATCGTTGAGACGTAAAGTGCGCCATTCCTGAAAGCAACCCCTGTTGGCATTTTAAGACCTTGTGCAATGGTTTTGACTTGTTGTACGTCATTGTCTGTTGTTATTGCATAAACCTTTCCTGAGGTTTTTGATCCAGCGAAGACGGTGCCTTTGTGACCAAGCGTAAGGGCATGCACATCGGGCACGGTTGCCCATAAACTAATAGAAAAGCCAGGTGGAAGCTTGATTTTATCAAGAGGCAATATTGAGTTTTGTGCAATAACCGGCAAACTTTGGCTTAATATAAGTATAAGAATATATGAGAAGTAATTTAAATTTATCATTGATAAAGAGATTAAAAAAACATTAATAAACAATATAAACAGATATACAAAAGAAAACATAGATTGGAAATTATTTTCTACACTGGTGAGATACTTTCTATACGTGTACTTGAATTTCTCTAGTTTGCCTTCATGTTAGTATCTGTTTTTTTTAAGGAGAGAACCGTGCAAGCTGAAACAACCAAAGAACACATGAGTTTCCAGGCTGAAGCCAAACAACTTCTAAAGTTAATGATTCATTCCTTGTATAGTAACAAGGAAATATTTTTGCGTGAACTGATTTCTAATGCTTCGGATGCTGCAGATAAATTACGTTTTGAAGGACTGACAGATTCAGCATTATACGAATCAGATTCGGAACTTAAAATTCGTGTTAGTTATAATGCCGATGATCGCACAATTACCATTGCAGATAATGGTATTGGTATGTCCAGACAAGAGGTCATTGATCATATTGGTACAATTGCTAAGTCAGGTACCCGTGAGTTCTTTAGCTCATTGACAGGTGATCAGGCAAAAGACTCTCACTTGATTGGTCAATTTGGTGTTGGATTTTATTCCGCTTTTATTGTTGCCGATAAAGTGACCTTAATTACACGGCGAGCCGGATTGACAGTTGAACATGGCGTACGCTGGGAATCAAGCGGTGAAGGGGAATATACATTAGAGACGGTAGAGAAGGAAATGCGGGGTACCGAAATCATTCTTCATTTACGCGAAGATGAAGATGAGCTTCTAAATGGCCATCGATTACGCGGTATTATCCGGAAATACTCGGATCACATCACATTGCCGATTGTGATGAAAAAGGAAGAATGGTCACAAGAAGATAATAAAAATAATATTACGGATGAGGATGAAACCATTAATCAGGCGAGCGCGTTGTGGACACGTGCCAAGAGCGAGATTACGCCTGAACAATACAACGAGTTTTATAAACATGTGGGGCATGATTTCGAGCCGCCGCTGGCTTATGTTCATGCGCGGGTAGAGGGAAAACAAGAGTATATCCAGTTACTCTATATTCCATCACGTGCGCCATTTGATATGTTTGATCGCGAACATCGCCATGGTGTCAAATTATACGTGCAGCGTGTGTTTATCATGGATGACGCAGAAAAATTACTGCCGAATTACCTGCGTTTTGTACGTGGCATAATTGATTCCAATAATTTGCCATTGAATGTGTCGCGTGAAATATTACAAGAGTCTAAGGATATTGAAACGATCAGAGCGGGCGCAGTCAAGAAGGTATTAGGCTTGATAGAAGAGTTATCCAATAGTGAGGAAGAGGCGGGTAAAGAGAAATTTAAAACTTTTTATCGAGAATTCGGGCAGGTTTTAAAAGAAGGCGTAGGAGAAGATTATAGCAACCGAGAGCGCATTGCTAAATTACTAAGATTTATTTCCACCCACAGTGAGGTAGCCGATGAGCCAGTGGTATCGCTGAATGACTATATAGGCCGGATGAAAGCCGGGCAGGAAAAAATTTATTACGTAACTGCAGATAACCTCAAGGCAGCAAAAAGCAGCCCACATCTCGAAGTTTTTCGTAAAAAGGGTATTGAAGTATTGCTGTTATGCGAACGTGTGGATGAGTGGTTAGTAACGAATCTAACTCAATTTGAGGGTAAATCATTACAATCAGTAGCCAAAGGCAGTCTTGATCTGGGTGATCTTGAAGATGAAGTGGAAAAACAAGAGCGTGAAAAGGAAACGGACGAATATCGAGATCTTACCGAAAGAATGAAAAACGTGTTGGATGAGCAGGTAAAAGATGTACGCGTTACGTTGCGTTTAACTGAATCTCCTGCCTGCTTGGTTGCAGATACGCATGATATGAGTGGTAATCTGGAACGTTTGCTTAAGTCAGCGGGACAAAAAGTGAACCATGCTAAACCCATTCTTGAAATAAATCCGCGCCATCCGATGGTTCAACGGCTAAAAACTGAAGAAAGTCATTTTGATGATTGGAGTCATATTTTGTTTGATCAGGCATTACTTGCTGAGGGTGGCCAGCCTAATGATCCTGCTGCATTTGTTAAGAGATTGAATGATCTACTGTTATCGACTTCGTTATATGGAAAATGAAATAAATTGTTTTTAAATTTGAGGGAAACAGATAGGTCTTATTTGAAACTTTCATTAAGTTTCTAGGTCTCATATTTGTAATGGTGATGGTATTTATTTCAATAATCTTTGTTTTAGTAAGGCAAAGGGTTGGTTAAGTGAACTGTGAGTAAATCTAGAGATATTTCTGTAGCCAATGCAACTAAACCTTTTCAGGCAAAACTAGCAGCCCCGTTTGCAGTATTAGGTATTCGCACAGAAGAAGACTGGCTCACTGATATTGAATATTTGCCGCTCGATACGCCTCCTTTGTTACCTCGGGATTCGCTTGCTAAAGAAGTTTATAAACAGCTGCAGGCGTACTTAATTCATTCTAATTTTGTATTTGACTTGTCACTACATATTAGTGGAACGGTGCACCAGCGCCGCGTGTGGCAGGCGATCCAGAGTATTCCTTGTGGTGAAACCCGTTGTTACGGCGATATTGCTACACAATTACATTCTGCTCCAAGGGCAGTAGGTCGGGCATGTGGTGCTAACAGAATTCCTATTATCGTACCGTGTCACCGTGTTATCGCAAAAAATGGTGGATTAGGAGGCTTTATGAATGCAAGTGATGGGTACCCCTTAGATATCAAGCGTTGGCTATTGCACCATGAGCGCACTTGAATTGAATGCAGGGTTATTGGATGAATTTTCTGATGCGCTATGGTTAGAAGATGGCTTGTCACGCAATACATTACAAAGTTATCGTAATGATTTGCGGTTATTTTCCGAATGGCTAGGAGAACAAAATCAGGATAACAGATCATTGACAGAAGCAACGCATACTGACCTACTTGAATTCCTCGCTTTCAGGGGCTCAATCAAAATGAAGGCGAGTACGACCAGTCGTGAGTTGTCGAGTTTGAAACGATTCTATCGTTTCTTATTGCGCGAGGGCAGGATTCAGACCGACCCCTGTCTTAATATTGAAACACCAAAACTGTCACGTAATCTTCCAGGAAGTCTGACAGAGGCAGATGTAGAAAAATTACTGAGTGCTCCTGATGTCAAGCAGCCATTGGGCTTACGTGATCGTGCGATGCTGGAAGTGTTATATGCCAGCGGATTACGCGTATCTGAATTAGTTAATCTAAAAAGTTCACAAGTAAACCTGGATCTGGGCGTGATACGTATAATAGGGAAGGGGAGTAATGAACGTCTAGCGCCCTTGGGAAAGGAGTCGTTAGAGTGGCTGAATCATTATACTCAACAGGCTCGACCTATTCTTCTGGACGGAAAGGTAACAGACACGCTATTTACTACAATGCGCGGGGCGGGAATGACGCGACAGGCATTCTGGTATCTTATTAAGCGTCATGCGAAACAGGTCGGTATCGATAAGCCGCTGTCGCCCTATACATTACGGCATGCATTTGCTACTCACTTACTGAATCATGGTATCGATTTACGTGTGGTGCAATTATTACTGGGGCATGCGGATATCTCTACTACACAGATTTATACTCATATTGCCCGCGAACGACTAAAGCAGCTGCACGCTAAGCAACCTTTGAGAAAGTTGTAGATGGATGCCACATCAACCTGGCGCTAGATCATAATGGTCCAGGTCTAATTGGTATTTTGGTGTTTCTATTTTTTAGCCAACAGAGTATAAACGGATAATAGGCTAAGAATAATAAAAGCCACAAATGACCAATCTGAGACAGTCAGTGACAAGAAATCCCAACTTACATCGGCACAGTCTCCATTCGCTTCAAACATACCAGGCCACCATTGAGCAATGGGTAATGCATTGAGAAATGTTTCCTCTGGACTAATGCTGCACGTAAATGTCTCCGGATAACGAATCAGCCAGGATTGGCGTAGCGCAATGCCTGCACCGATTAAGGATAAAATAGTCATTAAGCCACCGTATAGTCGACGGCCTACGATATGTGGATGATGAAAAAATGCCGTTAATGCAATAAGACCTAGTGCCCAATATGCGATGCGCTGTACGACACAAAGCGGGCAGGGTAATAAATTATCAATATATTGTAGATATTGTGCGTAGCTAATGAGGCCTACGCAACTCAGAAAGATCGATAAAAAGATTATCTTCATTTTGATTGGTCGCCGATTCAGCTTAATTTGGAGGCTGGGTTCAATTCAATTCTGAGTTAGATAACGGTAGTGAGTTCTCTATCTTCTTGGTTTTTCTCATGCCACCGGAGATCATTTTGTATTCAAGCAGGCGACATTCTAATGCACCATTAAATAACGGTATGCGCCGCGATGGGCTTAGGCGTATTGATTTAGGTAAGGCAGGATCAGCCGAGAGAATATAGACAGTCCAGCCATTGAACCTTTTTTTCAATGTATCTCCTAGTTGTGGATAAAAATCAGCCAGTGTCTGTTGCTCACCAATACGAACGCCATAAGGCGGATTAGTGATCAGTATTCCATTTTCTGCTGGAGGGGAAATTTCGAGTATATTTGCTTGTTTTAAGGTTACGACATCAGTTAAATCTGCTGCCTGTAGATTCGTACGGGCATCTGTCAAAGCAGACCCATACAAATCATTACCGTATAGCTGTTGTGATGTGGAAGATAACTGTGCAGCTATGGCGACTGCTTTTAATTGGTGCCACAACACAGAATCAAAATGTATAAATTTTTCAAAAGCAAAATGACGTTTTGATCCCGGCGCTATGTTTAATGCTATTTGAGCAGCTTCCAGCAAGAATGTGCCACTACCACACATTGGGTCAAGCAAGGCTGTTCCAGGTTGCCAATTTGACAAACGCAGGATACCGGCTGCTAGGTTTTCGCGTAGCGGTGCTTCTCCTGCAACCTTTCTAAGACCTCGTTTGAATAATGCTTCACCTGAAGTGTCAAGATACAAAGTGAATTGTTGCGCATCGAGAAAGCCATGAATACGGATATCGGGCTGTACCGTGTTTACGCTAGGACGTTCGCCCGTACTATGACGGAATTGATCACAAACAGCATCTTTAATTTTAAGCGTAATGTAGTCTAAGCTGCGTAATGGGCATTTAATTGCGGCCAGATTAACCCGAATAGTGCATGAGGGTGTAAACCATGTATCCCATGGTAATGCATAAGTTGCATTGTAAATATCATTCTCATGGCTATAGGGCTGATGAGCAATGCGCCATAAAATACGGCTTGCTATCCGGCTTTCTAAATTAGTGCGATAACAGGTGCGCCAGTCACCCTGGAATTGTACGCCCCCATTATGCACCCGTACGCATGATGCTCCTAGTTGCACTAGTTCAGTAGCCAGTATGGATTCAAGGCCGCGCGGACAGGGCGCAAAAAAATGAAGTGGTTGAGTGTTCAATCTGTTTTTATAATGAAATAATTTTGCAGTGGATTTTACTGCTTACTGTTCTTTCCAGGCGGCATAAGCAAATAATGCCCATGCGGATAAAAATGTGATGCCACCAAACGGTGTAATCATGCCAAGACCACGTATTCCTGTCAGGCTCAATAGATAGAGACTGACACTGAACAGAATAATGCCAGTCAACATTAGCCAGCCAGATATTGCCATTAATCGGGATTGGGGGAAATGCAACAGCATTAAACCAACCAGCATAAGGCCTATTGCGTGATAGAAGTGATATTGCACGCCGGTTAGATATGCAGCGAGCATATTAGCGGTTAATGTTTGCTTTAGACTGTGTGCACCGAAAGCACCTAATGCAATACATAAGAATGCATTGACGGCACCAAGCGTAAGAAAAATTTTTGACATTGACGGTATTTCCTTGCTGAGGTAAGAAAAACTTATTCTTTCTTATGTTACTAATTACGATGATTCTTCTTGCTGGATTGTAGGTATACCAACATCAGTTAAAATTCATCGATTGATACAGCTTCCAGAAAAGTATTACAAGGATATGAGTATACTTAAGCTTCTTGTCGATTACGTTAAATTTTTTTAGTTGTAATCCGATTGCACAATCCTGTGTTGTGTTGACAAGGTGCCAGAGCGACAAAACTTCGATACTCTGTATTCTTAACCTCATAATATCTGGCTAAATTATATCACTTTCCTATTATAATATTCCTGATGTATCTAATCAGGATTTCTTTACTACCTTAGCATTGCACCATCCTTCTGCAAATATAATCTGAATATTATCGTTGATGCCAACCTGCTCACTGTCGCATATTATGGTATTGTTTTTTGTGTAAGTAATACTATAGCCGCGTGCTAATACGGATTGTGGATTAAGATGAGTCAATTGTATTTTTTGGTTTTGCAAATTAGATGCTAAAGTGTCGATGCGACAAGAAATGGCACGGCTTAAGCGTAGCGCCAGATCAGATTGCTGTTCAATTAGTCGCGTAGTGTTGGGACTTGCACTGGAAATGCGGTGATTGAGTTTACTCCATTTCCAATATGCTTTTTCAATTTGATGAGACCAGATATAGACCAATTTATCGTGTAAATGTTGCAGGTAAATGAATTGATGATGGATGTGTTTGCCGGGATGAAGTAATCGATGCGTTTGTGTATCGATATGCTGCATTCGACGTTCAATGTAATGCTGCATTACACGTTGTATGTGATGATACCGGGCAGTGAGATGGTGCAGCAATTCCTTACGATCTGGGCAGGCGAGCTGTGCTGCGCCGGTTGGTGTGGGTGCGCGGATATCGGCGGTAAAGTCTGCGATGGTGAAATCTGTTTCATGGCCGATACCCGTGATGATTGGAATTGGGCAATTTGCGATTGCCCGCGCTACGATTTCCTCATTAAATGCCCATAAATCCTCGATACTGCCGCCGCCTCGACAAAGAATTAAGATGTCACATTCAGCACGTTTTGAAGCGATTTGAATAGATGTGGCAATTTTTTTCGCAGCATTCTCACCTTGTACAGATGCAGGATAAATGATTACGGGTAAGGCAGGCATGCGATGTTTTAATATAACTAATATATCATGCAGTGCCGCTGTGTCGGGGGAAGTAATAACGCCAATCTGTTTTGGAAAAGATGGTAAAGGTTTCTTGTTTGCAGGATCAAATAATCCGGCTTTCCCCAACCGGGTTTTGAGCTGCTCGTATGCTTCATAGAGTTCCCCCAATCCGGCGCGACGAATAGTTTCAACATTGAGCTGGAAATCACCTCGTGACTCATAGAGGGTGACCAGTGCACGTACCTCTACTTGTGAACCATCGGTGGGTTGCCAATCCAGATATTGGTTTTTATGATGAAACATGATACAGCGGACTTGAGCATGGGTGTCCTTGAGAGAAAAATACCAGTGACCTGAACGATAGCATTTGAGATTAGAAATTTCACCTCTGACCCAAAGCAGCGGCATGGCCTGCTCTAACAAGAGCTTAGCGTTATAATTCAAGTCACTTACGCTGAATACTGCAGGAGAAATGTGAGGCGTCAGGGAGGAATTCATACTGATATCTTACAATAATCCGCATGAATTCCGAAATTAAGTAATTGTTTTCATTATAGCGGTGCGTACACTGTTTCTCTAGCTATCCGTTTTATATGTAATAAACTGAATATTGAAAATGGGTTTATTCAGAAATTGCTGCTATGAACAGGTAATCTGGTGATCGTATTTGTGGCCTGTCTACAGGCATTGTCGATAAGAAAGCATGACTGTTTTCTTGCTGAAAATACGCCAGCGAGATACATTACGCACCTATTCTGTATAGAAGCGATATCAATGAACAGAGAATATTCGGATCGGGTTACTGAGGAGATTATTACGTGCTATCTTTAATTCAAGCAGCGGGCTGGCCAATTTGGCCAATAATTTTTGCTTCTATTATTGCAGTTGGTATTATTGGGGAGCGTATGTGGACTTTGCGTATTCGCATTGTTTCTCCTAGAGAATTGTTGCCCAGAGTGCTGAACGAGTATAATAGAAACGGTGTCAGTGCTGATATGATTATGCGGTTGCAAAAACATTCGCCATTGGGACAGATTCTTGCGGCAGGACTTAAGAATGTCAAAAGCACACGTGAGATTATGAAAGAATCCATCGAAGAATCGGGCCGCGTGGTTGCGCATGATCTGGATCGTTATCTTACAACGCTGGGGACTATTGCTTCCCTGAGCCCATTACTGGGCTTACTGGGAACCCTGGTTGGTATGATCGAGATTTTCGGCTCTAATTCTCCAGCAGGCGGTAATCCCGCCCAGCTTGCTTATGGTATTTCCATTGCATTGTATAATGCCGCTTTTGGTATCTTGGTGGCCATCCCCAGTATGATTTTTTATCGTCATTTCCGCGCTAAGGTTGATGCGTTAGTGGTGGAAATGGAGTTACAGGCTTTAAAATTGGTCGAAATCGTACATGGCGAACGACAAAATTGAAATGCCATCGGTATAAATGACTATTCAATGCAGGCAGATTTGTTTTGGTTGCTCATATGGGATTGAGCACGATGTGATCATTATTCATACTGTTCGGCTTTAGGAAAGATGTTTAGGCGGATTGTTTTTCTTTCCAATAATTTGTTTTTCATACAGAGACTGCGATTGTAACGTGAGATTTTTTTGTGTCTGTATAAGGAGTAGTTGATTTGAGTAACAAACGGTCGCTGGTTACGGGTGGTGGTGGTTTTATTGGTTCGCATCTAGTGCAACAATTACTAGAGCAGGGCGATACAGTAAGAGTGCTGGATCTGCCTGATGTCCCCTTGCCAGCATCGGTAGAAATTGTGCGTGGTTCAGTCTGTGATGCGGATATAGTGCGTCGGGCGCTTAAAGGCGTGCAGCGCCTCTATCATTTGGCGGGTAATCCGAATTTATGGGCGCATGATAAGCGTGAATTTCAGCGTATCAATTTTGAAGGAACTTGTACCGTCCTTGCGGAAGTTGCCAGGCAAGATCTTGAGGTGGTGGTGTACACTTCCACAGAATCAATCCTGACGGGTAATACACTTCGTGATGACATGCCCGTAGGCGCAAGCGTGCAACGTGTCCTTAATGAAATGCCGGGTCCATACTGTCGTTCAAAATTCCTTGCTGAGCAGGCTGCTTTTCAGGCCGCGCATGATGGCTTGCCAATTGTCATTGTCGCGCCCACGTTGCCTATTGGCCCAGGAGATCGTTTGATTACGCCACCGACACGGATGATCCTGGACTTCCTGAATATTAAAACACCGGTTTATCTTAATTGTGGATTTAACCTGGTGGATGTGCGCGATGTGGCAAGAGGACATATATTGGCTGCTGAACATGGGTGTCCTGGTGAGCGATATATCTTAGGTAATGAGAATCTGGCATTAGGTGAGCTATTGCGCCTAATTGAGGAAATTACCGGACTGGTGATGCCTAAAGTACAGGTTCCCTATTGGATAGCGCTCACTGCGGCTGCATTATCCGAGTTTATAGCGGATCATGTGACTCATCGTTCACCTAGAGCATCTCTAACCGGTGTACGATTAGCACGCTACCCTATGTTTTTTGATAGCAGTCGCGCTGTTGATGAGCTGGGATTACCTCAAAGTTCGCTACGTCAGGCATTAACTGATGAAATCGAATGGCTGGCTCACGAGAAATTAATAACACGAAACTTACCTCTATTACAGCAAATAGGCGTGGGAAAATAGAACATACGCTCTGTTTACTGTATGCCAAACGGGCAGTAAAAGGACTGGATTGGTAAATGAATGAGATTAATATAAGATTGGAACGCATGTATTTAAGGATAAGTTGTAATCGTCTGATTATAATAATATTATTTTCTTTCATCATGATGTTGACGGGCTGTGCTACAGCACCTAAGGTTAACAGTGGTGATGATATGGCTTTGGCGGATCCGTACGAAAATATCAATCGCCTCTCCTATGATTTTACCGATAGTATTGATCGAATTTTCTTGGAGCCGGTAGTCAATGTTTATACGGAATATGTACCCGATGCGGCACAGCGTTCGGTAGGGAATTTCTACGATAATCTGTCCTATCCGGGCGTCGTTCTGAATGCTTTCCTGCAAGGTAAAATTCGCCAGGGCTTTGAGGATGGCCTTCGGTTTATTGTTAATTCGACTATTGGTTTATTTGGACTTTTCGATATGGCGACACATATGGGTCTTGCAGAAAATGATGAAGATTTTGGCCAGACATTGGGTGTATGGGGTGTTGATGCCGGGTCCTATTTATTTATCCCAATGCTGGGCCCAAATAATGAACGTGATGTATCCGATATTCCCGTCAGTATCGCTACGAATGTTCTTTTTTATGCAGGCTATATGGTGGGCGTTACCGTTCTTGCCCCCTTAACCGTCTTGGGTGCTATTGATAAGCGCGCACGTTTGTCGGGTCCTATGCGTATTCGTGATCAAGCTGCACTGGATCCTTACCTGTTTGTGCGAGAGGCTTCGATGCAGCAACGTGAATATCTGATCCATGATGGTAGTCCTCCACTTGAAATTTATAATGAACTATTTCAGGATAATCTGTTGCAGAGTAATTTTATAGATGAAGTATCAGATTGAAATTTGCTTAAAAAGCTTGTTTCAAGGAGTTTTTATGTAATAGCTAAAATACGTGTAGGTCTAATTTTAATCTGATCGTTGAACTTGTGCTCATTGGCAAAAAATTTTGTAACAGAATATGGTGGGGAAGAAAATAAATGAAAGTGTTTCATAGAATATCTAAGCTGTTGCGGCAACACATTAATTTTATGCGTACGAATGAAGTCACTTTTTCTCCAGCAACCCCTGGTTTGAATCAAGATGTAATTAACGCAACAGAGCTGGAAAAGAAATTTACTGCGGCACGTGAGACTGTACTTTCTTTGCAGCATAAAGATGGCCATTGGTGTTTTCCGCTCGAGGCAGATTGCACAATTCCTGCTGAATATATATTAATGATGCATTTTATGGATGAAGTGGACGTTGATCTGGAGATTAAACTCGCGCGATTTATCCGCGCTCAACAAGATCTGAAACATGGCGGTTGGCCACTTTATTATGGTGGACACTTAGATTTGAGCTGTACGGTCAAAGCCTATTATGCGCTTAAGCTGGCTGGTGATTCGCCGGATGCAGCACATATGGCGCGTGCGCGCGCAGTAGTACTGGAACAAGGAGGCGCTGCACGTGCCAATGTTTTTACAAGAATAGTGCTTGCTATGTATGATCAGATACCGTGGAGAGGTATACCTGTTGTTCCGGCAGAATTGATTTTGCTGCCCCGCTGGTTTCCCTTTCATTTGAGTAAAGTCTCGTACTGGTCGCGTGCTGTCATGGTGCCATTATCGATTTTATGTACTTTGAAAGCACGTGCTGCTAATCCGCGCCGGGTACAGATTCGCGAATTATTTACCGTAGCGCCAGAGGATGAACAGCATTATTTTCCACCGGCGCTGAGCCGCCTTAACCGCTTATTCATGTTGATAGAAAGGGTTATCTCACGACTGGAGCCACTTTTTCCTCAATCTTTACGTCGCTTTGCGGTGCGTCGCGCCGAACGCTGGATAATTGAACGCCTTAATGGTGAGTGTGGTCTGGGGGCGATTTTTCCTGCCATGGTGAATGCGCATGAAGCGCTGGCATTACTGGGATACGCTTATGATCACCCTTATCGAGAGCAATGTCGAAAGGCATTACAAGGATTACTGGTAGATGAAGGCGAACATATCTGGTGTCAGCCCTGTACGTCGCCTGTATGGGATACTGTGCTGACCTGTCTTGCATTACAGGAAGATCAGAGTATCGATCAACAACCGGTTCGAAAGGCGCTTGATTGGCTGGTAATGCAACAGATCCTGGATGAGCCGGGAGACTGGCGTGACAGTTGTCCCCAATTGTTAGGTGGCGGCTGGGCATTTCAATACGCTAATCCGCATTATCCAGATCTTGATGATACCGCCGCAGTAGCTTGGGCATTGCATCAGGGGGATTTTTCTATGCATCATCAGAGCCTGGCGCGCGCGGCAAACTGGCTTGCCGGCATGCAGTCCAGCGATGGTGGTTTCGCAGCTTTTGACATAGATAACACCTGCCACTATCTTAATGAAATTCCTTTTGCGGATCATGGTGCGTTAATTGATCCGCCTACCAGCGATGTGACGGCGCGCTGTGTTGGTCTGCTGGCTAAATATGGTGAATCTCGTCATCAGGATGCGGTGCAAAGCGGTATGGCATTTTTATTTCGGGAACAGGAGTCGAATGGTGCTTGGTTTGGGCGTTGGGGCACTAATTACATTTATGGTACCTGGTCAGTATTAGAAGCTTTCCGACTGGCAAAATTGGATACAGAGCATATTGCCATTCGTCGTGCAGTGCAATGGCTGATATCCGTGCAACGTGAAGATGGCGGATGGGGAGAAAGTAATGATACTTATTTTAAGCCGGCACAGGCGGGTCAGTTTGAAACGAGTACTTCTTTTCAGACTGCCTGGGCGTTGCTTGGCTTGATGGCTGCGGGAGAGGTGGATAGTCAGCCCGTACGAAATGGCATTAATTATTTGTTACGCAGTCAATCCAGTGACGGTTTGTGGGAGGAGCCCTGGTTTACGGCACCGGGTTTTCCACGTGTTTTCTATTTGAAGTATCATGGATACTCAAAATATTTTCCATTATGGGCTTTAGCACGATATCGTGTATTGCTCAGAGAGCACACTGCGTGAGCGTCGTGGGTATCGTTATAGCACTGAAGGCAGAGGCAAATTGTCTGACTTCTGCTCGCCTGCCTTACAATGAAATAGCCTGTCTGGGGAACGATACCCTGGTATGGCTTTGTGGGATGGGGGATCATGCGGCACGGGCGGCCGCGAAGGGGTTGCAGGCAAATGGTGCGACTGCTTTGATCAGCTTTGGTGTTGCTGGTGCGCTGGATTCGAATTTGCGCCCGGGTGATTTAGTGCTACCTGAGGCAATACACGCTGGAAAAATTTATCCGGTAGCACTGGATTGGCGTGATCGACTACAGCTGCTGTTACCGTCTCATTTATCGATTGCAAATGGCATATTAGCGACAAGCCCTGTGACGTTAACTTCGGAAGCGGAAAAGCGCGAATTGGCAACGGCTACTGGCGCCTGTGCAGTCGATATGGAGAGTGGCGCAATTGCGGAGATCGCAGCAAATGCGGATATGCCATTCCTGGCCATTCGTGCCATTATTGATTCCATTGAATTTTCGCCACCGCCTGCATTGAGCGATGCCGTATACCCGGATGGCAGTGTGAACTTATTTGATTTGCTAAAGTTGTTATGGAAGCGATCAGTGAGTCTGCATATCTTATTTCAGTTAGCGACAGGGATGCGGGCAGCCTGTAATACCTTGTCGATCGTAGCTCGGTACACGCATATGCAATTAGGTCGTAGCACTGATCAATAGATCATTGTATATCGATATGCGGACAGGATAAAAGGATGCCAGTAGGAAATTTACAGTGGCTGAGTCGACTGGAACTGTAACGTGGCCAAGTGAGAATATAGTTTACTGGACTTCATCAACTCGGTGTGCGTGCCCAGTGCTTCCAAACGTCCTTGATCAAGCACAGCAATTCGATCAGCTGACTTTACGGTAGCCAGACGATGTGCGATAACCAATGTAGTGCGATTGACCATTAATTTTGCCAGCGCTTGCTGTACCCAGAATTCACTTTGTGAATCTAATGCACTGGTGGCCTCATCCAGCAATAAAATAGGTGTATCGGCTAATATTGCCCGTGCTATTGCCAGGCGCTGCTTTTGACCGCCAGATAAACCGAGCCCGGCATCACCCAGATGTGTCTGATAGGCATGTGGTAATTTACAGATAAATTCATGTGCGTATGCTGCTTTAGCGGCTGCTTCAACATCTGCATCAAGCGCATCGGGTCGTGCATATCGAATATTATCACTAATGGTGCCATAAAATAAGACTGGATTTTGAGAGACGAGAGCGAAACAGCGTCTCAAGGCAAATAAATCGAGTTGTTGAATATTAATTTCTTCCAGTTTGATGGAACCGGATTGGCAATCGAAGAAGCGTAATAATAAATCGAATAATGTTGACTTGCCTGCACCTGAAGGACCAACTAATGCTAAGGTTTCTCCTGCCCGAATATTTAATGTCAAATGGTTGATGGCTAATACATCAGGACGAGACGGGTAAGCAAAACAAAGTTGTTCGATTTTGATATTGCCTGTTATAGGCGGTAGCGGATGTATGTGAAGGGGAGATTGTATCTGGTTGGGCGCATTTAATAATTCCATGGTGCGCTCAGCGGCACCTGTAGCCCGCTGTAATTCGCCAACCACCTCTGAAATGGAGGCTACGGCAGAGCCGACAATGACACTGTAAAATACAAAAGCAGCTAATTC
>CBDUPR010000031.1:0-33782 GCA_965369175.1 uncultured Nitrosomonas sp.
TCACGGTAAACTGGCTGGCCGAGTCGCGGTTCACATCGAGTGAATCGGTTAACGTAACCGTGGCCCCGCCTTCACCCGTGAAGGTGAGCCTGGATACATCGATATCCATCCCGCTGTCATTGGCCTGGATGTTGGTGCCGGTGACGATCAGCGTGCCGCTAGTGGCGTCATAGGTTGCATCGGTGATTTTGGGGCGGCTGGATATGGTGATCGAGGTACTTACGCTCAGGGTGCTCGTATCCTGGCCCCCATTTTCTGTCCCGCCATTATCTTTCAGGCTGGTGATTGTGACTACCCGATTAGCGGTGCTGGGTGAGGCCGCCGTATTGCTGTAGGCGAAGGCATCAATCAGGCTCTCAACCATGCCTTCACTCATGCCTGCTTTGGTCAGCGTGATGGTTGCGGTGCTGCCCACTAATCCTACGCTATAAGCAATGTTGCTGGCGGTAGTGGTCCCTGAATTATCGTTAAGTGCGATATTCTGACCATCAATGGATAAAAATTCGTTGGCGCCTGCGCCATCTGATACATTGGCTATCTGGATGATCAGTTGTTCCAGCGTTTGTCCGGCTTCTTGCGTGTCGACGCTGACCGAGCTGAATAGATCGACCGCTGCGCCGCCTGCGATAAAATCCGGGTTGTTTCCTGTGGCAGTTAAGGTTGGCTGATCGTTGACAGGGCTGATTGTAACGGTACGTATGGCACTGACAGTGTTTGCATTTTTATCTGTAGCGGTAAAAGTGACTGTCCGAACGGTTGTGCTTGGATCGTCTGATAGGTTTTCAAAATGAATGGAACGCATCACCTGTTGAACCAGTGCATTGGTCGCGTTGGCGTTGAAAGTGATGGTGAGAGCGTCTCCATCCGATATTTCGCCATCGGTTGCACTTAGGCTGCCAATCGTTGTTGCGCCATTTTTAAGCTCGGTGCCGTCGGTTCCAATTGTTCCTACTATATTGTCGATGATGCGCAGACGATCTGTTGCTGCGTGGTTGACCGTGATTTGTGCAACTAAGGTGCCCCCATTCCAATCGGCATCGCCATCGTCATCGGTCAATGTGGCAGTGGCATCTACCTGAATGGGACCAGCGTCTTCGATAAATGCGAGAGGGGTATTATTAATAGATAATGTGGGGGCGACATTGGGAACTGTCAAGTCATAGGAGAAATTATCAAATCCGTCAAAACCATACCCAAAGTCTACCGAAGTGATTGCGAGAAAATCCACGACGGTTGCGCCGCCAGAGAAAGCAGCGATATCAAATGCAGCGCCTGTGGTTGGTCCGACAGTTACCGAGCCGACAGACTTACCCTTAAGCGTGCCGGTTACCGTCGTGGTATCCAAATCCGAATAGATTGCGAGGCTATTAAAGAGAAATGAAGTACCATCGGTTTTTGCAATGGTGTAACGCTCAGTAGTGCCTAAATTACCAAACATTGCACTTTCGGGAGTAATGTGCCCGGAATTGCCAACTCCGAAAGTAGGAAGCCAGCCTAGCTTTCCTCCATCCCCATCTCCTGTAAAAGTATAGGTAAATCCATTGAGTGTGAATGTTGTTTGAAGAATAGGAGAAGACACAGTACCAAAGCCGGGTGGCATGGTATCGAATTTTTCTACCTGGGTTGCCAGAGTACCTTGATAGGCCGCGATTGCGCTGTCGGTGAGAGCGAGTGAGGCGGTGATGTCACCAGTCGTGACGGTCAATTGCCAGTTGCCATTTTGTCCCGTCAGGCTGTTGGATGCGGCTATATTCGCACCAGTCAAATTTGCCAGTTCAGTTATCAGTGCCTGGCCTGCCGCGCCTTTGCCGACTTCACAACCATAAATGAGGATATCGGTGTGCGGATTGAATGCCGTTTGCCATGAAAACAGAGCCTGGCGATATTCGTCCAGCGTATCCATCGATAACACACTGTTGCCTAATGCCAGATAGCCGGCATTGCCGTGTGAGATGATATGGATGGCATCCAGATGGGTGTGCTGTTGTAGCGCCTTTGTTATCTGCCATATCCCATCGTGCCCATTTTCCAGGAGCAGGGTTTCAATGCCTGCCCTGACGCCATCGATGAGGCTTTGGTGGTCGCTGATCCCCGAATCGATAAAGGCCATTTCTTTACGTTTCGGTCTATCAACGGGCATGCCGGTGGTTAATTCTGGCAACTGGTGCAGTGGTTCCCTGTGGGAACATCTGACGGTTTTTTTTATGTTATCGGAGCTAGATCGAATCGTGTCTGGAGTGTTGTTTGTGTCATGATCAGGGAATTGTGCTGATAAATGCTGATTTTTGCGGGACATAGTCGACTCCAGAACGATAAAGTAATCTATTTTTCCAGCATTGCGCTGAAAAACGAGGATTGTAATACGCGGCATTATACTAAATAATGTTGCGATAATTAATAAACATCGCTAAAAATGACTCAACCAGCTATGTGGATTTTGTTGGATTTTTTAGTTACTATTGGCATTAATTAAATAGATGAGACCTTTGCAAAAATCCAATAGTTGAAAAATCGACTATTTATCATCAATAATCTAAAATTTCTGGCGAGGGCTTTTGCAAAGATCTCAGGATATAGAATCAACGCTGTATTTCGTTTATCCGGAAGAGGGTATCTATTGGATTAATCTGGAGATTTTGGGAAATTTTGTTCAGGCTGGTTTGTGGAGGTTGGAATTTCCAGCTGGTTACTCGGCTGCTCTTTGTATTTGTTCCTGTTTGATGATATAGCGTTGAATCATTGCCTGCATGCGGGTGGATAACGCTATGAACTGGCAGCCGGCACGTTTGCAGGCCAGCCCATTGAGCAAGATGCCCTGATAAGTATTTTTTACCTGGATAGCGACATTGACGGTGCCAATGCCAGGTAAGGTGATTTGGCAATGCTTGTATATTTTTCCTGGATCAAAGCTGATAACGGGATGGTGATCGATAACGGCTATGCCGCCACAGCTGATATCGAGCAAGGTGATCTCGGCTATGTCGGCACTGTTTCCGGATGGAAGCGGAATCATGCATTTTAATGGTTTGGTTGTCGGGGTGGTAATACGAAAATAATTCCTTCTTTGCATGCGCATTAGAAACTCGGGTATCTTGACGGCAAACGCTTCAAGATTTCCAAATTGTATTTTTCTAATGGTATCGCAGGCAAATTCAATCTTGATTCTATTTTGAGATGTTATGAAAGTCAGTTTATTTGTGCGCAATACGTCTTGATTCAGCTTTTGGTCAACACCATAGTCCATTATGATTTCTTTATTCTCTACATTGATTGCGAGAATGGATGTGAGAATAAAACTCCTGGCGTTATCAAAGTAAAGCGTAATCAATGTGTTTGCTTGCATGATCGTGCTTAGAATGGCCAGGATTTCAACTTCTGAATAAATACGGAAATTATGCTCATCTTCTTTCCGAGGCGATTCAAAAGTATGAGCAATTCCTGGCATTATGTGCTTTTCATCAGATTTTGGCATTATTCCGAGGCTCTGCTTTGTGTAGTATATTGATTGCCCTGTCTGCCAGACGGGCTTGCGGGATTTTTTTCTTGTTCCAGATAATAAAGCCAGGCCAGCAGTTCGGCCACGGCAATATAGAGTTGAGAAGGAATGCGTTCATCCAGGTTTACCTGCATTAATAGCGCGACCAATTCTGCGGATTCATGCACGTAAATATCCGATTCCCGGGCGCGTCGAATAATTTCCTGTGCGGTTATTCCTCGCCCTTTTGCAACTACTTTAGGTATGGCTGTATCAGCATGATGATAAGCCAGTGCTACGGCTGTTATCTGAGTTTTATTTTCTGGCATGGTGTTGTACCTCCACCGTTTGAATCTTTAAGCCCGCTGATGTCATGGCCGCTGTCAGTGGTGATTGATTTTTTTTTAATAGGCAGGCGGTCTCTGTTATGGTGGTATCCAGTTTGATATGCACCTCTCTTTGCGCATTGAATGCGATGGTAGCGATAATATCGCCCAGCCGGGGCAGGGTCAGCCGTAGCTGTGTCTGCCACGGAATGAATTTATCTGTATCGCTTTTTTCGTCAGATTTGTGTTCCAGGATATCCCATTCCATGGGCTGCTCATGCCAGACTTCTCCACGCCAGGTTAAATGCCCCGTTTCCAGTGCGGTCAGCTGTTGCTGCACCAGGTGTATGCTTTGTATGTCAGCGGGTATGATGGAATGAGATGCGGTTGGCATATCGATAGTTGTGAACGTTAGTTTACCTTGCGGTTCCTGTTGTAACTGCGCCAGTGTTCTTTTTCCAGCGATCCATTGCGCTTGATGAGATTCGTAGAATAATCCACTTTGAGAGAGCGCTGTTTGCAATAATCCGGGTAATACCCGGCTATTTGATGGTGGACTGGACAGCATGGGTGTGGTAAGCGCTGATGATTGCGGTATGCCTGGTTTTATCGCGCCCTGGGTTAAGGCACTTAAAAAATGCCCGGTAGTGCTAATCAATGCGTTATGCTTTAATTCCTTTAACCCATCAGATAGTCCATTATTTTGTAATAAAAACTGAAGCCTGGGTTCTCGCGAGATGAATATGAGTTCTATCTGATCCCCTGGTTGTATATTTTCAGGGAGGGGCATGTGTAACGGTTGGTTTGCTATGACAGCCCTGACATGGTTGTTGGGCAAACGGGATTGGATCAGGGCTTGATATTTTTGCCCGGGTATGAGGTGTGATAATGCGTTTTTTACATTGGAAGCTGCGGCAACAGGGGTAACGGGTGTAACCGAGTCTGAAGGTGAGGATTGCGATATCGAATCGGCTTTGATGATGGTTGGAATCACAACAAGTTATCTTTATGTTGTTTGTATGGGTTCAGATGTAATATGACACCGTGTTTTCTGATTGCGCGTATTACGTATTGTGATCGGGCTGGTATGCCTGCTGTAAATTGCGTTTATGTCCAGCCGTATTGAGTATGCTCTGCAGTTTTGTCATCCATGGTTCGGTGATCATTCTGATTTGAGCATCGTCGGCTAATACCTGATGGATAATCCGGATTTTTCTTTGCTGCAATTCATGGCTGAGAGTGCTCCGGGAGCTATGCTGCACCAGCTTGTCCGTGAGCGCCTTGCATTCTTGTTCTAACACAACTAACTTATCCCATTGATTATTCTGAGCAGCGGCTAACATCTTATTGGTGATAACTAACATTGCTTCATAGGTCGTAATTTCCTGTGTATCGTCCAGCATGATTTACTTCCTTTTTAATGTAATTATTTGGCTGCCTGATTTCGAGATGAATTATTTGCCCAACATTGATTTTGCTGCATCTGATTCACCAATTAGTCTCCATGCATCACATAGCACTGACAATAATTCATTGACTTCATTGATTATTTCTGGATCATTCCGGAGATTTGCAAGTAATAAGCGATGAATCATATAGTCATACAGTGCTTGTAGTTGGGGTGCGATATCCCCTCTGGCACTCATATCCAGACTCGCCTTGAGGCCCTGATCGATGATCATGATGGCTTTTGAAAGCATTTCGCCCTTGGCGGCGATCTCGTTATATTGCAGGTGCATTTTGGCTTTTGCCAGTGCTTGCTGTGCGCCTTCAAATAACATGAGTATCAGTTTGTGGGGGTTAGCCGATTCAACACCTGTTTCGATGCCAATGCGCTGATAGGTAGAGATGGGATTGTTCATTGCGGCATACATCCGTTGCTCCTTGTGTTTTTCCAGGTATTGATGCTAGTTTCCTATACTGGGAAGATTTGCCAATTGCTGCTGCAGAAAATTACTTGTTTGAGTCATACTGCTAATCATCGTGTCCAGGGCGGCGAATTGCGCCCGTATTCGTTTTTCCACGCCATTCAATCGTTGATTCAAGGATTCCCGTCGTGTGGCGATATCCTTGATTGAAGAATTGATGCCGTCCATGCGACTATCGATCAAACTGTCATTTTCCAGCAGGCTGCCAACCAGCTTGTTGAGCCTGGAAGCAAAACCATGTGAAAAATCGACCGTGCCACGTGCGCCGGCTGTTCCCGCTTTTATTTCGAGCACCAGACCGCTGCTGTTGCCTGCGCCTGTGAGCACCTGGCCCGATCCTGTTGCAGCCGTGTTTCCAAGTGTGCCTGCGATATCCAGGCCATGGGTCTCAGTGGGTGTGCCAAATAAATCCGATTGGCCTGTTCCGCCTGTAATCGTCACGATCGAGGCGGAGCCATAACGATTGGAGGTAATGCTTAATACGCCGGCAGATTGTGTAACGGTTACATTATTGCCTGCGGCGGACAGTGCTGAATGGCCATTAATTTTTGATTGGATTTCGGCAGCTAAAGTGGTTGCACTGTAGGTGCCGGCCGCCAGCGTTATACTGGCTTCGACATTATCAAGGGTAAGGTCTAATGTGTCATTGCTGCCGGCATTGATCGTGAGTGCTGCGGGGGTGCTGCCAACGGCGGCGCCTTGTGTGGCCATTTGGCTCACATTGAGGGCATAGCGTCCATTTTTTGTATCGGGAGTGGCACTGACAAATGAAACGAGACTGTCACTGGGTTTACCCATTGAGGCAAACAAGGTAGAGATGTCTTTGGTTGAGTCCTTGAGAACGGTTTTTAGTTTATCTGAATCTAGTTTCAGTGTGCCGTTATTTTGAAAGCTGACGCCAATTTCCGATAGCAGGGTTAAGCCGCCGCCAGCCGTAGATAAGGGATCATTCAATGTACTACGCAATTGTGATTGGATGGATCGAACCGTCGCATCACCGGTTAATATGGAGGCCCGTTTGGTGCTCGCATCGTACTTCGAAAGATCCGTGATTATTTTGTCGAGATCATTAAAAGCCTTGACAAATGATGAGACGGCAGCCTGAGTGCCTGCTGTGTCGTGCGTGATATTCAAGGTGGTTGTATTGCCGGTATTGGGCTTTAATAGATTGAATGTAATCCCTTCAATGGCATCATTAATTGTGTTGGATGCTTTGCTAATTGAAATACCATCGACTATCAGTGTTGCGTTCTTGGCGGCTACCGTTTCAGTTAGATTCATGGTGCCGCCTGATGAGGCGTCATAAGCCAGCTGTGATAAGCCTGCGTTATCCGTATGATTGTTATCATCATCCACAGTACTGATTTTTAATGCATTACTGAGTCCAGGATGCTTTGAGGCAATAACCAGACGATCTCCGGCGCCATCATTTACAATGCTGGCTGAGACGCCTGCATCAGCGAGATTGATGGCATTGCGTACACCCGTTAATGAGGATTCATTGGGTGCGATGGTAATCGATTGGGCTGGCCTGTCCGGGTTGAGTGAAAACGTACCGCCACTATAGGTCCCGAACTGGATGGTGATGGTGCCACTCCCAAGCGTGGTATTGGTAGATGCGAAATTACCGGATTTTACCTTGTGTGCCTGTGCGAGCGATTGCACTTCAACATCATGACGGCCTGGAACCGCATTGGGGGAAGTGATTACGGTTGCAACTGAAGAATCCGCCAGATTGGCTGATATGGTCGAAAATTTAGCAGGGTCTGTCAGTGAACTCAGGCTGCTTTGAAATGAAGATAAAGCGCCTTTTAAGCTGCCAAAGGCAGAAAGCTGGGCCTGTTGTTTGGCTTCCTTTTGATTCAGTGCTGCCAGTGGCTGGCGCTCTACGGTCATTAATTGGCTAACAATACTATTGACATCGAGTCCGGAACCAATCCCTGGAGATGAAAGCATGCTCTAATTCCTATTAACGTTAACACATTTTCCTGCGATGACGCCTTGTCACTTGTCACTTGTCACTTGTCACTTGTCATTTGTCATTTGTCATTTGTTACTTTCCGCTCAATAGCAACCCCCGCTTTTTATCCAAGGTGCGGATGATCATTATGGCTGCCTTATGGCTGCCTTTGTGGGGGGGCCACCGGGCGCATCTCTTTTGAATGGATGCATGCATTATCTTGATCGCTGTTTTTACCCATGCCGTTCTGAACTGGAAACATCCGAAAGGTAGAATGGACGCGGGCCCCTTCTGTTAGCCGTCCCGCGTATGCCTGTTTCTTGCCAGCCTGATTATTTAACGTAATAGTGACAGTACATTATTGGGTAATGAATTGGCTTGTGACAGTATTGCGACCCCCGCCTGCTGGAGAATCTGGCCCCGCGTCATGTTAGCGGTTTCTGCGGCAAAATCGGCATCCTGAATACGGCTACGGGCTGAGGATAAATTTTCTGTGGTCGTTTGCAGGTTGGATATGGTCGATTCAAACCGGTTCTGAACGGCACCAAAGGTGCTGCGCAAGGAGCTGGCTGATTGCAGGGCCGAATCGATGCGCTTGAGGGCATCATTCGCCGCTACGGCATCTTTGACATTGATCGAACTGAGTGTGCTGGTATCACGGGTGAGCGTAAAACTGGCTGGGGTAAATCCCATTGCGACACCATCACCGGTAACGGCGATGTTTTCGTTGGATAAGAAAGTGAGCGTACCGCCATTGACGCCCGCAGGGGCGATGCTATCAGCCACTGCATCCGCTACCGCACCGAGCTGGCCATCACGAAACTCAACACCGTTGATCGTTGAGCTGCCGCCGCCACCCGCAGTGATGCCGCCGGTAACATTAACTACATCTTGTCCAATGGCAATGTCGCGTCCATCGGCAGCTGATAATCGCAGGTTGCCCCCCGACAGTGTCGCGGTTACGCCAGTATTGGCACTTTGCCCGTTAATGGCATCGCCGATTTGTTGCGTAGACAGGCTACCATTTGCAACTAGATCGTAGCTGGCAAAGATATCCTCGCCATTAATACGAAGGCTGTATGTCGAGGCGCCGGGGGCGGTTACCGTGGCTGCAGCAATGCCGAATTCAATATTATTGGTAGCGGATACATTAAGACCGGGCACATTGGCGGCATTAATGGCTTGCGCTTTAGCGTAAGCACTGCCTACTGTTTGACCAACGGCTGTTCCTGCGACTGAAGCGCCGATATCGACGGCATCATTGGTGCCGATTTTGATGGTGCCGGTACCAGAGAGTGCAGCGATGGTTACTTCAGCTGTGGAAGTACCCTCGGCGATTTGTCCGATCTGACTGGTCCGTGTTCCGGTAGAGACGGTCAGATTGATTGTTTCACCCACATTAGCGCCTATCTGGAAGGCCGCTGTGCCAAAATTGCCATCGAGTAATTTTTTTCCATTGAAATCAGTCTGAGATGAAATTCGATCGATCTCGGCCAGGCGCTGCTGTACCTCTTGATCCAATGCAGCCCGGTCGGCGCTGTTATTGGTGGAATTGGAGGACTGGACAGCGAGTTCACGAATGCGTTGCAGATTATTGGTGACTTCGTTGAGTGCGCCTTCAGCTGTTTGTGCGAGCGAGATGCCGTCATTTGCATTACGTGAGGCCTGATTTAAACCCCGGATCTGTGAGCTCATCCTTTCAGAGATGGCGAGTCCGGCTGCATCGTCCTTGGCGCTGTTAATCCGCAGGCCAGAGGATAAACGTTCCAAAGATGTATTCAAGGCATCTCGAGAGGTATTCAGATTACGTTGCGCCGTCAACGAAGTAATGTTGGAATTGATAACTTGTGCCATTTGATTCTCCTCAACCTTTAAATAAATAACTTACGATCAACTTACTACCGGTGTTGTTAGCATTTACGCTGGTTTGCCCGGTCATCCAAAAGGGCTGTGAGCCACCGTTGAATAGTGTTATCGGATAGGCCTTTGGAAAGTTTAATGTTTAAATTGATTGGATATTGGATATTGGATATGAGAGATGGTTAGGATATCCATTGTGTGTGGCAAAATTACAACACTGGTTTCATATGATGGCGGTTAAATACTTCTTTCTGGCGGAATAATCTTGTAGTATAAGTAGCTATTCAGGAATTCAATCTAGCTTCAACCCGCGAGAGAGAGTGAGAAAGTGGCAGTAAAAGTTCTGGATGTGCTGTTAGTTGAGGATTCCGTGGAGGATGCGGAGTATCTACAACAGGTTCTTAGAGAAGGAGGCTTGTCCTTTGACTGTTTTCGCGCGACAACACTCAGTGCTTTGCGTGATGCACTGCTGAATAAAAACTGGGATGTTGTTTTATCCGATTACAGTTTGCCAGAGATTGATGCGCAGACAGTTTTGTCTGAATTGATCATTCGTAAACTAAAAATACCGCTGATTGTTGTGTCTAGTCATGTCAGTGAAGCCCAGGCGGCTGCCACGCTGATGGCAAAAGGGGTTTATGATTTCTTGATGAAAAGCAATCTGGCTCGACTGGTTTCTGTTGTACGCCGTAGTGTGTTGGAGGCAGAGAATTGTCAGAAATTAAACTATATGCAGCTTGCGTTAAAAAAGAGTGAGAGCTGTTTTCGGGCGATTACGGCGAATCTGCCCGGTGTGGTTTTTCAGCTTTTAATCACACCCAATCATACGATTCATTTCCTGCAAATGAACGAAGCATCTGATACATTACTGGGCTTGCCTCCAGAGGCCCTTATCAAGAAACCCGCCTTATTTTCTGAATTGATCCTGTCTGATGATAGAAAGGTATATGACCAGCTGATGACCTCTTCAGCTAAACACCTTACTGTCTGGAATTGGGAAGGACGTATCCAGGTCCGAAATAGTCATGAGATCAAGTGGATCAGTTTGCGTGCCACGCCAAAAAAATTGGATGATGGTGCTGTCGTGTGGGATGGCATCATGATTAATATCACTCGAAATAAACTGGCTGAAATTGAAATTGCCCGTTCTCGAGAGCAACTGGCTGAACTCTCGTCCTATCTGTTGAAAGTCAAAGAACAGGAACGCGCTCGTATTGCTCATGAAATTCATGATGATATCGGGGGTACGTTAACTGCCATCAAGTGTGAATTATTACCTTGTATGAATGGCGCATCCCGACAACCGGATTTTTACAGAAAAAAAGCAATGGCTGTCGATTTGCTGGTAGATCGTGTTATTGACAGTACACGTAGAATTGCACTGGCTCTAAGGCCGGATATACTGGATTGTGGTATTGTTGCTGCTATTCGGTGGCAGGCAAAAGAGTTCATTAATCATACCGATATTCCTTGCCAGATCTTTTGCAGTAGTGATGAAATAGCTTTAGATCCCGATTTGTCGGTCGCCATCTTTCGTGTTTTCCAGGAAACATTAACAAATATTTCGAAACATGCAAAGGCCTCTCGTGTTGAGGTCAAGCTTGCCAGCTTAAATGAATGCATTCTTTTGGAAGTGGCTGATAATGGAAGCGGTATTACGAATCTGGATATGGAAAGACAGGATTCATTTGGAATCAGAGGAATGCGAGAGCGTTGTCAGCAACTAAAAGGTAATTTTCATATCTCTGGTAAACCTGGGAAAGGAACCAGAATAACAATTCGTATACCTGTATTGTCTAATAATAACCAGGATGGGCTTATGCAGTCGGATGATTTAAATGATACTTCTGAAAAGACTTTAAAATCTAAATATACGCTGGATATTCTGGCCAGAAAAATATCGTAGTGTTGAATAGTGGCTGGGAGTGTTTATGATACGAGTGATGATCGTTGATGATCACGCTATTGTTCGGCAAGGCCTGAAACAGATATTAAGCGAAACAGGTGATATTGAGGTTACAGGAGAGGCTGAGACGGGACTCTGTGCGCTTAAGATGATAGAACAGGGCAGTTTTCATGTCTTATTGCTTGATATTTCATTGCCCGATAGAAATGGAATCGATTTGCTTAAGCAGATAAACAAAATGAAGCCGCATCTGGCTATTTTGATGCTCAGTGGCCATACCGAGTATGAGTTTGCAATTCGTGCACTGAAGGCAGGTGCGGCTGGCTATTTGAATAAGAAGAGTGCACCCGCCCAGTTGGTTATTGCGATACGCCAGGTGGCTGCTGGCCACAAATACGTGAGCTTAGCTGTTGCGCAAGAACTCGCCAATACGATCAATTCAAATTTTGATCAGCCATTACATATGACGTTATCGGATCGTGAGTTTCAAACATTGTGTCTGATTGCCAGTGGAAAAACACTATCAGATATTTCAGAAGAAATGTTCCTGAGTCCAAAAACGGTGAGTGTTTATCGCGCTCGAATTCTGGAAAAACTCAATTTAACCAATAATTTTGAGCTGATTCGTTATGCGATTAAAAATAAGCTGGTAGATTAGCGTTTGCTGTTTACCTGCTTGATCGCCAATATCAACGATTGAATCTTTTTCTGGGCAACTGCTAAGGTTTTAAGTAATGTTTGTCGTTACTGTCGCTTATTAATACTCTCATGCTGGTCGTTATTTAAATTCTTGAGTGTTTTTATATGAGCGATGATTCAAATTCATGTGCAATTGCCCGTGAGGTATTGCGGCAATTGGCCTTACTCAAGATTTCACCCACTCCGGATAATTACCACAAGTTATATCATAAGATTGCGGGGCATTCTGCTCATCGCATGTGTTTAGATACAGCAGAGATGCTTTCTGAAATCGCAGCAGAATTACCTCACAATACACCAGAATCACTGTGCTGCGTCAATAGATTGAGACAGGCCGTTAATGATAAGGATTGGTATCAGTATAAAGCGGCATTAATGAATCTGATCGAAATGACCGCGGTATCGGGGATCATTTCGCCGCAGCCGGATTCTGTCATACCGGGGTCGGCTGGTGTCCGAGTTTCTGTTGATGAACAAATGAAGGTTGAGGATGCTGATAATGGCTCACTGTTGCTATCACAAAGTGAGCCAGTTGAGAATCCTCGTCTATCCGCGCATTTGCAGGCATTTATGGTTCAGATACTGGAGCACATTGCAACGATGCAGCTGGGCGATAGCATATTAACGGATGAAGCCCGGTTTTTAGCTTTGCAAGTATATAAAGTGAATGATCAGCAGGAAATAAATGGATTTATCATGCGTTTTCAGCAATTCTGTATGCGCTTTGAATCGTGTGGTGAAAATGGTGTCAAGCTGCAGCGTGGCTTATTGAGATTGATTAATTTGCTTATGGACAGCACCAGTGAATTGTTGGTGGATGATCAATGGGTAAAGAATCAGATTGCGAAACTGCGAACAACGATGGCCACGCCATTGAGTCTACAAATTGTTGAACAGGCTGAGCATCAGTTGGAAGCCATGATGCGTAAGCAAGACATCATCAAAGATCATCTATCTAAAGCTAAAACAGCTTTGAAACAGATGGTGACTTATCTAATTGATAGTATTGAGGAACTATCTGATACAACCCATGGCTATCAGGATAAGATTGAATACTATTCAGAAAAAACGGGCCAGATTGATAATATTGAAGAACTGAATGAATTGCTTGTAGAAATGATGCGTGATACCAAGCAGATACAGGCGAGTGTATTAAATTCTCGTAATGATTTTCTGGCAGTACGCGCCGAAGTGGATATCGCGCAGAATAAGATCAGTCAGCTGGAATCTGAGCTGCGACAAATGGGCGAGAAAGTACATCAGGATCATTTGACAGGTATTTTAAATCGCCGGGGTCTGGATATTGCTTTTGAGCGTGAGTCATCCCGTGCCAGACGTCACCAAATACCACTGTGTCTTGCTTTACTTGATATTGATAATTTTAAGCGGCTAAATGATACTTACGGCCATAAAATCGGAGATGATGCGTTAATTTATTTAGTCGAAGCAGTGAAGGATACGACCCGGCCGGATGACGTTATTGCGCGTTTTGGCGGAGAAGAATTTGTAATCCTGTTACCTAATACGGATTTGGAAAAAGCGATAACGGTCCTATCAAGAATACAGCGTAATCTGACCAAGAAATTCTTTCTTCATGAAAATGAACGCTTATTAATTACCTTTAGTGCTGGCGTTGCAGAATATCAAAAGGGGGAACTGCAACAGAATATGATAATGCGCGCAGACGCAGCAATGTATCGTGCGAAAAATAATGGTAAAAATCAGATTGTCGCCGATACAGGATAAGGCGGCCTGTTATTTCTCATATCAGTTCTCGATCTATACTATAAATAGTGCCTGATTCCTCTTCTTATTCTCTCAGTTATTCCTGGTTTGGGCTGTATATTCGGTTTTTTATAGCGGACTATATTGAAATAGATTATCGGCAGAATCTATGCCCTGATTTTTTTGCTGGGATAATTGGGATTGTTTGAGATGAGCCTGCTATGCAGGCTTTTTTATTTTTGGTACTGAGAGTCGATATTAAAATGATGGGCTTTTTTCAAATTCAGATATCCATTTCTAGTGATTTAGCCCAGAGCGGTATAACGCGCGGCGTTTAAGTCAATCCAATCGTGGCTTATGAAATCGCGTTATATATCTGTTGGCTTTAATGGAGAATAAAATGGAAGGTGTTTTTTTTGGTAAACAGCCGATTCTGGATCGCGATCAAAATCTGGTGGCTTATGAATTGCTTTTTCGATTGGATCAGACGGCGACGACTGCCCATATTGCCAATGGATTATCGGCTACAGCCAATGTGATCATTAACGCATATGGTCAATTGGGGATTCAGAATGTATTAGATCAACAACGCGGGTTTATTAACGTTGATGCTGAGCTGTTAATGAGTGATGCGATTTATTTTCTGCCCAATCATCATGTTGTACTTGAAATGCTGGAAACAATCGAGATCACGGCGGAAATTATCCAGCGCTGTATCGAGCTCAAGCAGATGGGCTATCAATTAGCGCTGGATGATGTGGTTGAGGTCAATGACAAGGTTGCATTACTTTTACCCATTGTTAATGTGGTCAAGATTGATGTGCTTGCTTTGGAGGACGCTGCTCTCGTTAATATTGTGAATGCGCTAAAACGCTGGCCAGTCCTGCTTCTGGCCGAAAAAGTAGAGAATCGTGAACAGGCGAATCGCTGCATGGAGCTGGGTTTTCAAATGTTTCAAGGCTATTATTTTGCGAAACCTGAAACTGTTTCAGGCAGACGGGCTGATCCTGCTAAATTTTTATTGCTAAAATTATTAACACTCGTCATGGGTGACAGTGATATCGATACCGTTGAGCAGGAATTCAAACGTCACCCTGGACTGAGTTATAATTTAATGCGTATGGTCAATTCAGCCGCTTGTGGCTTGCCTCAAAAAGTTAATTCTATCAAGCAGGCGATTATGATATTAGGACGCAAGCAATTGCAAAGATGGATACAGTTGCTGCTTTATGCTGCTGATTCATCTAATGGCGCGGTATCCAATGCTTTGCTGCAGACAGCTGCTACGCGCGGTAAATTAATGGAACTGATTGCCAAAGTAGATCGCCCCTATGATAAAAATCATCAAGAACGCGCTTTTATGGTTGGAATCCTGTCCTTGTTGGATGTTTTACTCGGTATTGAGATACAGCAGATTGTTAATAAGCTGGAAATCTCAGAGGATATGAGTCAGGCATTGCTTTATCGGGATGGACGTTTAGGCCAGGAGCTGGAATTGATTGAAGCAAATGAAAAAGGGGATATTGCTGCAATTCAGCTGATTCTTGAGCAGCTTGGCTTTTTAAGCCTCAGCGAATTGAGTCATATGGAGCTTGAAGCACTCGGCTGGACCAATCGCATTGGGGATGTTGCCAATTAATCAAATGATCCATTGCTGTTTAATATCAGGATTCACGTAGCTCGGCTTTGTCTGCCGTAATCATCCAGCCTTGCCAGGTAGCTGGGAAAAGCATTCAATCAATGTCAGCCTAAAAGGACTGTTACAGTCCATCATGTCTATTTCATCGGCTATTCTATTTGTGGCGGTAGTTGTGCGATCGCCTCGGGCATGACTAATCGCGGGTTGTGCAGTTAAGGGAGATCACTTCGGTTACAAGCAACGATTGTTCCTGATCTGGTAGTATCCATAGATTTTACAGATCGATGTGGCCTGTTCGTCTGCTCAGTTGTTAGGTTAATCGGTCTATTTGAAATAGATTATAAATGAGTATAGATCTGGAGCAATTTTACGCGTTGTTTTTTGAAGAATCATCAGAGCTATTAGACAGGATGGAAGCTTGCCTACTTGAACTCGATGTGCATTCACTCGAATTGGAAGACTTGAATACGGTATTCCATGCGGTGCATTCAATTAAGGGCGGTGCCAGTACTTTTGGTTTTGCTGACATCATAGACATGGCGCATTCGCTTGAAACATTGCTTGATAAATTGCGTAAGGGGGAACTTGAGCTTCACAATGAAATGATTGAGATTTTTCTCAAGGCAAGCGATGTTATCAAGCGTCAGTTTGCTGAATATCGTGGAGATGGCCAGGTTGACCCAACGGTTGTGGCTGAGGTGCATAAGGCATTAAGGCAATTTTCTGAGGTGATGCCCATGGCCGATAAAAGGGTTTCTCCACCTCAACCTGATCCGACTATTCATTCTCAAATCATACCATCAGACGCAACCCGAATCGAGGCGACGAGTAATGCGGACAAACCGTCCATAAAGACGCTTGATGCATCAATAGAAATACCGGAGACAGCGGGTGATAACAATGAAGCCAGCATCAAGCAGGGGTGCCTGCAATCGCTATCACGACAGCAAATAGCCGATAAGGGGCTGACTGCACAAGCGGGTAAAAGTAAAACACAAAAAAACCCCGAATCGATTGCTGCTTCCAGCGAAATATCATGGATGCGCGTCCGTGTTGAGAAAGTAGATCAAATAGTCAATTTGATTGGTGAACTGGTTATTACTCAGACCATGCTGGTACAGACGACTTCGCAAATGGATCCCGTTATCCATGAAAATCTACTCAGCAGAATGGATCAACTTGCCCGTAATACCCAGGATTTGCAAGTGGTGGCAATGTCCATTCGCATGTTGCCCATTAGTCTCGTATTCAGCCGTTTTCCACGCATCGTGCATGACCTGGCCATGAAACTCAATAAACAGGTTGAGTTGAAGACAATGGGTGCAGATACGAGACTGGATAAAAGCTTAATTGAAAAGATTACGGATCCGCTGACTCATTTGGTGCGCAACAGTCTGGATCACGGGATTGAATTACCTGAAGAACGTATGGCAGCAAATAAACCGGCGAAAGGTACCATTACGCTGCGTGCTTCTCATCAAGGAAATAGCATCATTATAGAAGTGAGTGATGATGGCGGCGGTTTGCATCGGGAAAGAATACTTGAGAAAGCCAAAGCGTATGGGCTATCAACGCATGATGGTATGTCTGATCAGGAAGTCTGGATGCTGATATTTGAATCTGGTTTCTCAACGGTAGAAGCGATTACGGATATTTCTGGTCGTGGCATGGGGATGGATATCGTCAAATGCGCTATTCAGGCAATGGGTGGATACATGGAAATCCATTCGATTCCTGGAACCGGCACCACGATTTCAATTCGTCTGCCGCTCACATTGGTTATTCTGGATGGTTTGTCGGTTGCAGCCGGCGATCAGGTGTTTATTGTGCCCCTTATCTATATTCTAGAATCATTGCAACCCAAAACAGGTGATATTAAAACGGTTAATGGACAAGGATATGTGGTACAAATTCGCGGCGATTATCTGCCAGTCATTGTTTTACAAGCAGTCCTCAATATACGATCAGAAGCCATTGACATTGATGAGGGTATTCTGGTTGTTCTTGAAGCAGAGGGACATAGAGCAGCCCTATTAGTTGATGCGTTGCTAGGCCAGCATCAAGTCGTGATTAAAAGCCTGGAGAGCAATTATCGCCGGGTTCGTGGTATTTCAGGCGCGACTATTATGGGTGATGGCAAAGTGGCATTCATTCTGAACATAATCGAAATTGTGATGATGTCATCGCATGAATTAATAAAAGAATCTCATCGCCTTCATAAATCCCCGGTATTTATTTCTCAGCCTAAGGAGGTAGCCTGTAATATGCCACAGAAACAAACGACGCGTGCAGTCGAACCGGATGGTAAGCCTGTCGATCGACCCTCTGGTGAATTTCTTATATTCCGCTTGGGGCAGGAAACATATGGAATCGATATCTTAAAAGTGCAGGAAATACGAGCATACGATGGGGTGACTCAGATTGCCAATACGCCTGATTTTATAAAAGGCGTCATTAATTTACGTGGGATTATAGTGCCGATTATCGATATGCGAATTAAGCTTAAACTGGGAAGTGTTGAATATGATGCGCTTACGATCGTTATTATTCTGAATGTATTAGGACGGGTAGTGGGTATAGTGGTGGATGGCGTTCCAGATGTCATCAATTTTGACATGGCACAAATTCAGCCAGTACCCGTATTGGGTTCGGTTATTGGTACTGAATATATCATGGGGCTAGGCACAGCGGGTGATCAGATGGTGATTCTCATTGACATTGAAAAACTCATGGGGAGTGCGGAAATGGATTTGATTGATCAGGCGGTCAAATAATTTTATTGCGTTATTGGGAGTAAAGAGGCCTTGATGTTTAATAATATTACGATAAAGTCGCAACTGATGATTGTTACGGGACTGATATCCGTATTGTTGGTAGGTATTGGCGGGCTGGGTTTGTATGGCATTAACCAGACGAATGATCGTTTGCGTACGGTTTATCTGGATCGTACCATGCCGCTAATAGATTTGGCGGGCCTTCTCGATGGCATTCAGCGTTCACGCTTGAATGTTCTGCTGGCGGCTAATTTAAGAAATGTTGCGGCTGCAAAACAAAGGATTAAGCTTATTGCCGAGCTGGATGATGAGATTAAGAATAGCTGGCAAATCTATATGAAAACGGTCTTGACACCTGAGGAAAAAATACTGGCCAATAATTTTATCCGGCAATGGGCAGCGTATCGTGCATCACGCAACAATACAATGAATTTTGTGATTAACGGCGATTTTAATGCGGCCATCAAGAATCTGGCAACAGATGCCATGAAGAAATTCGATATTCTGCATACGACTCTATCTGCGTTAATAAAGCTGCAAGGTGATGTTGTTGCACAGGAACATACTCAGGCACGGAGTGATTATGAAGAAGTTTTTATGATTACGATTATTGCATCATCATTTGGCGTCCTGCTGGTAGTCTTGATTGGGTTTTTGCTGATACATGCGATTGTAACGCCACTAAATAAAGCGATCGCTATCGCTAATTCAGTTGCATCGGGTGATTTGACCAGTCATATTGATGTCAACTCAAGCAATGGGGCAGGAGAATTGTTGCAAGCATTAAAGAAGATGGATGATAATTTGATCGACCTGGTTGATAAAGTACGGGTGAGCACTGATTCGATCACAACGGCTGCATACGAGATTGCTTCGGGAAATACCGATTTGAGCCAGCGCACTGAAGAACAGGCATCAAGCCTGGAAGAGACCAACGCTTCAATGACGGAATTAACAGCTACGGTCAAACAGAATGCGAATAATGCCCAACAGGCGAGTCAGCTGGCGGCAGGTGCTTCTGAGATTGCATTAAAAGGAGGCATCGCAGTTGATCGAATTATACAAACCATGGATTCAATTAACCAGAGTTCAAAGAAAATAGTCGATATTATCGGTGTGATTGATGGCATTGCATTTCAAACGAATATTCTGGCATTGAATGCGGCGGTGGAGGCCGCGCGTGCGGGCGAACAAGGTCGCGGTTTTGCGGTCGTTGCTACTGAAGTCCGTACATTAGCGCAGCGTTCTGCGACTGCGGCAAAGGAAATTAAAGCGTTGATTCATGATTCTGTGGATAAGGTTGAAAAGGGTATGCGACTGGTAGATGAAGCAGGGGCCACTATGGATGAAATTGTCACTGCAGTTAAACGGGTGACGGGTATCATGGCGGAGATAGCCATCGCTTCACGAGAACAAAGCTTGGGTATTGAACAGGTGAATCGGGCAGTGGAACAGATGGATGAAATTACCCAGCAGAATGCGGCACTGGCAGAGGAGATGGCAACTGCAACAGAATCAATGCAAGAGCAGGCTCAGGATTTATTGCAGGCCGTGATGGTATTCAAACTGGTCGGTGGTATGGCGCCCGTACCCATCAAAAGAAGCAATCGTATTGCCAGTGGGGAGAGTTCGTCATTTCATAATGTGGAGAGCAAGGCTATAACGAAATCAGCGCTGATCCCAACGCAATCACGTAAAGAAAGTAGTGATGAAGGCTGGGAAAAATTCTAATAGAGCCTGCTCGGATTAAAGAAAGCGGATGATTCATCCTGGTTTCCATCAGATGTGTTCGATCCGGAATTTCCTCTTTTTAGTAAGAATGATAAATCAATCATGATTGCTCAGCATTCGGTATTAATGGGTTTATTTTTATTCTATTCATATCGCTTTTCAGAAACGGGTGGCGATATTCAGGATGTTTAATAAGCGTTCATTTGAAAATCAGATTAAATATGAATTTGATCTGACACCATCCGATTTTAACCGAATCAGACAGTTGATTCGTGAGCATGCTGGTATTGCGCTGCCATTAAGCAGGCGGGATATGGTTTATAGCCGCCTTGTCCGACGGTTGCGTATTAATGGACTACGCAGTTTCAAGGAGTATCTGGATTTTCTGGCGCGGGGTGATGCGGTCGAATGGGAAACGTTTGTGAATGCCTTGACTACAAATACAACCGCATTTTTCCGGGAAGAGCACCATTTTCCGATATTGAAACAGCACATAAAGCAACGTAAGAATAAAAATAAAATCCATATCTGGTGCAGCGCATCCTCTACCGGTGAAGAGGCTTATTCAATAGCGATGACGATGGTTAGATTTTTCAAGTCGCTGACTCCGCCTGTTCATATCCTGGCGACCGATTTGAATGTTCATGTACTGGATAAAGCGGCGCAAGGCGTTTATTTGATGAATCAGTTAGATCGGTTTCCCCGGGATTATCTGAAAGCGTTTTTTTTAAAAGGAACGAATCACAATAGCGGTTTGGTCAAAGTACGGCAAGAATTAAAAAATATGATTACTTTCCGAAAACTCAATTTACTCGATGATCATTGGTCTGTACGGGGTAATTTTGATGTTATTTTCTGTCGTAATGTGATGATTTATTTTGATAAAGAGACACAATACAAAATTCTGCAGCGATTTGCATCATTATTGACTGAAGATGGTTTGTTATTTGCAGGTCATTCAGAGAGTTTTTTTCATGCCAGAGATCTATTTCGATTGCGGGAAAAAACAGTTTATGAACTTGCCAGCCAGCGGAATGACCCCGTAAATTGAGATATGCCGATAGATAGATTGCTATCGTTTATGTAATCCGAATGGAGCGTATTCGTGCAAAAAATCAGAGTGCTGATTGTAGATGCTTCCCTGCTGGTTTGCAGGCTGCTTACAGAAATTATTAACGGTCAGCATGATATGGAGGTGATCGGCATAGCCCCCGATCCTTTGGTTGCGCGCGAAATGATTAAAGACATGAATCCTGATGTACTGACACTGGATGTAGACATGCCCAGAATGAATGGGTTGGATTTCCTCGAGAAATTAATGCGATTGCGGCCAATGCCTGTGGTGATGGTGTCGGTGTTCACTGAGAAAAGTCCGGAAATTGCGCTTCAGGCATTCAAGTTGGGGGCAGTGGGTTTTATTGCTAAACCTAAAATTGACATCGTGTCTGGTTTGCAGCAGGGAGTGGGCGAGGTTACGGATAAAGTTCGTTTTGCAATGACAGCGTGGCATAAGCGGTCTCGCGGATCATCGGGTGTCAGATATGTTGCTGATAGCGTATTGTCGACGACACCGAATCGAACTATTTCTACCGAGAAGTTGGTTGTTATGGGTGCTTCAGTTGGTGGTACTGAGGCTATCAGGGAGTTTTTAATTAATTTATCACCGAATTTTCCGGGTATTCTCATTGCTCAACATATGCCAGCGACATTTACCGCTATGTTTGCAAGGCGTTTGAATAATTTATGTCAAATATCCGTCATGGAGGCAAAAGGCGGGGAACGAATACTGCCGGGCCACGCATTCTTAGCACCGGGCCATTCACATTTATTATTGAGGCGCATCGGTACACATTATGTAACCGTATTAAGTCAGGGCGAACCGGTGAATCGCCATCGTCCGTCGGTGGATGTATTGTTTCGTTCGGCAGCGCGCGTTGCCGGTAAAAATGCGATCGGTGTCATTCTTACAGGAATGGGTAAAGATGGTGCAGCAGGAATGCTGGAGATGCATCAGGCAGGGGCGTATAATCTGGCTCAGGATGAAGCCAGTTGCGTAGTGTTTGGCATGCCCAAACAAGCGATTGCGTTGGGTGGTGTAGATGAGGTTGTTCCGCCACGAAATATGGCGAGAAGAATCCTGTCGAGGATTTGTCGTGTGAATAAAAACAACAGTACTTAGGTTTGACAGGTTATGATTATTTCAAAACAGTGCAGATATGGCGAATAGGGGTATTGCTTACCTGGTGATCTATCTATACGGCAGTTTGCTGGCCGGTTGTGGCGCTCTGCCGGAACAAGAAACCGTCCGGCTTGAGACGTTTCCTGCTTACGGAACAACCGATACTACTCATGTCGTTAAAGAAAAACTATATATTCAGTTTGATGAATGGCGCGGAGTGCGTTACAAACTGGGTGGTCTAAGTCGGCATGGCATTGACTGCTCCGGTTTTGTATACGTGACATTTAAATCGCAATTAGGATTACATTTGCCTAGAACAACCCATTTGCAATCCAAAATTGGAAGGGAGATTAGAAAATCTGAATTAGAAACGGGTGATCTGGTCTTTTTTAAAACAGGGTTTACTTCCAGACATGTTGGTATTTATCTTGAGGAAAATAAATTTTTACATGTTTCTTTGCGTAAAGGCGTGACAATATCCGAATTAGATAACGTATATTGGAAACCCAGGTATTGGAAAGCAATCAGAGTCTAAGTTGTATTAGAGTTCAGATTTAATCTGAATAACTGAGTAAAGTTTCCAGTGTTTCCGTGCAGCAATCTCTCCGCCACCTGCAAACGGCAATTTCTTTGCCAAGCGAGCCCCACACCCGTCATTTAAGCGCAAGCATGACGAGCAATCGGCTGAATACACGTCCCGCTATACAGCATGTTTTTGAGCTTTCTATCAATGGAGCATGGTTTTGTTTATAGTAAACTTTGCGATCACTTGATAAAATCACTATTTCTTACATAAGGAATCGCTGGTTTATTTATGAGCTCATAGCCTGGTTGCTTGGAATCCCCCATCTTATGGTTTAGATCTTGATGATAGAATAGCTATTGTCAGTGATGTGTGCCTTGATCTGGAGGATTTTATCTCATCATCTATCTGGCTCAGAATTCATCAAAGACTCCATAACAAAATCAGTTTACATTAATTTAGGATTGTTCATGACTATCGAAGATTTTCGTCCCACTCAAAAAATTACCACATTTTATCCACCGCAACGTGTTTTGATGGGTCCTGGACCATCCGATACACATTCGCGTGTATTGTCGGCTATGGCCAGACCAACATTGGGTCATCTGGATCCGGTATTTACCGCCATGATGGAAGAACTGAAGGGTCTGTTGCGCTATGCGTTCCAGACTAAAAATCTGATGACTTTTCCTGTTTCCGGACCCGGTTCTGTTGGGATGGAAATGTGTTTCGTCAATATGATTGTTCCAGGTGATAAGGTGATCGTATGCCGTAATGGTGTGTTTGGATCGCGTATGATTGAAAATGTGGAACGACATGGTGGTGTGGCGGTCGTCGTGGATGATAAATGGGGTGAGCCAGTTGATCCACAAAAAGTGGAGGACGCGTTAAAGCAAAATCCGGATGCAAAAATCCTGGCTTTTGTTCATGCTGAAACATCTACGGGGGTGTTATCGGATGCAAAGACGCTATGTGAATTAGCCCATCGCCACGGTTGCCTGAATATAGTGGACACGGTTACTTCGCTTGGTGGTTCGCCTTTGAAAGTAGATGAGTGGGGTATCGATGCGATTTATTCGGGCAGTCAGAAATGCTTGTCTTGCCCCCCTGGCTTGTCTCCTATCAGTTTTTCCGAACGTGTAATTGATTTAGTCAAAAACCGCAAGGAAAAGGTGCATAGCTGGTTCATGGATTTAAACTTGTTGTTGGGTTACTGGGGCACAACCCGTACTTACCATCATACAGCACCTACAAATGCACTCTATGCCTTGCATGAGTCACTGTTTATGTTGTATGAAGAAGGGTTGGAGCACTCCTGGGTACGTCATGATCGGAATTACAAAGCTTTGAAAGCAGGGCTGGAAACTTTTGGCATGAAATATGTGGTCGATGAGCAGTACCGGTTACCGCAACTGAATGCGGTACACGTACCTGAAGGCGTTGATGAAAAAGAAGTGCGACGTAGGCTGCTTGATGAATATAACCTGGAAATCGGCGCAGGATTGGGTGATTTTGCCGGGAAAATCTGGCGTTTTGGTTTAATGGGCTACTCGAGTAAGATTGAAAATATCATGGTGTGTTTGAATGCGCTTGAAACCGTATTTTCTGATATGGGTATGAAGCTTGAACACGGTGCAGCAGAGGCTGCAGCGCATCATAGCTATGCCGCTAATCCGATGCCATCCAGGTTTTCAGGATAATCTGGTCATTCTGACCGAATTCCTGCCATCTTCTGTGCCTTACTTAAAAGGAAGAAGATGGCACTCGTGTCATTCATAAATCGTATGAATGATTGACCCGGTGTTCAATGTATTTTTTAAGGGTTGTAGTAAATAAGGTGGAGAAGGTGAAAGCAGACTGATGTCATTTCTGGAATATGCTGCCATGAAAAAATCAAAGCAATTTCATGTCAGTCTGCCCCATGTATTCATTTGTATAACCCATCAGGTTTCCGGATCTGGTGGGTTTATAGGATTCTGAAACAAGGATATGTGAAATTTCTCTAATAAGAATGCGATGGGATGCAGCGGAATTATTCGATATTTTTGTAGGCCGGACAAGCCAAGCGGTATGATAGCGTAATTGTTCATTGTATTTCTGCCGATTGCGTTCTGTATATCAATATAGTACGTATCGTTTCCTCACTAACTAATTTTTACAGGATAATCCAGTCATTATGGTATTGGAGTTTTCCTTGTCAGTCGTTTCAGCACCACTGTTATCATTCGTAGTCGCGTTTTTTTCGATTTTGTGGTTAGTAAAAGGGAAAGCTTTGCGGGTATTAGATTATCCCAATTCCCGTTCTCTTCATACCGTGCCTGTGCCGCGTACGGGTGGTATTGGCCTGATGTGCGGAGTATTGACTGCCTGGATACTATTTTCAGCTGTTTTACCGATATCTGTATGGATAGGCATGAGCCTGCTACTAGTGATATCACTGATTGACGACATTTGGAGTTTGCCAATTTGGTGTCGGCTATTAATACATAGTCTTGCTGCTGTTGGGTTTTCTACTATGCTGTTACTGGGTATGTATGGCTGGGTAATCGTGTTTTTAACCTCAATTGCAATTGTCTGGATGTCTAATCTGTATAACTTTATGGATGGTTCAGATGGATTGGCAGGTGGTATGACAGTGATTGGATTCGGCTATTATGGCTTGTTCGCGTTATTTTCTGGCCACAATGAATTTGCTATGATTAATTTTTCTATCGCGGCTGCTGCTATGGCTTTTCTATTATATAACTTTTATCCCGCGCGTATTTTTATGGGAGATGTCGGTGCAATTCCTCTGGGATTTCTGGCAGCAGTACTGGGTATATTGGGATGGATTGATGGTTTGTGGTCATTATGGCTGCCATTATTGATATTCTCGCCATTTATTATGGATTCTACAACAACGCTTATAAAGCGTGGCTGGCGTGGTGAAAAAATCTGGCAGGCACACTGTGAGCATTACTATCAGCGTGTGCTGCGCAGTGGCCTGGGGCATCGTAACACCGCATTACTTGGTTACATTCTGATGTTGGCTGCTGGTGCTAGTGCGGTGTGGGCGGCGTATCAAGACGCCTCCGTACAGTATTGGATTAGCGTGATTTGGAGCGGTATTTATTTAACACTCATGTTCGTTTCTGATTGTTATCAGAAACATCGCTCCAGCAAGGAATAGAATGTTCGCAAGTAAATTTGGTATACGTACACTCATTGCGTTCGTTCATGATTTTACCGCAGTGATTGCGGCTTGGTGGTTTGCATATCTATTTTGTTTCAATTTCAAGATTCCTTCTTTTTATTTGGCACCATTATTAGAGATTCTGCCTTGGGTGGTGCCAATCCAGGCAGGCACCTTTTTGTGGTTTGGACTTTATCGGGGCTTGTGGCGTTATGCGAGCCTACCCGATCTGAAGCGTATTTTCCTGGCGGTGATACTGGGCACCCTTATTGTATCGTTGGTATTACGCGTGCTTGGATTCCTGGATGGTGTGCCTCGTTCGGTGATTTTCCTGGCCCCGATGCTTTTGCTGCTTCTAATGGGCGGAAGTCGTCTCATGTATCGTGCATGGAAAGAACGTCGCCTGTATAGCCTGGAAAATTATGAAGGTAAGCTAGTATTGATACTCGGAACAGGTAGCACTGCCATGAGTCTTGTAAAAGACCTGGCTCGTAGTCGTGACTGGCATGTTGTGGGTATGTTAGATGATGATCCAAGAAAGTTGGGAACACGATTACATGGCATTCGTGTACTGGGTGTGATAGATGATTTGCCTCACTGGGTACAGAAATTGAATGTCGGTCACGTCATCATTGCAATGCCTTCGGCTTCTCGTCGTATTCATCGACACGCACTGGAGATGTGTTCAAGTATCGGCATCCGGGCAATGACCGTTCCCTCTTATGTAGATTTGATTAGTGGTAAAACGACGATATCGCAGATTCGTGATATCGAGCTGGATGATTTACTGGGAAGAGCCCCAGTAGTGCTGGATAATGAGGGATTGCACGGTTTATTAACCGGAAAGACGATCTTGATTACCGGGGCAGGTGGTTCGATTGGATCAGAATTATGCCGCCAGATTGTTGCGTTTAAACCAGGCCGCCTGGTTCTGCTGGAGCTGAATGAATTTGCGCTTTATAAAATCCAGGAGGAGTTTCAATCCAGCTTTCCTGAAATCAGTATGTCGTTTGTCATTGGTAATATAAAAGACCGTGCACGACTTGTGCAGTTATTTGAGCAATTCCACCCTGCAGTGGTATTTCATGCAGCAGCCTATAAGCATGTGCCGTTGATGGAGAATGATAATGCCTGGCAGGCATTATCAAATAATGTAATGGGAACTTATATTCTCGCCCGTACTGCGATCGATTTCGATGTAGAGAAATTTGTGTTGATTTCAACCGATAAGGCAGTGAATCCTATTAGTATTATGGGTGCCAGCAAACGTCTTGCAGAAATGGTTTGCCAGGCTTTACAGCAATATGTTTCTAGTGCTAAAAAAAATGATCAGGACGGCAAGACATATAAAACTTGTTTTGTGATGGTACGTTTTGGCAATGTGCTGGGGAGTGCCGGTAGCGTCATTCCGAAGTTTCGTGAGCAAATTGCCAGGGGTGGCCCGATTACGGTGACGCACCCTAAAATGACGCGTTATTTCATGTCCATTCCAGAAGCAGCCCAATTAGTGTTGCAGGCTGGTTTAATGGGCGGTGATAAAGGTGGGGGGGAGATTTTTGTACTGGATATGGGAGATCCTGTCAAAATTGTTGACCTTGCTGCTGATTTAATTCGTTTATCTGGTTTGGGAGAAGAAGATATCCGTATCGTCTACAGTGGGTTGCGTCCTGGTGAAAAATTGCATGAAGAACTGCTGGCAGCCAATGAAAGTACGCTGCCTACTCATCATGCTAAATTGCGCATTGCCCAAGCAAGCCAAGTTGATGAACAATGGCTCACCGAACTGATCACATGGTTTGATGAACATCCGGTGTTAAGTGATGCAGAAGTTAGATGTGAATTATCAACCTGGGTTCCTGAGTACTCATATAAGGAGATGGACGCTTAATCATAGTATGAGACTTTTGCAAAAGTCCTCACCAGAAGTTTTCTACTATTAATTATAAAGGATTAATTTTTGGGGTATAGATTTTAAAACGGGATGCTGCTGAGGCAATATTTTAAATATCTTTCTCTAATTGATGATTGAAATCAACATCTAATAATGCGCTAATTTGATCGCTGGGGACAGGGTGACAAAAGAAGTGACCCTGTATGATTTGACAGCCCAGTTCACGCATGGCCAATGCCTGATCTCTGGTTTCGACACCTTCTGCAACTAACTTATAGCTAAGTGTATTGGCCAGACTAATGATCGCGCCTACAAGCAGCGCAGTGTGGGAGCTTGTTAATACATCATCAATAAATGTTTTATCGATTTTAATACAATCCAGCGGCAATTTTTTTAATGAAGCGAGGCAAGAATACCCGGTTCCGAAATCATCGATAGCAATTTTCACGCCAAGCCGCCTCAATTGATCGAATATTTCGACATGTCCTTTTGTTTGCATTGCACTTTCGGTAACCTCTAATTCTAGATATTGAGCAGGAATATTAGCTTTTATCAGTAAATCCTGAACTGTACCGGGTAATGAAGCGTCCTGAAAATGTAATGGTGAAATATTGACGGCTACTTGAAGATAGGGTAACCCAGATGCGTGCCATTGTGCAATCTGTTCGCATACAGTTTGCAGTACCCAGTTGCCAAAATCGACGATCAAACCCAATCTCTCAATGTGAGAGATAAATTCACCCGGGTAGATAATGCCCTTTTTGGGGTGCTGCCATCGAACTAAGGCTTCTACACTAGTGACCCGACCCGTATGCATGGATATCTGTGGTTGAAAATGAAGGATAAACTGTTTTTTTTCACAGGCTTCGCGCAGCATCTGTTCTTTTTCCAGACGAGAGGCGTCTTGAATGGCCATATCCTGTGAATAAAAAACATAGCATTGTTTTCCGGCCAGTTTGGCTGCATACATTGCGGTTTCTGCTGCCTTCATTAATTCCATTTCATTGTTTCCATCGCGTGGAAAAATAGCGATGCCAATACTGATGCGAGGTTTGATTCGTTGATGGCTAAGAAACAGTGGTTCATTTATTTGTTGCAAACAACGGTGCGCGATATTTGTAATTGATTCATTATTACTGATATCGGTTAAAAGAATACAAAACTCATCGCCACCTAAACGTGCCGTAAAACTGATATAGTTGGTCACTTCCTGCAAACGTTTAGCGACGGCTTTTAGTAACCGATCTCCGACGCTATGGCCTAAGCTGTCATTGATATCTTTAAAGTCATCCAGATCGAGAAACAGGAAAGCAAATTTTTCGTTACGGCTACTGGCTGCTTTGATAGCGATTGTGATATGTTCCTGATAATAAGTTCTGCTGGCAAGACCGGTCAGATGGTCGAAGTAGGCAAGCCGGTGAATTTTCTTTTCAGCTATCTTGCGTTGTGTAATATCCTGTACTGTACCCGTAATGATATTTTGACCGTTATCAGTTATTCTGGTCATTTCCTGATGTACAAAGATAATCTTGTTTTGAGAGACTTGTAGCCGATATTCAATATGTTGAATCGTCTCACTATAAGGTGCTGCCATGATTATTTTTCTGACAATCTCACGATCGTCTGGTGTAATCAGATGTATAAATTCTTCCAGAGTTGTCTCGAATGTTTGCAGATTAATACTACAGAAATCTGCCAATTGCTCCGACATTTGAAAGTGATTGTGTTCTATGTCCCAAATCCAGTAGCCTAAACGCGCGATGCGCTGGGCGACAGAAAGTTGGCGTTGTTTGTTTCCGAGCTCGATAGCGTTCCGATTAGCTCTCAATATAAATGCCAGACGATGGATTAAAATAGGATAGTTAAGTGGATTAACGATAAAATCGGTTGCTCCGCAATCATAAGCGCGATTAATAGAATGGATATTATCTAAACCTGTGGACATAATAATCGGTATATTTGCTAGACTGGGATCTGCCCGTAATAGCTGGCAAGTACTGAAATCATTGAATTCGTCCATTATGGCATCCAGTAGGATTAAATCCGGTTTCTGTTGTTTTATCTTTTTCAACGCTTCTAAATCACTTCTGGCTTCGTCAACAATAAATGCTGATGCTGTTAATATTTCATTCGTGATAGCGAGATAGCTGGCATTATCATTGATTAACAAAATACGTTTATTATGACTGGCGGGGTATACGCGTGTAGCGGGCTTATGAATCACTGTAGCGGAAATTTTGCTAAGTTCTTGACGCAACGCTAATAGAACACTGGGTAAGTTAAATTCTATCGTTTGCAATAGCGCATCGATACCCAGCGTATGGCCCTGCCTGGCAATTTTTTCCAGTGAAGCTGCGTAGTCTGCCAAGGTTTCTGCACCGAGGCTCCTGCAGGCTGATTTAAAGCCGTGTGCGATCTTAATTAATGTGGTGATATCCTTTTGATCTAAAGCATGTTTCAGTATCTTTATTTCTTTAGGCGCCACACTTAAGAATAATGAAATTACTTTGCTAAGCAAGGTTTCTCCCGTTTCCACGGTAAACTGCCTTAAATTGTCAAGTGCCGCAGCATTTAAGGTGTGGGTGTCAGATAAGTGCATATGTATTAGTCTGTATGGTAGGAAGCCTTGCTTGTTTCTTGCGTTTGAATATCATTTCTCTAACCTGTCCCGCCATTATTGATTATTAAAGGGCTGCTGGTATAGCTATCCCATGCTCATTTTGATTAAGATGTTATTTTCTGGGTGCTAGGGATTCATGCAATTGGGCATTTAGCTTTATGTATTCTAAATGTAGTGGTATTCATATATTTCGGCTGCTAGTGGAAACAGATTATTTCGAAATTGTCTGTTAGGCATATAACAATCTATTGATATCATATGATGCCTATTGGTCTTGATTTAACGGCGGTTATAATTTTATCAAATTGTATCTATTTTTTAATAATTTACTTCTTCAATAAGTGGTTGCTAGCATGGCGTAGCTGTTTGGGTCATGATTAAGGACCATATCGATTGAATCGGGAAACACGCGTCATTAAGCTTAAAGTTTAGCAGGTTAGTAGCGGATGGGTGGGTGTTAATTGTTGCTTGTAGCAGGCATGTGTAATCAGGAATATAATTAATGTTCAGGCTGATCAATTTGTTATCGATACAGAGTTGATGCTAAATATGATGACACGCATTGCCTGCTATAGCCGGTTCCGATGTGATTTTTGTTATTTGTCCAAGACTTATTGTTGTACTTCAGATTTCTGAGTATATGCTTGTTCACTTGCGGGTGTTTCCTGATGACTGTCCGCCTCTGTTTGCTTTGAAAAGGCGCTGAAAGAATTTGATACAATTTTCTTGTTTGGTAAATAATTGCTTCCATTTTCTGGTTTCAGTGATTTTTCCATTTTTTAAGATGAAAATACGGTCTATTTTTTCTGATAAGCAATGTTGTTGCGTGATAATCAGTGTAGTGCGTCCCTGCATTAACGATTCTAATGTGGTTTGCAGATGCTGGGACTCCGAATTTATTGTCATGGGTGCTTCTTCTAGAATGAGAATAGGCGGGTTTTTTAGGAATACACGCGCTATGGCAAGATATTGACATTGTTCTTCAGTGAGTTTTATTTCGCCTTCTCCAACACGAGTTTGTAAGCCCTGTGGCATTTCTCGAATAAAATTCATTGCATGAGAGGCTTGAGAGGCTGCTGTTATTTTGGCCTCATTAGCACACCGCATTGTTCCATATGCAATGTTGGCAGCAATCGTTTTGTCGAGTAATCCCGGATTTTGTGAAATCGTGGCGATATTAGCGTGCAAGTTAGTTAGCTTCAGATCCGCCACGTCATGTCCGTCCAGTAATATCCTGCCTTTTGTTGGGCAGAGGAAACGTAAGATTAAATCCAGAAGAATGGTTTTATCGCTGCGAGTTGGCACTACAAATGCAACAACTTCACCTGGCTTTATAATAAAATTAAGGTTATCGAAAACAGGTTCTGCTTGTAAATGAGGGCTAAAGCTAACCTGTTCAAAAGTTAATTCTCCTTGTATCTCTTCGATAACCATTGTTCCTGTATCTGGTTCAGATTTATACGTTAATAATGAAAATAGGTTTTCAATAGCCTGCTGCCCTTGTTGCAAATGCGGATAGATACTTGAAATGCGTTGTGCCGGTGAAATAAGCATTAATATCGCTGCAATGAAAGATCCGACATCTTCCATCATGATCTTATTGTAATAAACCTGTTGGGTCATCAAATAAACGATTGCGGCCAGGATGAGGACAAGGATTGCTTGCCCTAAAGATATGCCAAGTGCCTTGACGACGACTTGATGCATTGTTGCCTGATACATCTGCTCAGCCCGACTCTTGAAATGTTGTTTTTCATGCCACAGGCCACCATAAAGCTTGATTGTTTTATAATTATTTATTGTATTTAAGAGTCCTTGAGTTAACGCCTCAGATATTTGATGTGTCTGTTGATTTGTTTTGTGGATGAGCCTATTGAATAGCTGCATGGACAACACAATTATTGGTGCTATCAATAGTCCTAGTAATGAGAGTTCCCAGTTAAGATAAAGCAGCCAGGCCGTTAATCCGATGAGGGTGAGGGAATCTTTCACCAGTATGGTTGTGGCGTTGGAAATGGTATGGGTGATTTGCTCTACATCAACAATGAATCTGGTGGCAAGATTGCAACGAGTTAAATTGTCGTGATATTGCACGGGCATGTTTAGCAGTTTGTGGAACATGGCCATACGTAAATCTATTCCCAGTTTATTGTTCGCCACATTAATCAGATGAGTACTGATATAGTTCGCTGTACTATATATTATGAATAGCATCATGGTTGCTAATGCGATGAATTGAATTGACTCCAGATCTTTATTAACAAAAATGCTGTTAAGTATCTGTTTGATGAATGCGGGTAGTATCGATAGCGTTAGTGCCATGATTACCAGAAAAAAGATTGCTATCGATAGCGTTTTCCAATAGGGGGCAATCCATTTGAGTAGGCGACAGTAGTATTGAGTAATGATCATAGCGGACATATTTTGGAAGTTTCGCGAAATTGCAGCGATATAAAATCAGTGTAGAGTGACTGATTTAGTTTTCTGAGATTTATTTCAAGGAGCAATAACAGGAGGTTAAATTGCATAGACGACTCTGGGTAATGGGTATTTTATCGATTGGCATAGTGCTGGTTGCGTCAATTGTTTCACCGATTCCGCAATCCATGGCATACCATCAATTTGCTGATCAGCGTACTTATTGGGGTGTTCAAAATTTCTTCAACGTTGTTTCTAATTTAGCATTTTTACCAGGTGGTGTGGCAGGAGTCATATTTATTGGACGATCACTACAATCACCTGCACATAGTGTATTCATCACACGATCAGAACATTGGCCCTATCTCATTTTTTTTCTAAGCGTTGTGATGGCCTGTTTTGGTTCGGCATATTATCACTGGACACCAGATAATGATCGCTTATTGTGGGATCGGTTACCGATAGCAATCGCCCTGATGGCACTGCTTGCTGCGACATTGAGTGAACGTGTCAGTCTGAAATTAGGCCCGCGGCTCATGCCTTTGTTCATCTTACTTGGAGTTGGGAGTGTGTTGTATTGGTATTGGAGTGAACAGATGGGTGTGGGGAACCTGAATTTTTATATTGTCGTACAATTCTATTCGTTACTGCTGATTGTCTTACTGAGTCTGTTTTTTCCTTCTCGATATCATAGAGGAGCAGATATATATGTAGCGCTCATCCTATATGCGATAGCCAAACTGGCTGAAATAATGGATCAGGAAATTTATGATCTGACACAGATCATAAGCGGTCACACGCTCAAGCATTTGCTTGTGGCACTGACTATCTGCTGGATATTGCGTATGTTACGGAAACGTGAGCCTTTGCCAGAAAAATTATCAGGGCTTTCTAACCCAGATATTTTATCAAATAGCGCGTAAAACTTCGTCCTTCAGGGCGGAGATATAAGCGCA
>CBDUPR010000032.1:0-33563 GCA_965369175.1 uncultured Nitrosomonas sp.
TCGAACCGCCGACATTCGCCTTGTAAGGGCGACGCTCTACCAGCTGAGCTAAGCACCCATCCGAAGACGCTAGTTTACTGCATCTTTAAGCGCTTTACCAGCACTGAATTTAGGGACCTTCGCTGCTTTTATTTTAATAGCAGCCCCAGTACGCGGATTTCGACCGGTACGTGCAGCACGCTTACCTACTTTAAAGGTTCCGAATCCAACCAGAGTAACACTTTCGTTCTTTTTTAATGCTGCCTTTATTGCAGACAATGCCCCGTCCAGTGCATTACCTGCTGAAACCTTGGATATATCAGCAGATTTAGAGATGGCCTCAATGAGTTCGGATTTGTTCATATAATTCCCCTTTTAATTTATTGGTAATTAAGTCACAAGCAGTTTCTGCATTCGCTCTTATATCAAGCTGCCTGAGCTTGGTCAAGCGATTGCATATACTCCTTTACAACAATTTATTTTGCAAACTATCACATCAAAGTTAAATACAGCGCCAATGATAAACGAAACCAGCTTCAAGGTTTCAGAGAAATATACAATCATCTATTTCCCGGTTCCCTTTATCAGTTATTGACGCTATCATCTTTAATTAATAAATCTCTGTTTTTGGTTCACGATTCAACAACGCTTCTACCGCTATTTTAGCCGGCACATTTTCGTACAGAATACTACAGACTGCTTGCGTAATCGGCATTTCAATGTTTAGCTCTGTAGCTAATCGCTGTGCTTCCTTTGCAGTATGCACACCTTCTGCAACATGCCCCAGATTCTGCAAAATATCCGGCAAGCAACGTCCCTCAGCAAGCATCAATCCAACCTGTCTGTTACGTGACAAATCACTAGTGCAGGTAAGAATCAGATCACCCATTCCAGTCAACCCCATAAAGGTTTCCATACAACCACCCAGTTTAAGCCCCAATCGAGCAATTTCTACCAGCCCTCTTGTAATTAAAGCAGCGCGTGCATTATGGCCAAAACCCAAACCATCAGAAATACCCGCAGCTATGGTAATAACATTTTTGATTGCACCTCCCGTTTCTACACCGATAATATCCTGACTGGTATAAATTCTTAATCTGTTATTGTGCAGTTGGGCTGCTATTTTCCTGGAAAATTCATCATCACGAGATGCCAATGTCAAAGCAGTTGGTAAATTCTGTGCCACCTCTAATGCAAAGCTAGGGCCAGATAATACACCACAAGGCAAAATATCAATATATTCCTCTTGCACTATCTGATGTGGCAGCTTAGCAACCTGCGGTTCAAATCCCTTGCACCCCCATATCATTGGCACTTTTATTCCTGTTTTAACCACCTCGCACAATGTCTCTCGGAATCCAGCAATCGGCACAACAACGAGAATAAGATCTGCAGAATCAATTGCATATTCAAGTGTAGATGTAAATCTCAATGACGCAGGTAGTGGAAAACCGGGAAGATAGCTTTGATTAACGCGATGGCAAGTAAGTTCAGAAAGATGATCTGGATTTTTTGTCCATAATGTTATTTGGTGACGTGAAGATAGATTAATAGCCAGTGCCGTACCCCAGGCGCCGGCGCCCAGTATGGCAATTTTCATGAGCCCCAGACCTGATTAGCTCTGACATGACCACTCTGCCCATCACGATGGCGTACTTTTACCCATCCTATAGTAGAGGAATCCAGCCACTCCATAACAATACTTTCCTGAGCCTGGAAAACCAGTTTTGAATTGACATCTGCCGCCTGATAGACATCCGCCAGTGGCACGATAACAATGACATAACGCTTATCACTCAGCACCTTTTTCTCAACCCAAGCAAGACTTCCGCTATGATCTCGTATCTTAGCCCAACCTTCAACATTCACCACAACTTCGACTGGCAAATGGATATTTGCCACATATAATTTCTCAGCTTTAAGCGAAGGCGCGTCATACATAATTACAGCGTTCTCTACCGTTGAAAAAAATTCAATGTTGGCGACAGTATGTCCTGGCAGGATCCATAATATGGCTAACAATAAAACTCTGATTAGAGCTTTAAATTGTGATCGCTTAACAAGCAAGATATTTCTCATCGGCGACTTTTTATGCTTTCTCAACTTTTTCCGCGACAGCATCTGTTTCAGTTTTTTGTTTATCCTGCCGATAAATGGCCTCAAAATTTACCGGATTTAGAATAACCGTAGGAAATCCAGCTCGCGTAACGATATCTGATACCGTTTCGCGTAAGTAAGGAAATAGAATATTAGGACAGGCGATACCCAAAACCGGGCTCATTTCCTTTTCCTCAACATGATGTATCCGAAAAATACCCGCTTGCTGAACCTCTACTAAGAACATAACCTTGCCTTTAATCCTGGCAGTAACGGTTACAGTCAGCAATACTTCATACAATTCCTGATCAATACTTTCATTTTTAGTACTCAGCTGAAGATTTACCTCAGGCGCTTCACGCTCCAGAAAAATACCCGGTGCGTTAGGGATTTCTAAGGATAAATCCTTAACATAGATTTTCTCTATCGCAAAGACAGGCGACTGTTGTTCACTCATAGTTAGCTTGGCTTAATTTAAAGATTAAAAATTCAGAATTGCCATAAGCAAATATAACAATCCTTCTATCAGAGCATTAAGGTGTCAGTAATGCCAGTAACTCACCTTTATGATCCAGGCGATTTAAATCATCATAACCACCCACATGCATTTCTCCGATATAAATTTGAGGAACAGTACGGCGACCCGTCTTTTCCATCATTTCAATACGTTGATTAGGATCTAAATCGATACGAATTTTTTGAATTTCCGAGACACCTCTGGAACGCAATAAATTTTCTGCCATCTTGCAATAGGGGCAAAATCCGGAAGAGTACATAATTACTTTAGGCATTTATTCTCTCTATCTCTTTACGATGGGTAAATTTGCGCGGCGCCAAGCATCGATACCGCCCATGAGATTATGCACCTGGACAAATCCGTTTTTAAGCAATACTGAGCTCGCATGACCTGACCGAACACCGCTACGGAATATGACGACAATAGGTTTGTCTTTAAATTTTTCCAACTCATGCCAGCGCTCTGCAATTTTTTCCGTTGGAATATGTTTTGAATTAGGCAAATGACCTTCGGCATACTCACTATCGTCTCGGACATCCAGCACCAAAGCATCTTTATAATTAATTAACTGAATTGCTGTACGTGTATCAATTTCCTTGGCAGATCGACCCGACATCGCCGACCATAACAACATGCCTCCACTCATTAACGCCGCAACAACGAATAGTAAATTTTCCGGTCTCAGCAGAAAATAATCTTGCAATAATGTCAATTCCATATGTACTTGTCTTGTATCTTCAAACGATTGATTTTATCAGAAACTGACAGTTCAGGATCTTTTCCCTTTCACCAGTCAGATGCACATCATCATAAAGACCGCCGCATAACTGTGTTTTTGAGCTTTTCTGATTACTTTCAGCATTGATAAACAAACACTTAAAAATCTTGTCCAATTCGAGATAACCAGTTATACATCGGTCTTTCATATTATAATTGTAAACATCTTAGATCTGTTTAAAACACTGTGGTGAGCTGCTTTCCTGGCAGAAAGTATAAAAAAATACGCTCACAGCACAATCATGCCAAAAATAAAGCAAATGATATGAGATATACCCATACTTCTTATCATTATATTCAAATCTAAAGTAAAGTCAGGTGCTGCGAACATCGCCAAAATATAATAGAATAGCAGAATATTTCAACCTCTTTGACAAAAAACACCCTTTTCATAAAAGGCTAACATGAAAAAACTCGTTCTCCTGCGACACGGAGAAAGTATCTGGAACAAAGAAAATCGATTCACCGGCTGGACAGATGTTGATTTAACACCAAAGGGCTTGAAAGAAGCCCAGAACGCTGGCCGATTATTGCGGGAACATGGCTTTATCTTTGATCAAGCCTATACTTCGGTATTGAAGCGGGCTATTCGTACCTTGTGGATTGCACTCGACGAAATGGATCAAATGTGGATTCCTGTTCATCTAAGCTGGCGGCTGAATGAACGGCATTATGGCGCGCTGCAGGGATTGAACAAAGCTGAAACGGCAACCAAATATGGCGACGAACAAGTTTTAGTATGGCGACGTAGTTATGATATTCAGCCCCCCGCATTAACTATCAACGATGATCGCTATCCTGGGAATGATCTTCGTTATAAAGAACTTGCTAGTCAAGACATACCTTTAACCGAATGTCTTAAAGATACCGTCATCAGATTTCTCCCATACTGGAATAACGTGATCGCACCTCAGGTTCAATCAGGAAGTCGCGTTATTATCACCGCTCACGGGAATTCATTAAGAGCCCTAGTTAAGTATCTGGACAACATTCCTGAACAAGAAATTCTAAACTGTAATATCCCAACAGGTGTACCATTAGTGTACGAGCTAGATGATCACTTAAAACCAATACGAAACTATTATCTCGGAAACCCGTTAGAAATCCAGGAAGCAATGCAGGCAATGACCAATCAGGGTAAATCAAAGATATAATTTTCATATCATACGAGATCGTATAGTCCATCAATGGTTAAATGTTCTCTCTTGATAAAACTATATTTGAAGGCAGACAAGTCCGATCGCTTCTATCTATGCTGTATGCCACTGAAATTGATCTTGATCTGCATCTTGATGCAGTCATACCTGCTTTATGCCACACCCGATCATAAAGAAAATCTAAGGGAACTTCGTAACCGTATTCAAGTATTACAAAAGGACTTATCTCGTAAAGAAAAATCAAAGCTAGAGGCAGCCGACGCTCTCCGAGAATCCGAGCGTGCTATCAGCAACGCAAATCGCAAGCTTACTGAACTAACACACGAGAAACGACAAACCGAGATAAAATTAAAGCGTTTACAGGCAAAACATAAACGTGTTAAAACCAGCATTAATGTGGCACAAACACAACTTGACAAATTATTGTATCAACAATATCTGGGTGGCCAACAGAAATATCTCAGGTTATTACTCAATCAACAGGATCCTAATCAAATTGCGCGTAATATCCATTATTACAAACATCTCTCGTTGGCACGCTCAGAAAATATTCGCATCCTGCGTATAAACCAGAAAAAACTCGAAATACTCACCAGGACTAGTCGCAAACAAATGGATCAACTTACTGCAATCCAAACTGAGTATTCCAAGCAAACAGAAAGACTGGCACAAGAAAAAACCAAACGTCAGATGGTTCTTTCCCAGATTTCCGAGAAAATTATTCAACAACGGCAAGAAATTGACAAACTCAAACATGACGAAAAACGTATCGCCAATCTAGTCGAACAAATCAATAAGCTGCTCACAAAAAAAAACACAGCTACCCCTTTGTACAATAATAAGCTCCCGAATACTTCCAAGGAAAAACAGCCATTTGTATCTCTTAAAGGGCGCTTATATTTACCCGTACGAGGGGAACTTGTCAGTCGTTTTGGTAGTCCACGATCTGGTAAGCATATTACGTGGAATGGATTATTTATCCGTTCACCCAGTGGTAATGATATAAAGGCTATTGCGGATGGGCGAATTGTATTTGCGGATTGGCTCCGAGGTTTTGGAAATCTGATGATTGTAGATCATGGTAGTGGTTATATGAGTTTATATGGCAATAATGAAACATTATACAAACAAGTGGGTGACATAATCCGCGGTGGTGACGTCATTGCAGCAGCAGGAAACAGCGGCGGCAATCCAGATTCCGGTTTATACTTTGAATTACGTCATAAGGGCAAACCATTTGATCCTTTGACATGGATAAAAATAGAATGATGGTATTAACGATAAAATTCGATCAGTGCGGAGATAGCATAAATGCGTGACATAGTTAAAAAAACCGGTTTAATTCTTATTGGTGCCATCACTGGCATAATGCTCAGCTTGAATTTCTCTGCCGTAGCTAATAAAGAAACGAAAGAAGTATTGCAGCATCCCCTGCCGATCGAAGAATTACGTACATTCTCGCAAGTATTTGGTCGCATCAAAAGTGATTATGTTGAACAGGTAGAAGATAAAAAACTCATTACTGAAGCTATTAATGGCATGCTGGTTGGACTGGATCCACATTCTGCCTATCTCGATAAGGATGACTACAAAGAGCTACAAATAGGGACACAAGGTGAATTCGGTGGACTGGGCATCCAGGTCAGTATGGAAGATGGGCTGGTTAAAGTGATTTCGCCTATTGAAGATACCCCAGCGTTTCACGCGGGCATTAAAACAGGCGATCTGATTATCAAGCTGGATGATACTGCTGTTAAAGGCATGACATTGAATGAAGCAATCAAGCGCATGCGCGGAAAGCCCAAGACACCCATTACCATTACCGTAGTACGAGAGGGTGAAACTGAGCCATTAATTTTCACATTAATACGAGACATTATAAAAATACAAAGCGTTAAATCCAAGCTAATCGAACCAGGCTATGCCTATGTTCGCATCACTCAATTTCAGGAGCAAACCGGTGAAAATCTAGCCCAGGCTTTGAAAAAACTATTCAAAGAAAGCTCAATTCCTATGAAAGGCTTGGTATTAGATTTACGCAATGATCCCGGTGGATTGCTAAATGGGGCAGTAGCTGTATCTGCAGCATTTCTGCCAAACAATGCGCTGGTTGTCTATACTGAAGGTCGGACTGCGGATGCAAAAATGAAGCTGCATGCTAATCCGGAATCATATCTACGCGGGACAAGACAAGACTATCTTGAAGGATTGCCTGCTGGAACTAAAACCGTACCCATGATTACACTCGTTAATGGTGGTTCTGCATCGGCTTCGGAAATTGTTGCAGGGGCTTTACAGGACCATAAACGTTCTATCGTAATGGGATCGCAGACTTTTGGTAAGGGATCAGTACAAACTATTTTACCTTTAGGTAACGATACCGCTATCAAACTGACTACGGCACGTTATTACACCCCCAATGGGCAATCTATCCAGGCTATGGGTATTACACCTGACATCGCGGATGAATCGGAAAGAGATGATAAACGATTACGCGAAGTTGATCTGAACCGTCATTTATCTAATGGGAAAGTCAAGGAAGCAGAACTGATAATAAAAGCCCAGGAGATAGAGAAAGAATCTGTAAAACAACCTAAGAATAATAATAATCAAGACCAAGACCAAGACCAAGACAAAAAAGATAATTCTCCAGTTGAATTTGGCTCCAGCGATGATTTACTCTTAATCCAAGCAATGAATTACCTCAAAAACATCATCGAGAAACCTGATCATAGTACTGTGGAAACAGATGGTTAAATCATAACTAGAAACAAGAACTCATGATCGGAGCAGAGGGATTGTGAATGACAATCAGCTACTGCGATATAGTCGTCATATCCTGCTACCACAAATTGATATAGCGGGGCAGGAGACGCTCATCCACTCACGTGTGCTCATTATCGGTGCTGGAGGACTGGGCTCGCCTGCGGCACTGTATCTTGCAGCCAGCGGTATTGGCAAGCTCGTTATTTGTGATGGCGACAAGGTTGATCTTACCAATTTACAGCGGCAAATCATCCATAATACACATTCTATCGGATTGTCTAAAGCCTATTCTGTAAAACGTACATTGACAGGCATTAATCCAGAGATTGATATCGTGACACTACAGGAACACGTCAATGAAGACAAATTACTCCAATTGGTAGCTGAGACAGATGTGGTAATTGATGCAAGCGATAACTTTGCTACACGCCACAACATAAACAAAGCTTGCGTCTTGTATAAAAAACCGCTGGTATCAGGTGCGGTTATTCGTTTTGATGGGCAAGTTACTGTATTTGATCTGCGCCGCAAGGAAAGTCCTTGTTACCATTGTCTATTTCCACTAGAGGGAGACAATGAAGATATGCATTGTGCCGTCATGGGTGTGTTTTCTCCACTCGCGGGTATTATAGGATGTACGCAAGCAGCAGAAACACTTAAAATATTGCTAAATATAGGTGAAACTTTAAACGGTCGCTTACAGTTACTCAACGGCCTAACAATGCAATGGCGATCCATTAAATTACGCAAAGACCCTGCCTGTGCCATATGCCGTATTTCTGAACCAATGGCAATCTTCTGAGCCAACAACAATTCATATCAAGTGACTTTTTGTATTAGCGATTAATATATTGAGATCTTTGCAAAACCCCAGTAATTAAAAAATTAATCCTTTATAATCAGTAGCAGAAAACTTCTGGCGAGGGCTTTTGCAAAAGTCTCACACCATGTTCAATTAAGGTTTGCGTAACAGGAAGATTCCCCATGCTAAATATCCTGCCTTACCACCGGTTATCCAGTACCTCAATCCCGCTTTCATTCGTTCGACATAATCTGCACTGACTTTTCCCTCTAGCTCAGCCGCGCGCGCTTCGGTTTCTTCCAGTACTCGCTGGTAATGATTAACCAATTGATTTGTCTGATCATCAAAATCAAGTACCTCAAACCCTAATGCCTTTGCGATCGTACAATAATAATTCGGTGAGCCAAGAGAACTCAAATGAATGCGATCAAGAATGGGCTGCAATACGCCTTCTGGACAATCATCCGCTTGCATTGGGTCGGTAAATATAAAGTAACCGCCCGATTTTAATACCCGATATGTCTCTGCAAATACCTGTTGACGATTACCGCTGTGCAGTATTGCATCTTGTGACCATACTATATCGAAGCCATTATGAGATGAGGAAGCGCTTTCAAATGGCATCGTTTCAAAACTGCCATCGCACACTTCAATATAAGATGACAAGCCAGCTGATATATTGTATTCACGCGCTTTCTTATTCTCCACCTCGCTCAGATTCAATCCCGTTACGCGAGTACCATAAGTTTTTGCAAGATATCGTGCCGCACCACAATAGCCAGAACCGATATCAAGAATATGACCATCTGCATCAAGCCCGGGCAGGCGTCTGGCCATAGTAACTACAGTGCGCTGACTCGCTTCATTAATTGCCTCATCAACGGCCTCATACAGCCCAATATGAATATCCTCTCCACCCCATATTTGGCTATAGAAGTAATCGGCATCCTTACTATTGTAATAATCGCGGGCAGTTTCGACAGCAGCAGACCGCATTTCTTCAGAAGCAGCTGTCATAGATCACCCTCTGATTGTTGTGCATAAGCTTTTTCAGCAATATGAACAAAAAAATCAGGATCATTTTCACGACGTGTTTCCTGGAAATCACCAAAAGTCTCAATACGCTGAAATCCCACTTCACGCATTAGGCGGGTAGTGTAAGAATTCCTAAGCGGAAACATGTTTAAATGATAGACGTCATTATCAGAAAAGCGATATTCAAATCGCGCCAGTCCATCATCCACATGCACCGGTTTTACCGAAACATCATTGCCACAATAATAGTAAATATGTTTGCTTGAGAAACCATGATCTAATAAAGCATCATAATTTCTCTGGTCGAGTACTAAAATGCCATTATGACGTAACGCCGCATAAAATTCAGCAAGTGCCTTACGGCGATCATTCTCACTAAACAAATGTGTAAATGAATTACCAAGACAAATAATCGCATCAAATTTCTGGTGTACATCACGATTAAGCCAACGCCAGTCAGCTTGTACTGTACGAAGCAAATGGCCACGAGAACGTGCATTGGAAAAAGCTCTAGCCAGCATTTCCGCACTGCCATCCGCGCTCACTACTTCAAATCCCGCCTCAAGTAATCGCACCGAATGAAATCCAGTTCCTGTGGCCACATCAAGTACTTGCCGTGTGCCTCTTTCCCTAAGCTTATCGATAAAAAATGAACCCTCTGATTCAATACGTGCATCCCAATCAATCAATGAATCCCATTTCTGCACAAACGCATGCACATATTCCGCTCGATATTGGTCCGTTGCGCGGACAGAGACTGGATCAGGTCCGTAATTCTGTTTTGTTTTATTTGATGATGATATAACCATAAATTCTCCGTGGCTGTTAGTGTAGTTTTACTACCGCCAAAGCGACGGCATAAGACGCTAAAATAGCATCAGCATGCGTAATAACTTGGTGTCAACCTAGACCTGTTTGCCTTAAACAAGCTAAAATTGTAATTTTAGGTATCCTGCACATGCAAGTTTGGAGAAGCACTTCCGCGCATGCTAAAACACCTGTCGCACTTACAATTGGAAATTTTGATGGTGTGCATCTAGGGCACCAAGCTATGCTTGCCCGTCTGAAAGATGCAGCAAAAAGACTGGAACTTACTGCTTGTGTCATGACTTTTGAACCACATCCACGCGAATTTTTCGCGCCAGATCAAGCACCCACACGATTAACTAGCTTGAGAGAAAAACTGGAGTTACTAGCCCAATCGAACGTGGATCGGGTTCAAGTATATCGTTTTAACTATGATTTCGCAAAGATCAGTGCTGAAGAATTTATTATTCGCATCCTAAAAAGGGAGCTATCTGTACGCTGGTTATTAGTCGGAGACGATTTTCGTTTTGGTGCACGACGAGCCGGCAATTTCTCCATGTTACAAGCTTATTCCACTCAATATGAGTTTGAAGTAGAAGAAATGCCTGGGTTTATCATAGATAATCAACGTGTCTCAAGTACTCGAATAAGACAGGCGCTGGCAGCTGACAATTTAAAACTGGCCAAACACTTATTGGGAAGACCTTACAGCATTAGTGGACGCGTGGTAGATGGCGATAAATTAGGCAAGAAACTGGGATTTCCTACTGCCAATATTCAATTAAAACATAATCGACCACCACTATCCGGAATTTTTGTAGTGGAAGTACATGGTGCAATTAAATCATCACTGCCAACAATTATTCCTGGTGTAGCAAGTTTGGGGGTCAGACCCACTACGCATGATAACGGTAAACCCATATTGGAAGTTCATTTACTGGATTTTAGCCAAGATATCTATGGTCATCATCTGCGCGTCGATTTTCTACATAAACTGCGTGATGAAGAAAAGTATCCTAATTTGGCAGAGCTCTCTCAACAGATTGCAAAGGATATAGAAAATGCAAGGAATTATTTTCTGACCGCTTATTCCCTAAAAATGGCTTAAAATGGCTTAAATAAGCACGCTGTGCTTTAATATCATAATTCAACTTTACATTTCATGACTGACTATAAGAAAACCCTCAATCTGCTTGACACCTCTTTTCCCATGCGCGGCAATCTTGCGCAACGGGAACCTGCTATGCTCAAGGCCTGGCAAGAAAGAAACATATACCAGAAAATTCGCACAGTCTGTAAGGGCCGCCCTAAATTCATATTGCATGATGGCCCTCCTTATGCCAATGGCGATATTCATATTGGTCATGCAGTCAATAAAATTCTTAAGGATGTCATTGTCAAAAGTAAAACATTAGCCGGTTTTGATGCACCTTATGTACCCGGCTGGGATTGTCATGGCTTGCCTATCGAACATCAAATCGAAAAAAAACAGGGCAAGCATTTGCCTGCAAATAAAGTACGCGAACTTTGCCGTTCTTTTGCACAAGAGCAGGTCGAACGACAGAAGCTGGATTTCATACGCTTAGGCGTATTGGGTGATTGGGAAAATGCCTATCTCACTATGCATTTCCAGACTGAAGCGAGCATTATCCGTACACTTGGGAAAATCTATGAAAATGGTTATCTTTATCTAGGACAAAAGCCCGTTAACTGGTGTATCGATTGCAGCTCCGCTCTCGCCGAAGCGGAGGTCGAATATGAAGATAAAACCTCGCCGGCAATTGATGTTGGCTTCGAGGTTGGCTATTCAAACGCCTCTGTCGATGCCCAACCCATTACCCAACAACTGGCCAGCATATTTGGTTTATCCTTACCAATCGACACGAAGATTTACGCTGTTATCTGGACAACCACTCCATGGACACTGCCCGCTAACCAAGCAGTCAGCATTCATCCTGATTTCGATTATTCACTGGTACAAACACCACGCGGTTTACTGATACTGGCTGCTGAACTCGAACAGACATGCTTAACGCGCTATGGCTTAACTGGCCAAACACTTGCCACTTGCAAAGGCAATGCATTAGAAAACATTCCACTAAAGCATCCTCTTGAAGAACGGGGCGTAAAAATAATATGTGGCAAGCATGTCACCTTGGAAGCAGGAACCGGGTTAGTACACACTGCACCAGCTCATGGCTTAGATGACTACTTTATTGGCCAACAATACCATTTACCCAGTGACAGTCCGGTAGAAGGTAATGGTAAATTCAGTGCCAGCACACCTTTAGTGGGCGATTTGTTTGTATGGAAGGCTAACGATGTCATCATTGATGCATTACGAACAGGCGAGCACCTGCTGCATCTGGAAAAAATAGAGCATAGCTACCCACACTGCTGGCGACATAAAACACCGATTATTTTTCGTTCGACACCGCAATGGTTTATCGGCATGAATCAGCAGCATGGAACAGATGCGCCACAGCAAGCGAAGACATTGCGCCAACTTGCTATGGATGCAGTGGATGCGACCGCATTCTATCCTGCATGGGGAAAAGCACGATTAGAATCAATGATCAAAAATCGACCTGATTGGTGCGTTTCGCGTCAGCGTAACTGGGGCGTCCCCATGGTGTTTTTTATACACAAGGAAACACAGGCGCTCCATCCACAAACGCTCCAGTTACTTGAACAAGTCGCACAAAAAGTCGAACAGCACGGAATCGAAGCATGGTTTTCTCTTGATGCGGCAGAGCTGTTAGGTGAGGAGGCGGAGAATTATACAAAACTAACTGATACGTTAGATGTATGGTTTGATTCTGGTACTACTCACGCAACCGTACTCAAACAGAATTCACTGCTCAAACATCCAGCCGATCTTTACTTAGAAGGCTCGGATCAACATCGAGGCTGGTTCCAGTCCTCGCTCCTCACGGGTTGTGCTGTTGATGGTCGCGCGCCTTATGATGCACTACTTACACACGGCTTCGTGGTAGATGGTAACGGCCGCAAGATGAGTAAATCCAGGGGAAATGTGATCGCGCCTCAGAAAATCATGGATACCTCCGGAGCAGATATTTTACGGTTATGGGTTGCTTCAACTGATTATTCCGGTGAACTTTTTATTTCTGAAGAAATTCTAAAGCGCGTTGTAGAAAGTTACCGGCGCATTCGTAATACGCTGCGTTTCCTATTAGCTAATCTAGCTGACTTTGAACCGCAAACTGATACGCTGGCGATAGAAAACTGGCTTGAAATTGACCGCTACATGCTCGCAGCGACTAAAGCACTTCAGGAAGATCTGACTCAAGCTTATCATCGCTATGAATTTCATCAGGCAGTACATAAACTGCATAATTTCTGCTCAGAAGATTTAGGTGGGTTTTATCTGGATATTCTCAAAGACCGCTTATATACTACAGCCACTCAAGGGATTCCCCGCCGTTCAGCGCAAAATGCGCTCTATCACATTGCCCACAGTCTCATACGCCTGTTTGCACCGATCCTAAGCTTTACTGCCGAAGAAGCATGGGAACATCTAACCGGCGATACCGATGGTAGTGTGTTATTACATACCTGGCATGAATTCCCTTCACAGCCTGATGCCTCCATATTGATACAGCGCTGGATTCAACTCCGACTATTGCGTTCTCAGGTACAGAAAAAGCTTGAAGATTCTCGTACCAAAGGAGAAATAGGCTCATCGCTCGCTGCGACTGTAGAAATTCACGCCCATAATGAAAATTACACGCTACTTAGCTCATTAGAAGATGACTTGCGATTCGTATTTATTACTTCCGGAACCAATTTGGTAAAAATTGATAAACCACAGGTGGAAAGTATTTTTATAAAATCCTGCCAGCATCTGAAATGTGAGCGCTGCTGGCATTATCGTCAGGATATCGGTGATAACGTTGAGCACCCGACTTTATGTAATCGATGCATATCCAATCTTTTTGGCACAGGTGAAATACGGCAGTATGCTTAGAAATATATCTAATGTGCAGGAGTATTGATATTATGAAACTTCGTTTTTCCTTAAGCATTGCATTTGTGGTGCTGCTTCTCGATTTTATTACAAAGCGCTGGGTAGAATCCGCATTATTCTCCGGTCAGCAGATTCCCCTGACTGGCTTTTTCAACTTGGTATTAACCTATAACGCAGGTGCCGCATTTAGTTTTCTAAGTGACGCATCAGGATGGCAGCGATGGTTTTTAAGCAGTATTGCAGCAGGTGCTTCGATACTGATTATTTATCTACTATATAAACATACGGCTGAAAAACGCTTTTGTCTTGCGCTCAGCTTGATCCTGGGCGGGGCATTGGGAAACTTATGGGATCGTATCACACTGGGACAGGTCGTTGATTTTCTAGATTTTTACATTAAAGATTATCATTGGCCTGCATTTAATATCGCTGATTCTGCCATCTTTATCGGTGCGATATTATTAATCTTTGATAGCTTTCAACATAAGAAACCCCATGATTAACATAGAAAAATATGTTTTATCTGATCCAATTGGGATTCCGGATTTCATCTAATTATTATCAATGTCGATTAGCCACACATCAAAAGGCCTTTGCAAAACCCCAATAGTATAAAATTTCTTGCGAGGGTTTTTGCAAAAGTCTCATGTCGTGGATGGATCATTTCGGATATTTTTAACAGAAATAAACATTATTTATGTGTCATCGAAGCCAATAACCTCATGCTTAGTATGCCAGTCCACCACATTCAGGAAAGCCGCTTCAACCGGATTCGAGTTGCTATCATTTTCGCTAAACTTTATACGTCCTTCCACAACCATACGATAGTATCGCGAGATCAACAACCCTTTATCCCCAGACTTTAAGCCCGCCAATCTAGGGAAATTCAACAGACAATATGGGTTATTACCACAGATAATCGGACTCGTCTGCCAAAGTGCTTGTTTCTCCTGCGCCGTTACACCTGTTAGACGAGACCGCTTTCTCAACTCAATAACATCATGACATCATGCACACGCATCAACTACCGAGTTCAATCCAAAAAAGCCAGCATCCGTAATCGCACACTGCTTAAAACCAATTCCCATCAGATTCAATTTAAATCTTTATCCGTTATCAGGTTAGTCAGCCTGTCTCCTCAAGAATGCCGGAATATCCATGGGATCAACACCCGATTGTCGCATGGCTGCCACTGTTGCATTGCTTCTTCTACCTGTTCGCATTACAGCAGGTTCTTCCATCGGCATTGCTGATGTCCTGTCATCCGTTCCTGTACGGGTATGAATAACAGTCAATGGTTTTTTATTTTGGCTTTGGCAATTTATATTACCCAGGCCGGTTGCCACCATGGTGACACGCAAATCATCATTCATATTTTCATCTATCACAGTTCCGATAATTACAGTAGCATCTTCAGCAGTTAAGTCTTTAATCGTGCCCATTACTTCATGTACTTCGCGCATTTTTAACCCTGAATTAGCCGTAATATTTACTAATACGCCCCGCGCGCCAGACAGGGAAACATCTTCCAATAAGGGACTGGCTACAGCCTGCTCTGCCGCCATACGCGCACGATCCATACCGGTTGCCACTGCAGAGCCCATCATCGCCATGCCCATTTCTGACATCACCGTTTTCACATCAGCAAAGTCAACATTAACCAGTCCCGGACAATTAATTACTTCCGCAATTCCTGCAACTGCGCCATACAGAACATCATTTGCCGCCTTAAAAGCGTCCAGCATACTGATATCATTACCCAGCACCATCATCAATTTGTCATTAGGAATAACAATTAATGAATCAACATGCTGTGCCAATGCTTCCATTCCTACCTGGGCTGCTTTGAGGCGTTTTCCTTCAAAGGAAAATGGTTTGCTTACGACTGCTACCGTCAAAATACCCATTTCTTTTGCCACCTGGGCAACTACGGGTGCGGCACCCGTTCCCGTACCCCCTCCCATCCCAGCAGTAATAAATAGCATATCCGAACCCTGAATCAATTCAGCAATCCGATCACGATCTTCCAACGCGGCTTCACGTCCAATATCGGGATTGGCTCCTGCCCCTAGTCCCCTTGTAATACCTGGTCCCAATTGCAGTAGAATATCCGCTTTATTACTTTTCAAAGCCTGTGCATCGGTATTCATACAGATAAACTCAACGCCCTGCATGGCATGCTCAATCATATGATCCACAGCATTGCTGCCACAACCACCCACACCAATCACCTTGATGATCGCTTCCTGGCTATCTGTATTCATGGCCTCAAACATAACGCATCTCCTCTCATAAATTAAATTAAAGCGCTAGATTACTCACAAAACACTTACAAAACTCTAATTAGAAATTTCTCTGAAACCAGCCTTTCATTCTTGCAAAGATCTGTTGAGCTGACCCGCCCTGCGATCTTGTACTCTGTTGGTGCTGCATCTGTTCAATCCCAGCAATAATTAATCCAATGCTGGTAGCATACCGCGGCGTATGCACAACCTCCTTAAGATTACCACTATACCTCGGCAAACCTAGCCGTACAGGCATATGAAATATTTCCTCACCTAATTCCACCATTCCACGTAAAGAAGCACAACCTCCTGTAATAACAATTCCTGATGAAAGTAATTCTTCAAAACCACTCCGACGTAATTCGGCTTGTATCAGGGAATAAAGTTCCTCTATCCTGGGTTCAATAACCTCTGCTAACGTCTGTATGGAAAGCTGACGAGACCCTCGATTACCGACATCAGGCACCTCTACCATTTCATTGGCATCAGCCATACCTCGCAATGCGTATCCATAACGGCATTTAATATCTTCCGCATTTTTAGTAGGCGTACGCAATGCCATTGCAATATCATTTGTAACCTGATCACCTGCAATCGGAATGACCGCAGTATGACGAATTGCACCATGTGTAAAGACCGCAATATCGGTAGTGCCACCACCAATATCCACCAGACAGACACCCAGGTCTTTTTCATCTTCTGATAATACGGCCATAGCTGAAGCGAGTGGCTGCAATATTAAATCACGAACTTCCAAGCCACAGCGGTGCACACATTTCACGATATTCTGGGCGGCAGATACAGCGCCCGTTACAATATGCACTTTAACCTCCAGCCGTATTCCACTCATCCCAACCGGCTCACGTACATCTTCCTGCCCATCTATAATGAACTCCTGGTTGAGGATATGCAGAATTTGTTGATCTGCCGGAATATTCACAGCCTTAGCTGTTTCCATAACGCGCTCTACATCTTTCTCTGAAACTTCTTTATCTTTGATGGGCACCATTCCATGCGAATTGAAACCTTTAATATGGCTACCCGCAATTCCCGTATAGATTTCATTAATCTTACAATCTGCCATGAGCTCGACTTCTTCCAATGCACGCTGGATTGCATTGACTGTTGTCTCTATGTTTGCCACCACACCTTTTCTCAAACCACGTGAGGGATGACTTCCTAATCCAATAATCTCAAAACCACCATCAGATTTAATCTCCGCAACGATAGCAATGATTTTAGAAGTACCAATATCAAGACCCACAATTAAGCTTCTATTTTCCCTGGCTTTATTCATCTAGTTACCTCCCCCTGATTTCACGTTTCTTTCCTTGCGCCAGGTTTACGCGGTGCTGATTGCATTGTCTCTGGCATGCGCACAGCAAAACCATTTGGATAGCGCAAATCTAGATAAGCCAGAGGCCCTTGCTGACTTAACTTTGCAATACTCTGGTCATAAACTGCAGTATAACGTGCCAATCGTGTTCTCATTTGCTCGCGCCCTAACTCTAATACAGTTCCTGTTTCTAAGCGAATACGCCAAGCATATCTGGGTGACAAGTGAATCTCCGCGATACGCTGTTGCAATGGCTCCAATAAATGGCTAAAACTAGCATACTGTCGTGCAATTTCTTGAGAACTCTCTTCCATCGGCCCGATAAAAACAGGTAATTCTTTGTCGATTGTTGCACGAAATACTTCACCATATGTGTTTACTAATGCATTACTGCCCCATTGTGCCAGTGCCACATGCTCTTCAAGCATCACTTTCAATCCAGATGGCCAATCTCTGTGTACCTGTACAGTACGAACCCACGGCAATTTTATAAATGCCTGATGAATTATCGTCAGATCGATTGTAAAATAGCTTCCTGTAATTTCATTTCGTACGATCTGTTCAATCTGCTCCCGTGTCACATGCTGCAACTTGCTTGCACCTGAACCTGTCTCATTAGCGCCTATGACACTGATTTCCCTAAGCAAAAATAACGGTGGTTCTATTACCCGCGTACTAATAATATATAGAACCGCAAACATCACCAGCATGAATAGTGTGTTTGATATTAAATTCAATAAATTATAATTATCCCACATAAGATAATGTCAAGATTTTTATTACCAGATCCTCAAATGATATGCCTGCAGTTTCAGCCGCCATTGGCACCAAACTATGATTAGTCATACCAGGAGAAGTATTCGCTTCTAGAAAATAAGGTTTACCGGATTCGTCCAGTATTAAATCGACTCTCCCCCACCCTTCACATCCCAAAACTTTATGTGCCCATAATGCCTGGGATTGTATGGCGCGCGCCTCCTCATCAGGCAAACCACTTGGGCAAAAATAACGCGTCTCATCAGAAAAATACTTAGCCTCGTAATCGTACAACTCACCCGCAATCTCTATTCGTACTAACGGCAATGGCGTTTCCCCCAGAATAGCGACGGTTAATTCCACACCTTCAACAAATTCTTCTGCCAGTACAAGCGCATCATGTTTCGCAGCCAATTGATATGCAGCAAATAAATCCTTTTCATTGTTGACCTTACTTAAACCAATTGTTGATCCTTCACGCGATGGTTTAACAATGAGTGGCAGACCCAGTATTCTAACGACTTCATTGAAATCACTTTGTGCATTCAATACAACATAGCGAGGAGAATTAATCCCAGCTGCTTGCCATAACAATTTGGTACGCCATTTATCCATCGCCAACGCGCTGGCCAGAACACCACTCCCTGTATAGGGGAGTCCCATCAGTTCTAACGCACCCTGCACGGTTCCATCCTCCCCGTAACGCCCATGCAGCGATATATACGCTACGTCAAATTCTTCATGCAACAATACCTCCATCGCATGCTCGGCGGGGTCAAATGGATGTGCATCTACGCCACGACTACGAAGTGCCTTGAGTACAGCATGCCCACTTCTGAGTGAAATTTCACGTTCGGCAGAACGCCCCCCCAACAGCACCGCAACTTTCCCAAAATCATGATTGGTCACTGTATACCACTCCTGCTATCACCGATGACGCATACTTCTTGAATTAACTTAATACCTGTTTTCTTTTCAACAGTATCTTGTATCATTGTTATCAATAATTCGATATCCGTTGCTGTCGCATGACCCGTATTAACAATAAAATTTGCATGTTTAGAAGAAATCATTGCACCACCCATGCGAACACCCTTTAAACCACAACACTCAATTAATCGCGCCGCGTAATCTCCTGGTGGATTACGAAATACGGAACCTGCATTTGGCAAATTAAGCGGCTGACTGCTCACACGCATCGCCAGCAATTTTTTAATCTTCTCACGCGATATCGCTTGATTTCCCTGTTCTAACCTGAAATATCCTCCTACAAACCATTCCGCATTAGAAACAGCTGGAAAAACAGTTCTTAATGCCACATGGCGATAGCCTATTTCATATTCATCAGGTTGCCGAATAAATATTTTACCCGCTCTATCAATAACCTGAGACATACAAGTAATATTCCATATCTCATTATCATAACAACCTGCATTCATCGCCATCGCTCCACCCACCGTACCTGGAATACCCGCCAGGAATTCGGCGCCCGATAAATTGTATAATGCCGCAAATCGTGCCACCTTAGCGCAAGCCACTCCCGCACCTGCATAAATTAAACCACTCGATTTATCCTGTTGCACCAACTGCAAGTCAGCTAATCGTGCATGTACTGTCACGACCGTACCCCTCAAACCACCATCGCGTACCAATAGATTGCTTCCCAATCCAACCAGATATACCGGTTCACTCTGCGGCAAATCACGTAATAAGTCGGCAAAATCAGCCAGATCTGCGGGCACATAAAATCGCTCGGCTTCACCGCCAACACGCCAGGATGTATGTTTACTCATTGGCTCATTCCGACGCAGCTCTCCACGCAAAACAGGCATTCCTAATCCACTCATCAATTTATCTGCTTCCGACAGCTTCATACATATATGCTAAGCTATAGTCAGAACGTCGTTAAAGAACTGTCCGTCTGTTTATCCGTATATTATCGTGGATTCTTGCTCTTTTTGTGCGATATCAGGCGCTACTTTCGCCACCGAACCCGCTCCCATAATTAAAACCACATCACCATCCCGCGCTATACGGGTTATGGTCGCAGATAGGTCATCTACATTATTCACATAGATTGGCTCCATTTTGCCCTGAACCCTGATTGCGCGTGCCAGAGATTTACTGTCAGCAGCCAGTATAGGCTCTTCCCCCGCAGAATAAACCTCTGTTAAAAGCAAGATATCAGCCTTAGTTAGAACCTTGACAAAATCCTCAAATACATCACGCGTCCGCGTGTAACGATGTGGTTGAAATACCAGCATCAAACGGCGATTCGGGAAAGCACCCCGCGCGGCGGCAATGGTTGCAGCTACTTCCGTCGGATGATGACCATAGTCATCAATTAACGTAATTTTATTCTGGTCGGATAATTTAATTTCACCATAATGCTGAAAACGCCTTTCTACACCCTTAAACTCAGATAATGCCTTGATTATGGCTGTATCTGGTACGCCAATTTCGTTGGCCACCGCAATTGCAGCAAGCGCATTCTGTATATTATGCAATCCGGGTAGATTCAGTGAGATAGCGAGGTTACGAGTCTTACCGTTTACCCCAATTAACGCAGAAAAATTCATCCTGCTGCCACAGTGATTAATATCAACAGCGCGAATCTGCGCCTTATCTGACAATCCATACGTCGTAATTGGCTTAGTAATGGCGGACATAATCTCACATACATGAGCATCATCTATGCATAGCACAGCCATACCGTAAAAAGGCAAATGTTGAATAAACTCCACAAATGTCTGCCTTAAGCGATCGAAATCATGAGCATAAGTATCCATATGATCGATATCTATATTAGTCACTACTGTAAGTACAGGCTGCAAATAAAGAAATGATGCATCGGATTCATCAGCTTCAACCACGATGAATTCTCCGCTGCCCAGTTTGGCATGACAACCCACCGCCTCCAATCTACCACCGATAACAAATGTGGGATCCATGTTGGCCTCAGCCAGAATACTTGCGATTAGACTGGTCGTCGTCGTTTTTCCGTGTGTACCGGCTATGGCGATTCCGCGACGCAACCTAAGTAACTCTGCCAACATAAGAGCACGTGGTACAACCGGAATATTGTTTTTACGTGCTGCTATAATTTCCGGATTATCGGGCTTCACGGCAGTCGATGTGACCACTGCGTCTGCGGATGCTATCTGGCCGCTTTCGTGGCCAATATGCACTACGGCACCTAAGTTTCTCAAACGACGTGTCGCATGATTGTCAGATAAATCAGAGCCACTTATCTGGTAGCCTAAATTCAATAAAACCTCAGCAATACCACTCATACCAGCGCCGCCGATACCCACAAAATGAACATGCTTGACTTTGTGTTTCATTTTATGTGTGCGCCATTTCAATGCAGGCTACAGCCACCCGCTGAGTCGCATCCGGCTTCGCTAAACTGCGTGCCGCAATAGCCATTTCCAATAATCTTTCCCGGGTCATTCCCAACAATAATTCCATCAAATCCTGTGGATTCAATTGACTCTGAGGTACCAGCACTGCTGCATTATGATTACTTAAGAATTTTGCATTATGCATTTGGTGGTCATCCACAGCAAAAGGGAAAGGTATCAGAATACTTGCGACTCCGGCCGCAGCCAATTCCGAAATCGTCAACGCACCGGCACGACAGAGCACCAAGTCGCAAGTTGCATAGTGCGGTGCCATATCTTCGATAAAACCGACCAGCTCCCCTTCTACGGCCATCTCGGTATAATTTCTTCTTAAAGCATCCAAATGTCTTACGCCAGCTTGATGAATCACAAATGGCCGTAGATTCTCAGGCATTAACCCCAACGCCTGTGGCACAATCATATTCAGAACTTGCGCACCAAGACTACCACCGATAACCAATAATTTTAATTTTCCATCCCGCCCACGAAATCGTTTTTCTGGTATCTCTAATTGCCCAATTTTATCTCGCACCGGATTACCGGAGAAAATCACCTTATTTTCGCCCTGATCCATTACGTTGGGGAAACCCACTAAAACCCTATCTGCCAGCTTTGCCAGAATCCTATTACTTAAACCGGGAATTGAATTCTGTTCATGTATTAGCAGTGGTTTATTCAACAGTGCTGCCATCATGCCACCAGGAAAGGCAGGATAACCTCCCATGCCCAATACGACGTCTGGTCGTACCCGAAATATTACCCGGCCACTTTGCCAAAGAGCACGCAACAATCGTAGCGGCAACATCAACCAGGTAATCATCCGCTTTCCGCGCAAACCAGAAAAATTAATGAGTTGAATGTCATACCCATATTGTGGAACCAGCGTGGCTTCCATTCCATTCTTTGTTCCCAGCCAGACTACGTGCCACCCTAGTGCTCTCAAATAATCGGCAACCGCCAGTCCTGGAAAGACATGACCCCCCGTTCCTCCCGCCATGATCAAGATAGTACGTGCTACCATACAATACTTATGTCTTGATCGTCGCTTTTTATCTGTTTCAAATAGGAAGCCCCTTCAAACGCTGACGATTTTCCCAATCGATGCGCAGCAGCACAGCCAGTGCAATACAATTAGCCGTGATGCTGCTACCGCCAAAGCTCATCAAAGGCAATGTCAGTCCCTTAGTCGGCAATACACCCATATTTACTCCCATATTGATTAACGCTTGTATGCCTATCCAAATGCCAATACCCTGTGCTACCAATGCTGAAAAATGACATTCCAGTTTAGTGGCTCGCCGACCAATCACAAATGTACGCAGCACCAGCCATATAAATAAGCCAATAACGGTTGCTACACCTACAAAACCTAATTCTTCTGCAAGAACTGCCAATAAAAAGTCAGTATGCGCTTCAGGTAAATAAAATAATTTTTCAACACTGCCGCCCAAACCCACGCCCAGCCACTCACCACGTCCGAAAGCAATTAATGCATGGCTGAGTTGATACCCTTTTCCATAAGGGTCAGCCCATGGATCCATAAACGCAACAATTCGATCCATACGATAAGATGCACTCTGGATCAAAACGAACAAGCCAATCGCTAAAAAGCTAATCAGCCCCACAAAAATCTTTAAACTCATACCACCCAAAAATAGAATAGCCATCGCGAGGGCTATCACAACGACAAAGGCACCAAAATCTGGTTCAAGCAAAAGCAGAAACCCCACGATGGACAAAGCAAAAAGTATGGGCAGGAAGCCTTTACGAAAACTATTTAAATGCTCGGTCTTGCGTACGACATAATCTGCAGCGTACATTATCATGAATAATTTAGTAAATTCAGATGGTTGCAAATTAACAACAAATAAAGAGATCCAACGCTGACTGCCGTTGACCTCACGACCTATCCCTGGAATCAGCACCAATATTAACAACAGAATGCTCAGCAAAAACAGATGAGTGGCATACTTCTGCCACAAATGCATCGGTATTCGGAACACAATAAAACCTGACAGCAATCCGATGGTCAGATAGGCGCCATGTCGCAACAAATAATGCCCAGCGCTATCGACGCCATATTTTGCCTCAGCAATTGCAATAGATGCGGAATAAACCATCACCAACCCCAGACTCAGCAAGAGCAGAACTGACCAGATCAAAGCCTGATCAAGCTCTGATAGAATCTTTGGATATTGAGTATGCGTCTGATGAGTCATCGGCTAATGTCTTTTCTGACCGAAACTAAAGAATTTCGCTTCGATCTTCTTCACTGCACCAACAAACGCTTCCGCCCGATGAATATAATTCCTGAACATATCCAAACTGGCGCAGGCAGGTGACAACAATACGATATCACCCGTTTGCGCCAGCAAGAAACTTTTCTGCATGGCTTCTTCCATTGTTATTGCAAAATACAAGGGGACACCGCAGCCATCTATGGCTGCAGCAATTTTTTTTGCATCTCGTCCAATCAGCACCAGCGCACGTGCGCATTCCATAATTGGTTGCTTAAGAACAGAGAAATCCTGACCTTTACCATCGCCACCTGCAATTAGGATCACATTTTTTTTCATCCCACCCAAAGCCGCAACCGTGGCGCCTACATTTGTACTTTTGGAATCATCGTAGAATGTCACACCATTGAATGCCGCCACCTTTTCAACCCGATGCGGCAACCCTCTAAATTCACGCAACGCCAATAACAATGGCTTAATGGGTAATTCGATGGCACGGCACAGCGCTAATGCGGCCAATGCATTAGCCGCATTATGCAGTCCATTGACAAGTAACTCCGATGTTCTCATTAACTGCATCTTGCCTTGCATCAACCATATATCACTTCCATCACGCAATATACCAAAATCAGTATCTGTCTCTGGCACATTTAAACCAAAAGTAATCTGTTTCCTCCCTGTTAACACCATCGCAGATACAACCGGATCATCCCGATTCAGAATCTGTATACCCGCTCCGTTGACCTGATGCATAAATATGCTTGCCTTGGCAGCAATATAATCGTCCATATTCGCATAGCGATCCAAGTGATCTTCGCTAAGATTAAGTACGGTTGCCGCGTCCGCATTCAGATGCTGCGTCGTTTCCAACTGAAAACTAGATGTCTCCAGGACCCATGACTGCGGCAGCTTTCCTGAATCCATACGCCTCATTAACGCATTTAATACGGCCGGACCAATATTTCCCGCCACCTCTACATCCCACCCCGATTTTTTCAGCATTGCGCCCACCATGGCCGTCACTGTCGTTTTACCATTAGAACCAGTAATGGCCAAAATTTTAGGTCTGGGAGCACCCATGTGTTCAAGTGCCAAGGCAAAAAGTTCTATGTCCCCGAACACGGGAATGCCCTGTGCTCTTGCCTGCTGTACAAAAGGTTCTGCCAGCGACACGCCAGGGCTAATGGCAATCGTCTCTATCCCATCAAGAATTTCCTGCTCAAATTTACCTTTGTATAGCTGTGCAGCGGGAATAGTCTGCATCAGCGCATCCCAGCCTGGGGGATCCATTCGGCTATCCGCCACACGTATTTTTGCACCCATACGTGAAAGCCATTTGGCTATAGACAATCCCGTTTCACCCATTCCTAAAACCAGCACCATTCTATCTTGTAAGTTCATCTTAATTTTAATGTAGATAATCCAAGCAGCACCAGTATGAGCGTAATAATCCAAAATCTCACTACTACCTGATTTTCCTTCCAGCCTTTTAATTCGTAGTGATGGTGTAATGGCGCCATTCGAAAAATACGTCTGCCCAGCAGTTTAAATGATGCCACTTGCAACATTACGGATAATGTTTCTACAACAAATACTCCTCCCATGATGAGCAAAACAATCTCTTGACGTACAATGACCGTCACTACTCCCAGCGCCGCGCCCAAGGCAAGCGCACCCACATCGCCCATGAAAACTTCTGCTGGATAAGTGTTAAACCACAAGAAAGCAAGCCCCGCCCCTGCCAAAGCGCCACAAAACACGGATAATTCGCCAGTATGCGGAATATAAGGAATACCAAGATATTTCGCAAAAATAATATGACCTGTTACATAAGCGAAAATGGCTAATGCACCACTAATCATGACCGTTGGCATAATGGCAAGTCCATCCAGTCCGTCGGTCAGATTAACCGCATTACTGGTTCCTACAATGACAAAATAAGTCAGTATCATAAAACCAGGAATCCCCAACGAAATTGCGACCTCTTTGAAAAAAGGTACAATCACCTCTGTCTGTGCGGGTAATTCAGCTGTTGAAGCCAGATACAGTGCAACGATCAGGGCAATTGCTGACTGCCAGAATAACTTTGCACCCGCTGACAATCCTTTCGGATTACGGTGGACCACTTTTCGATAATCATCGATCCAGCCAATCACACCAAAACCTACTGTAGTCAGCAATACCACCCAAATATAACGATTACTCCAGTCCGCCCAAAGTAATGTCGTAATCACGATGGATACGAGTATCAATGCCCCACCCATCGTAGGTGTGCCTGCTTTAACAAGATGGCTGCGGGGCCCATCATCACGTACCGATTGGCCAATTTTATAAGCTGTAAGCTTGCGTATCATAATCGGGCCAATAACGAATGAAATAGCCAGCGCTGTCAATGCGGCCAGCATGGTACGTAATGTAATATAATTGAATACATTAAAAGCACGAATATCTTGAGACAGCCATTGAGAAAGTTCTAACAACATAAGAACTCCGGCAATCGCAATTTATCCCTCGGCTTCCCAGTTTCCAATTGTGTTAATGCATGCATTTTGTATCCGCAATTAAGTATTCAATCTCAAATTTTTTGACTACGCGCTCCATTTGCATAAAGCGGGATCCTTTGACCAATAATGTGACATCAGCTGCAAGCAGCGCTTCAACTGCAGCCAACAGCTCATCTATGTTGCTGAAGTGCTGCGCACCTGTGCCAAATGCCGCAGCTGTATACGCACTCAATTCACCCAGTGTCAATAGCCTATCTACTCCGGCAAGACAGGCCTCTTTACCAATGCATCGATGTAAATCTACAGCATGCTCACCCAGCTCACCCATATCGCCCAGTACCAGTATTTTTTTACCGGGTGCGGCAGCCAGTACAGCCAAAGCAGCACGTACCGATTCCGGATTGGCGTTATAACTGTCATCAATCATCATGGCATGATGCAGGCAGCTTTTTTTCTGCATACGCCCCCGTACACCACTGAAATCAGCTAATCCTTCAGCAATTATCTGTTTGTCTATTCCCAGTCCTGTCGCTGCCGCTGCCGCTGCCAACGCGTTATAAACGTTATGTTCACCTGACACCTGCAATACGACATCGACTATTCCATCAGGCAATTTCAAGGTCATCTTGTTACCTAACAAAGCATCCTGACAATGCGCTCTCACCTGTGCATGTTCACGCAAACCGAAATCCACCACGTGTCTATTACCTGCAAGCTGGCGCCATAGTGGCGCATACGTATCATCAGCATTGATAACAGCCGTTCCTTGCGGCCCTAACCCTGAAAAGATCTCACCCTTAGCACGGGCTACTGCTTCAATCGACCCTAACCCTTCAATATGTGCTGCACCGGCATTAGTGATAACCGCTACATCCGGCTTGGCCATTTGTGTTAAGTAAGATAACTCGCCGGCATGATTCATACCCATTTCAATGACCGCATAGCGATGCTGCGTACGTAATTGCAACAACATCTTTGGCACACCAATATCATTATTAAGGTTTCCTTCCGTCGCCAATACAAAACTTTCACGATCCGCCTCACTGACCCGATTACATCTTGTAGCCCGTTTCAAAATCGATGCAATCATTTCTTTCACTGTTGTTTTCCCATTACTGCCAGTTACGCCAATCAGCGGCATCATCAAATTCCTGCGCCAGTATGCAGCTAATTGCCCCAAACCCAATCGCGTATCTTTAACCACTATCAGCGGTATTGTGGACGCTAGATGAGTGGCATCCACACCCTGACTTACCATGGCTGCTACTGCACCCTTTTCCTTAGCAGGGATAACAAACTGATGTCCATCAAAATTCTCCCCTGAAAGCGCAATAAACAAGTCACCTTGTTTTAGTGCACGACTATCAGTACTGACGTCTGTAAATAACACATCCTCACCGTACCAGGCAGCGCCCAGCGCGCGTGCCGCTTCCTGCAACGTCATCATGCCGGCACCTGTGCCCCATTAGCCAGATCCTGAAGTACCTGCAACGCAATCTGACTGTCACTGAATGGCAATTTACGTCCATTAACCTCTTGATACATCTCGTGTCCTTTACCTGCAATCAGTACAACATCTCCTTTACGGGCACTATAAATAGCCTGGTAAATAGCTAATGCCCTGTTTTCTTCGACATAATAATTCACACCCGGAATAACGCCTGCAACAATATCATCGATAATAACGCGCGCATCTTCACCACGGGGATTATCGCTCGTGATAATGACCTCATCTGCAAGGCGGGTGGCAACTTCACCGGCCAGTTTGCGCTTACCCTTATCCCGTTCTCCGCCACAACCAAATACACAAAACAATTTGGCATTCGCAGTTACAGAGCTCGGCCTTCGTCCGGAAAGGTGGATAATCTCACGCAATGCGGTCAGTACTTTTTCCAAGGCATCCGGTGTATGCGCATAATCAATAATCACTACTGGTTGGTCAATTCCACCCAGTTTCTCCATCCGTCCAGGTATTGGCCGTACCTGCTGCAAGGCTTGAATGGCATCTGAAAACCTGACTCCGTTTGCCAACATGGCAGCCAACACGGCCAGCAAATTTGACGCATTAAATTTACCTACCAGGTCGATTTCCAATTGTCCATGATCGCCTTCGAACTCAACATCGAACGCCAAACCATGAATATCCATTCTCAGATTCGAGCCCCGTACCACCTGAAATTCATCAGATGATCCCCCGGCAACTTCTGATTGCCTAAATCCATAGCCAATAACCTTTGTAGGCTTACTAATCAGCTGCCGAGATAGTTCGACACCGAAAACATCATCAAGGTTAAGTACCGCATATCTCAGTCCGGGCCAAAAAAATAACCGGGCTTTAGCTGCTGCATAAGCATCCATATTGCCGTGATAGTCTAAATGATCTCGTGATAAATTGGTTAACACGGCCACAGCGAAAGCTGCGCCATTGATACGGCCCTGTACTATTCCGTGCGATGAAACTTCCATTACAATATTCTTCGCATCCTGTTGTAAAAATTCCGCCATTTTCCGCTGCAACAAAATTGCATCGGATGTCGTATTGATCGTTGCCTCAAGCCTGTCAGGATAACCATTACCCAATGTGCCCATCACAGCGGTTTTATTCTGCAATATCGTCATGGCCTGCGCATACCAATGGCTACAGGATGTCTTGCCATTCGTTCCCGTAATACCAACCAGCCATAGTTTCTGTGATGGATAACCATAAACATGGTTAGCAATTAATCCAGCCTTGGCTTGTAAGTCCGTTACCGGTAACCCAGGCAACTTCCAATCCGGATTCCAAACAAAATTGTGTCGCTCCCATATCACTGCATTGGCACCCGCTGCAATTGCCTGAGGAATGAACCGACGTGCATCAGATTTTTCCCCTGCATAAGCAAGAAATGTATCTCCTGGCCTTACCATGCGGCTATCAGCAACAAGACTTGTGATCGGGACACCCAGATTATCCAAAAGATTACAATCAAATGGTTTATATGATTTAGCCGCCATAATTAGATTCACCCCTCATTACCTAATTCCGACGCCACAGGAAACGATACAATATTATTTTTTGCGGGCGCATCATGCGGCACATTTAATATCCGTAGAGCGCCTGTCATGACCTGGCTAAACACTGGCGCCGCGACCGTACCAGCAAAATATTTCCCGGCAGATGGTTCATCCAGCATAACCGAAATTATTAAACGAGGATTCGATGCGGGCGCATAGCCAACAAATGTTGATATGTAGCGATTTTTTGCATAACGGCCATCTATTAATTTATGCGCCGTTCCTGTTTTGCCTGCGACCCGATAACCATTAACCTGTGCTAATGGCGCAGTTCCCCCGGGCTGGGTCACCATTTCAAGCATATTGCTGACTGCAAGTGCCGTATCACGTGAAATCACTCGCTGTCCCATGACTGGCAGGCTCTGCCTCTCTAGCGAAATAGGCTTTAACTCCCCTCCAGTTGAGAAGATTGTATAAGCGCGCGTAAGCTGCATCAGGCTCGCTGAAATCCCATGACCATATGACATCGTGGCTTGTTCAATCGGCCGCCAGGTATTATATGGTCGTAACCTACCACTCACCTCTCCCGGGAATCCGGATCCGGTAGAGATGCCAAAACCAGATTGATTCAACATTTTCCACATTGTTTGCGGCGGCAGCGACAAAGCGATTTTCGCGGTACCCACATTACTTGATTCCTGAATAATCTGCGCGACCGTCAATTCGCCCTTATTACGTACATCACGTATGGTTGCCCGACCGATTCTCAGCATACCCGGCGCCGTCTGAAAAACGGTATCCGGATTGATCTCTCCAACCTCTAATGCCACGGCCACAGTAAAGGGCTTTAAGGTCGAGCCTGGCTCAAAGACATTGATTAAGGCTCGATTCCGGCTTTTCTCATCACTGATACTCGTGCGTAAGTTTGGGTTGTAAACAGGCAAATTACTTAAAGCCAACACCTCACCTGTCTGCGCGTCCAGTACAATAATACTGCCTGCTTTCGCTTTATTAGCTTGTACAGCCTGCTTCAGTTCACGATGCGCAAGGTGCTGAATTCTGCTATCGATAGATAAAATAAGATCCTGCCCTTGCTTGGGCAAACGAATATTTTCCACATCCTCTATAATCCGGCCCTTATTATCTTTAATTACCCGACGACTGCCTAATTCGCCAGCAAGCGTTTTTTGCCATCCTCGCTCAACACCTTCTTGCCCCTGATCATTAATATCAGTAAAGCCAAGCACATGGGCAGTCATTTCTCCTGCCGGATAAAAGCGTTGAAATTCATATTGCAAAAAAATGCCCGGCATTTTCAGATTCTTAATACTTTCAGCTACTTCTGGTAACAATCGTCGTTTTAAATAAACAAACCGACTCTTTTTTTTGTTAACCAGCTGGGTAACTTTTGCAACATCCATTTTAAGCAAACTGGCCAGTTTATTAATTTGTTCGGGCGTTATATCCGTTTTCTGCGGATCCGCACATACCGATGCCACAGGTGTACTGACCGCCAGTATTTCTCCGTGTCGATCAGTAATCATGCCTCGATGCGCGCTCATCTCAACTACACGGACATAACGAGACTCGCCCTTCTGCTGCAAGAAATCATTATGCATTCCTTGCAAATAAGCAGCCCGTCCGGCCAAACCAATCAAACCAAAAAACAACAATCCGAACAACAAACGTGAACGCCACGCGGGCAAAATAATATGTGGCACAGGATTACGTATCATGGCTTAAAATTCTCATCAAAATTGGCCCAATCAACCGTAGCACCCGGAGAAATAATCTGTATACGTGAAGCCGAGGGCACTTTCATATTTAATTGCCCACTCACAATGGTTTCGATACGACCATGCATTGCCAGTGTGCTCTGTTCCAGTTGTAACTTCCCCCACTCCACCTCCAGTTGCCGCGCTATTTCTTTTTCATTTTCCAGCATCACAAAAAGCTTACGCGCCTTGTGCTGTGCAGTCACCACACTCAATGCGCAGATGACAAGAATCAGAATCAAAGAAATATTTAATCTAAGCATTCAATCCTCACCAGTCGGAATTCGCTCCGCCACACGCATGACCGCGCTTCTAGCGCGCGTATTGACGATGATCTCCTGTTTTTCAGGGCGCACTGCTCTGCCAATTAACTTTAACTTCTGTTTACTGAAGCGCCGCACTTCCTTTTCCCTTAATGGCAAACCCCGTGGCAATATGTCAGCATCTGCGGCCATACGCATAAACCGTTTTACCATACGATCTTCCAATGAATGAAAACTGATTACCACTAACCTGCCACCCAAATTCAATAGATCTGGACATTGTGGCAAGGTCAGCGACAGCTCCTCAAGTTCACGGTTAAGATGAATTCGGATTGCCTGAAAAGTACGCGTCGCGGGATGTTGTTTATTTTCTCTCTGATGCTCACGTGAACGCACAACGGACGCAACAATCTCAGCAAGCGCCGACGTAGTGACAATCGGCTGACGCGCTCTTGCCTCAATAATCTTTCTTGCAATCTGTCTGGCAAAGCGTTCCTCACTATAATCTCTGATTACCTTTGCTAAATCGGTCTCCGTTACAAAAGCCAGCCACTCCGCGGCGGTCAAACCCTGGCTCGTATCCATACGCATATCAAGCGGGCCTGTAAAACGAAAACTGAATCCTCGTGAGGCTTCTTCTAATTGTGGCGATGACACGCCCAAATCCAACAGCACGCCATCAACCCGGTTCACTGCCATCGCTCGCAACATCGACGGCATTTGGAGAAAACTACCATGCCTGATACAAAAACGCGGATCCTTAATCGCTTCCCCAGCATCGATAGCAGCCGGGTCTTTATCAAATGCAATTAGCCGCCCTGCTTCACTCAGTCGCGATAAAATTAGACGACTATGACCACCACGGCCAAAAGTGCCATCTACATAGGTACCGTCTGGTTTAATTGCCAACGCAGCCACCGCCTCTTGCAACAATACCGTTACGTGCATCAGCGCATCATCACCAGTTCGTCATAACGAAAAACCGCTTCACTCGGACGATATCTCTTCATCTTTAAAAGCCAGCACCTGTTCGGTTTGTGAATTCTGCCTCTCCTCATTCCACAGTTCAAGTTTCGCACCCTACCTACTCACAGCGTATCTTGGTCGAACCCACAAATTGGTGTAGCAGCAACAGCATCAAAATAGAGCCCGTATTAGCCATTTCCACACCCATTACATTACCGGCAGGCAAGCCGCTGCAGGCTGCGTATTTCTGGATTAAAACTTAAACGATTATTGAATTTTTGTTCTATAGGTTCCCAGGCTTGGCTGGGGATAAACAGCAGATACTTCGAAGAATTTGCGATGGCAATTAAACATCTGGTGCAAGAGAATATCAGCTTGTTACGGTATCTCACGGAGACTGCAAACCTACCCTTACTACTCAGACTAAACTGCACGATACCACGAAATATACTACCCCCTGCCCATACAGGAAAAATATTAATTTTCAAATACACATATCCTTGCTTCTCACTTTAATCAAAAAAAATGGCCCAGTCAAGTAAAAATAAAGCTATTTTCATTTATATGACAACGACTTAAAGACATCAGCAGCAATTATTTATTCGAAAAATACGATCAACAAATAAGATAGACGGAACATTACCTTCGCATTGATTTTTATAACACGTTTTCTGGATCATTATGTGTTCGCTTAACAAGCCAACAGATTCTTTCACAATTCGATTATCAGACCTTACTTTCTAATATTCTAAAGCAGGCTAAAACCATCCTGGCCGGCACCCCATTCAAGCATAACCACTCATACAGCAAGGATTATTCATCATAACGGAGAATTGAAACACCCAATTATTTTTAAGAATTTTCCCTAAGTGAAAATAGGTTATCTACCTATTTATCTGTAGTGACAATCGCTATATCGTTACCATGTTATTTCAGGCTGGCAAGCACACAAAGGTTAAATGCAAGGTTAAATGCAGATTCTTTAGCGCTCAGTAATTGAGCACCCAGTAATTGCGTTCATCAATCTGGCGACATTGACATCATCCCCTTCCTAAACGAAGGAGATTCCTAGCGACTTATTAAGCCGTTAAGAGTAGGTTTGTATTGCTACTGCCTAC
>CBDUPR010000033.1:0-33559 GCA_965369175.1 uncultured Nitrosomonas sp.
TATATTGAACAACAGCAAAGACCGCATTAAACAGGCTTCGCCTGTGCGCTTATATTTCCGCCCTGAAGGACGAAGTTTTACGCACTATTTGATAAATATCCATAAACTTATGGAATTCGATTCATATCAGCCTTCGATTCTTAAATTAGCCAGACCCCAAAAACAAAATTCCTTACCTATAAGGTATAGTATAAGTCACCGAGTTCAATCGACCCGGAATTCGATCATAACCACCCTTCAGAGGCATTAAAAACCACTGATCTGGCTGGTTAAAGAATGCTATCTTAGTCTCAATCTCTAATATCAATCATTCATAACAAATCATACACAATCAGTGTTACCAAGCGACCTAATTCAATTAACGATAAAAATACAGGGCTCTCTTTGTTTTAATATCACTGCCTTCAACCCTCTCATCCAGTTTGAGAGCGGGCTGGATAAATACAATAAATTCTACACATATCCATATGCTATATTATAACCTTGGCGTTGCGAAAGCGGGCATCATATCTTCATCATACTAGATGTTTTTATTAGATTTGATAAAGCTAAAAACAAACTGAGATCAAGGTACGTATCAATCAACACTCTAATCGTAAAAATAACAAATAAAAGGAAATAAGATGGCTATCGATGGTATGAATCATTTTACGGTGCTCACCAGCAATCTGGAACAATGTAAAGCTTTCTATATCGATGTGCTTGGATTTACAGAGGGTTATCGCCCACCGCTCGCTTCCTCTGGAGCCTGGCTCTACGCAGAAAATCAGCCTATTCTACATATTATGGCTGGACGGCCATTGCCTGCTCAAGCTCAAGGCGTTATCGATCATATGGCTTTTACTGCGTCCGACCTTCAATCTGTGATTAACACACTCAATCAGCACGGTATAAAATATGAACTTCGGCGACAAAAAGACTCACAGACCTGGCAACTTTTCTGCTATGACCCTGATGGAGCAAAGATAGAACTCGATTTTTCTGCAGATGAGCCAGAGCCCAAGGGAATCAATAGTACGACTCTTTAAAGCAGTCTGTTTTGTCATGTTAGTCCACCCGCATTCTCTAAGAACCAATTAAACTTGATTGTCCGTTTACGCAGCGACCACGTGCCATGTTTAACTGCCTCTACACCGTTAAAAACAATATAGCTTTGGCGACACCGCAATAAGGCAGTGGACGTATTAAAGCCGCAAGAAAAGAGGCATTCTGGGCAGAGACCATTACAAGCACAAGGGGCATCCTGCCCGTTTCTGAAGACCGCTGCATAACTGTGTTTTTGAGCTTTTCTGATGACTTGCAGGACTGATAAATCAAACACCTAAAAATCTTGCTCAGCCCGAGATAACTAGTTATGCAGCGGTCTTTTCTGTCCAAACCTGCGTCAAGCTTTCATCCCAGATGATCTTGGGATGCGAGGGCAGTTTTTTCACCCAATGTTTCTGCAATTTGCCCACCCGATCTTTTTCTACTAGCAAAACAGTAACAATTGCCTGATTTACCCTTACATCTCAAAGAATAGGCGATGCCCGAATAAATGCAGATCAAGATCTAGTATCACTTCCAATGGGACTGTCTCGTAATATAGGATTTATCCGTTTTTTACTATACAACTCATTGATTATTAACAAGTAAAATTTCTGAAAATTCTATTATGAGACAGTCCCCAATGAAGAGATCGACATGTTAAACGTAGATATCTCACGCTCATGAATCAAATGAAATATTCACTTATCCAAAGCTGGAAATTTAGCAATAATTTCGATTAGTTCATTATCACGCCTTACTTTCAGTGGTAACCAGGTACCGGGTGCATGACGTTTGACTACATCAATAATATCTTTCGTTTCTTTTACTTCCAGCCCGGCTATTTCTGTAATGACATCAGCATCCTGAAGATGGGCTGCTTCGGCAATACTGCCCTTCTCAACCTGTAAAACATGTGCACCACCATGTGCAATTTCAAAACGAATACCCAATCGTTGACGAAGTGGTTGAAATGGCTGAGATGCATGCGGCATAACACCAAATACAGCATCAGCCACACCCACTATAAATTTTTTACAGGATTTATTAGTGTCCCATGGCAATAAAGATGCAATGTCTTTAATGCCCAAATCACGTAGCTGATGCGGCACGCCATAACCATACAAAATATGCCCCGACCCCATAATACCAACTACAAGTGGCTTTTTCTCCTCGTCAGATCCAGTGTGCTCTGAATACAAAATCTGTGCCATGGCCCGGTCCCAAAGCTGTTGACTTGAAATAAAACGCATAAAATCCGGATCATTATGATTAATCTCACCTTTTTTTCTATCCTTGCGGTCATGTCTTTCATAAATTGGCAACAGATAGTCCAAATAAGCATCGCTCGGTTTAGCCGGGCGCGTTACACCTTCACGTTCATCTTCTGGTACACCATCAAAACCTTTCTCAGAAACCAGATGCCTGAGGCGTGTTTCAATATTCAATGCACGCATTGGTATGCGATTCATCCGTGCAAAATGAAATAACGGCAGATAAAGATTTGCATCGGTATTCCAAACCAAATCCCACTCCACTGCGGTGAGAAATGCTTTCTCACTGAGTTTCCCTGCCACCCAGTCATCCAACACGCTTTGAACGCGGCGCGGGAACATTTCAAAGCCAATAATCATGTCAGGTCGCATCGCATATAATGCTGCCAATGTCTGCAATTGCCAACGATGATGTTCATGATTAACATGAGTTTCTCCGAGCAACACCACCGACTCTCTGGCTGCACGTGAAATAACATCGAAGTTCGACACCTTACCGACCCCCGGCACAACCCAGCTTGCCAGTGGTACACAGCCAAGCATGTCGGGTTTACGGTCCGGCTTTATTTGTGCCAGCGCGGTATTCAGACTCATGCTTAGTATCAGCAATATCATGCTAATAAATTTACTTTGTAAGGTAATGTTAAGAGCGCCCATCTTTGAATTGTTATTCATGATCTGTAATTAAGTCTCTAGGTTGAATTTATAGAATCAAACAAGCGGTTATCCAACCCATTTCCTGGCATTTCTGAATATCCGCATCCATGGGCCATCCTCACGAGAAAAAACAGGTTGCTGTGTTATTTTTTCTGATTCCGGAGGATACCAAGAATGTTGTGCTATACGGAAAACACGCTCTGGATGCGGCATCAAAATATTAAATCGCCCATCCGCTGTCGTTAGGCCGGTTATGCCTTGGGGTGAGCCATTAGGATTGTAAGGATACATTTCAGTATGACGAGCCTTGTTATCTACAAAACGCATAGTAACCAGCGATGAAGCTACTGAAGAATCAGGCACACTGGAAAAATCCGTATAACCTTCCCCATGCGCAACAACGATAGGCATCAAACTGCCCGCCATCCCATCAAAAAATAAAGATGGGCTCTTTTGAATTTCTACTAAGACAAAACGTGCTTCAAATTGTTCTGATCTATTGCGTGTAAAATGTGGCCAATGCCCAGAACCCGGTATAATTTCACGCAAATGACTCAGCATCTGGCAACCATTGCATACACCCAAAGCAAAAGTATCCTTACGCTGAAAGAACGTCTCAAATTCCTCACGTACACGCAAATTAAATAAAATCGACTTGGCCCAGCCTACTCCGGCTCCTAACACATCGCCATAGGAAAATCCACCACACGCAACAAAACCTTTAAAGTCTTTCAATGAAACACGGCCCGCAATGATATCGCTCATATGTACATCTATCGCAGTAAAGCCAGCTCGATCAAAAGCAGCTGCCATTTCTACATGACCATTTACCCCTTGTTCACGCAAAATAGCAATATTAGGCCGCATACCAGTTTGCACATAGGGTGCCGCTACATCTTGATTAATGTCAAAACTTAATCCCACATGTAAGCCAGGATCCGTTATATCCAGTATGCGATCATACTCCTGCTGAGCACATTCCGAATTATCACGCAGTCTCTGCATTTGATAAGTTGTTTCTGACCAGGCACGATGTAGATCTATTCGTTTTTCTGAGAATATTGCCTTATTATTGCGCATCAGGCGAATCTCATCTTTATCATTGGGCGCACCAATAACAAAACAGAACTCAAGCAATCCTTCCGCAGACAATGTATCCAGCACATCATGGCGATGTTCAGATTTAACCTGGATAACAGCGCCCAGTTCCTCATTAAACAAGACGGAAAAAATATGCTCAAGAAACCTGCCGGTCAATATTTCAGGATTCAATTCAGAACCATCCACATCATTGGCAAGCGGGTCAAAACATAGCTGATCAAGGTTAATTGTTATACCGACATGCCCGGCAAAAGCCATTTCACATAATGTTACAAACAAGCCGCCATCTGAACGGTCATGATATGCAAGCAGCTTATTTTGGCTATTCAACTGTTGTATAGCAGTAAAGAATGCCTTGAGTTTCTCCGCCCCCTCCAAACCTGCGATATCGGGGGCAATATCACCTATCTGCTTATAAGCTTGTGCAAGTGCCGAACCACCCAGGCGATTTTTACCCATACCGAGATCAATCAGTATTAATTCTGTTTCGCCACAACCCTTTTGTATTTGTGGTGTAAGTGTTTTACGCGTGTCAACTACTCTAGAGAAAGCAGAAATAACCAGAGACAATGGTGACGTTACCTCCTTATTAAGCGATTCATGGCTAGATTTCCCTTCTTCCTTCCATGATGTCTTCATGGATAAAGAGTCTTTTCCTACAGGGATACTGATTCCCAGCTGTGGACATAACTCCATGCTGATCGCATGAACGGCATCAAATAAACCGGCATCTTCGCCGTCGTGTCCAGCTGCAGCCATCCAATTGGCAGATAGTTTGACTTCACTAAGCCGCTTAATGGGAGCCGCTGCAATATTGGTAATGGCTTCACCCACAGCCATGCGAGCAGCTGCAGCAGGTTTAATTAATGCCACCAGTGGGCGCTCACCAATAGCGAAGGCCTCTCCCAGATAGGATTGATAGCCCATCAATGTCACCGCTACATCTGCTACGGGCACTTGCCAAGGCCCCACCATCTGATCTCGGGCCGTCATTCCACCCACACTACGATCGCCGATGGTAATCAAAAAAGTCTTATCCGCCACCGCGGGTAATCGCAATACACGATAAACAGCTTCATATAAGTTCAAAGCAGCAGTATTGAACGACGGCAGTATCTTATCCGCATGCACCACATTTCGAGTCATTTTAGGTGGTTTACCTAACAATACTGAGAGTGCCATATTAACCGGAGGAACATCCTCTTTTTGATCAATGACAATAAGCTGCTGTTCTTCGGTTGCTTCGCCAACAACTGAAAATGGGCATCGCTCGCGCTCACAAATTTCTTGAAACAGTTTTAATGATTCGGGCTTAATTGCCAATACATAACGTTCTTGCGCTTCGTTACTCCAGATTTGCATAGGGGACATACTAGCGTCTTCAGAAGGAATATCGCGCAGACGGAAGCAGCCACCACGCCCTGAATCATATACTAGCTCAGGAAATGCATTGGATAAGCCACCTGCACCCACATCATGAATAAATAAAATCGGATTACACTCCCCCTTTCTTTCCATCTGCCAGCAACGATCAATGACTTCTTGCGCACGCCGCTCCATCTCAGGATTGCCGCGTTGTACCGAGTCAAAGTCTAATTTTTCTGTATTAGCACCGGTATCCATGCTAGAAGCCGCGCCGCCGCCCAAGCCAATCAGCATGCCCGGGCCACCCAATTGGATCAATAAAGTGCCAGGTGGAAATTTTTCTTTAAATACATGCTTCTCAGAGATCTGGCCGATGCCCCCTGCCAACATGATCGGCTTGTGATATCCGCGCATCTCACCCGCAACACGTTCCTCAAAAGTGCGAAAATATCCTGCCAAATTAGGTCGCCCAAATTCATTATTAAATGCTGCGCCACCAATGGGCCCAGCCAACATAATGTCTAATGCCGAAACAATACGTGAAGGCTTGCCGTACGCTTGCGTAGGTCCGTGTTCGAATCCCTCCGTCGCATCTTTTTCCCAAGGTTGAATATAATTGGGAATATTTAGATTAGAAACAGCAAATCCGGTTAGCCCTGCTTTAGGCTTAGCACCACGCCCAGTCGCACCTTCATCACGAATTTCCCCACCGACACCTGTAGCCGCGCCTGAAAATGGAGAAATAGCTGTCGGATGGTTATGCGTTTCAACCTTCATAAGCAGATGTGTTGGCTCCAGTGCATAACCATAAACATGCTCCTCACCCGGATAGAAGCGCGCTATACTTTCTCCCTCAATAATGCAAGAATTATCAGCATAGGCGACTATAGTACTTTTAGCATTTGACTGGTGCGTATGCCGTATCATCGCAAACAGCGACTGATCCTGCGGTTTGCCATCAATGATCCAGGCCGCATTAAAAATTTTATGGCGACAATGTTCCGAGTTAGCTTGTGCGAACATCATCAGCTCCACGTCAGTCGGATTACGGCTAATCTGCGTAAAGCTATTAACAAGATATTCAATCTCATCAGCAGATAAAGCAAGACCCATTTCATCATTGGCATTTTGTAATGCGTCTTTTCCCCCTGCAAGCACATCTATTATTCTTAATAAACCGGGTTCAAAATGATGAAATAATGCATCAGCCTTTTCAAAAGAATCAAATACAACCTCGGTCATGCGATCATGCAACAGCGTCGGCAGTTTGGTTTTCATTTCAGGAGAAAGAATGCTTTCTATCTGAATATAAAAAACAAGGCCGCGTTCAATGCGCTCAACTACATCTAGCCCGCAACGATGAACGATATCAGTCGCTTTGGATGACCAGGGGGAAATCGTGCCAGGGCGCGGCAATACCAATTGTAATTGAGTAGCAGAATGAACAGGTTGTTGTATCGAACCATCATCCAAGATTTTTTTTAGAACGATACGTTCTTCTTCATATAAATCACGAGATACCGCACAGAAATACCAATATTCGGCATAAATATGAGAAACTGGCAATCTATTGATGCGCATTGTATTGATTAATTTCTCAAGACGAAATGAAGAAAGTGCACTGCCACCACGAAATTGAAGCATTAGGAAAATAATCGTTGAATTTAAAAACAGTAATTTTACACGAGAAGAGAAGCTAACCGTTCTACAACTGACTAAACAATCAAAATGAATCATCCGAATCCTGTTTATTTTTCTGCTGAAATTCGTGCAATAGAACAACTTGCCGCAACCTTGCCTGATTCATCCAATCTCATGGAAAAAGCTGGATTAGCCGCAGCTCAGGTAGCTCGAAATAGATTATTAATCAATGATAAAACTAACGTACTCATCCTGGCTGGACCGGGCAACAATGGTGGGGATGCATTTGTCGTTGCCCGTTATTTAAAACAATGGTATTTCAATGTCACTTTAGTTTTTACCGGTGACCGCATCAGGCTATCTAATGATGCAGAAAGAACAATGATAGCCTGGTTAGCAATAGGTGGTGAGATGCACACCGAAATTCCCATCAATAGAAACTGGGATGCTATTATCGATGGATTATTTGGTATTGGATTTAATCAAAAAAAACAGCGCCGCCTCGAGGGAAAATACCTGGATTTAATCAAAACTGTTAACAGCATGCGGCTGCCAATACTTGCATTAGATATTCCCTCTGGCCTGGGGAGTGATAACGGCTGTATCTACGACATGGCATTACGCGCTACTATCACGGTTACATTTATTGGATTAAAACCAGGCCTCCTGACTAATTATGGTCCCGAATATTGTGGTGAAATTCTATTACGTGACTTGGGACTCGATGTAGCAACATTGCTTGCTCCCCATGTTTGGACAATTGATCACGCATTAATGCCAACATTATTACCCCCTCCCCGGCTTGCCAACAGCCACAAAGGCATGTTTGGCAGCATCGGCATAGTCGGTGGATCAGCAGGAATGGTGGGTGCAGCATTGCTAGCCGGCAGGGCAGCACTACAACTGGGCGCGGGTCGCGTTTATCTCGGCCTGATCGCCCGTAACGCACCGACAGTTGATACCATCCAACCCGAACTCATGTTTCGCCTTGCTCATGAACTAGTTAAACTTAAACATCTGAACTGTCTCGTCATTGGCCCAGGCCTGGGCATGGAATCAGATGCTTATTCCTGCGTGGATTATGCATTAAACACTGAACTTCCTTTGGTATTGGATGCAGACGCATTAAATCTGATTGCGACACATACATTCCTCGCTCAAAAGCTATCGCATCGTAGCTTTCCTTCTATTATCACGCCTCATGCTGCCGAAGCAGCACGTTTATTAAACACAGATATCATCACTGTCCAGAATGATCGCATGGCAGCTGCGCGGCAGTTATCAGAATATTTCAATTGCTATGTCGTATTAAAAGGCGCTGGCAGTATTTGTGTTCTACCTGGAGGAAAATACTATCTTAATACCAGCGGCAATCCCGGTTTAAGTAGTGCAGGTACAGGAGATGTGCTATCTGGCATGATCGGCACGCTATTAGCACAAGGACTCAGTACAGGACATGCATTATTATTAGGAGTATATCTACACGGAGCTGCTGCCGATACATTATTAAGGAAAAATAACGGGCCATTAGGCATGGTCGCTTCAGAAATTATCATATCGGCACGCACTTTATTGAATAGATGGATTTATAACACCCCCTAAATTTTCATCGGCGGCGCCAGGCTGTCCCTTGAGGCCCATCTTCAAGAATAACACCCGTATCTAATAATTGCTCGCGTATAGCATCAGCTTCTGCGTACAGACCATTTTTGCGCGCACTAATACGCTTTTGAATCATTTGTTCTATTTCCTCCGGAGAAAATAATCCTTTATCCTCCAACGGCAGGCCATATTGCAGATAATCCTGTGGGTTTTGCTGCAGCAGCCCCAGTATTCCACCTAATGCTTTAAGTAACGATGCGCTTTGTCCAGATTTATTCTTATTCACTTCGCCTGCAAGATCAAACAATACTGCAACAGCCTCAGCCGTATTAAAGTCATCATTCATTGCATTCATAAATGTTTGAGCGCGGATATCATTCCAGTCAACTTCGATATCAGAAATTTCATTTCCCTTTAATGCGGTATACAAACGATCCAGCGCATGCTTTGCATCTTCCAGATGTTGATCAGAATAATTCAGTGGGCTGCGATAATGTGCACGTAAAATAAAGAAACGCACCACTTCAGCTTGATAACGCTCAAGTACATTGCGTACAGTAAAGAAATTACCCAGTGACTTAGACATTTTTTCATTATCAATCCGTACAAAACCATTATGCATCCAGTAATTGACTGAACAATGTCCATGTACGCCTTCACTCTGCGCAATTTCGTTTTCATGATGGGGAAACTGTAAGTCTTGTCCACCACCATGTATATCAAAATGCTCCCCTAAATAATGCGCACTCATTGCTGAGCATTCTATATGCCAACCTGGGCGCCCCTTACCCCAAGGTGAATGCCAGGCGGGTTCATCAGGTTTAGCTGACTTCCATAGTACAAAATCAAGTGGATCTGCTTTGTATAAATCAATCTCAATGCGCTCCCCTGCACGCAAATCATCCAGAGATTTACCAGAAAGCTTGCCATAATCAGGAAATTTATGAACCGCATAATATACATCGCCATTACTTGCGGCATAAGCAAGATTCTTATCCACTAATGCGCTAATCATAGCAATCATTTTTTCCACATAGCAGGTTGCACGAGGCTCATGCGAAGGCTGCATGACACCCAGCGCCAGTGAATCCTGTTCCATTGCCTGAATAAAGCGATCAGTTAATACCTGAATTGACTCATTATTTTCTCTGGCACGCTTAATAATTTTATCGTCAATATCAGTAATATTGCGTACATATGTTACTTCAAAACCAATGGTTTTAAGCCAGCGAACTACGATATCAAACACAACCAATACACGAGCATGTCCAAGATGACAATAGTCATACACCGTCATACCACAAACATAGATCTTTACCTTCCCAGGTATTAGCGGGACAAAATTCTGTTTTGCTCGAATGAGCGAGTTATAAATTTTAAGCATTGTGGATTAGATCAGATTGAGATTGTGGAACCAGCTATCTTCTTGATAGAATTCGGAACGTTCTGGACATAATCAGGTAAAAAAAGCTTAAGAAGTATAGCATAATTAGATACTTCAAGCTTCTATCCAGATATTATTATCTCTTTAATGGGAAAATTTTATGCATTTTTTTCGGTTATTATTAATGTTACTTTTATCCATGTTAAGCAGTACGCTGGTTCACGCTGCTAATTCGCCGCATATCAAAATCCAAACCAACATGGGTAGCATTACAGTTGAGCTCTACCCTGATGAGGCGCCTAAAACAGTTGAAAATTTCTTGCGTTATGTAGCAGATGGATTTTACCAGAACACGTTATTTCATCGCGTTATTCCAAGTTTCATGATCCAAGGTGGCGGGTTTGATAAAACATTCAACCAGAAACCAACGAGACAACCCATTGAGAATGAAGCATCTAATGGCTTAAAGAACCAGATTGGGACAATCGCAATGGCACGTACTTCAGATCCACATTCAGCTACCGCACAGTTTTTTATTAATGTAGCAAATAATACTTTCCTTGACTATACGGCACCAAGTCATCGAGGTTACGGCTATACAGTATTTGGTAAAGTGATTAGCGGAATGGAAATTGTTAATAAAATTGCCAGCACTTCAACAGGTGCCAGAGGCCCCTTTTCTAGCGATGTACCCAAAGACAGCGTCATAATAGAAAAGATTGAACTGATTCAAATAACCAATTAATAAACAAAGAAATAATGATCAAATTACATACAAATTATGGCGTAATCGTATTAGAATTGGATAGTGAGAAAGCACCAGAAACAACACGTAATTTTCGAGAATATGTAACGAGCGGATTTTATGATAATACAATCTTTCATCGCGTTATTGATGATTTTATGATTCAAGGCGGGGGATACGAATCAGGAATAAAACAGAAACAAACACGCGCTCCAATTCAAAACGAGGCAGCCAATGGTCTTAAGAATGATGCTTACACTGTTGCCATGGCTCGCACATCTGACGTTCATTCCGCAACAGCTCAATTCTTTATCAATGTGACAAGTAACGGATTCCTTAATCATACAGAACCGACTTCTCAAGGCTATGGCTATTGTGTATTTGGTAAGGTTGTAGAAGGAAAAGATGTTGTCGATAAAATAAGGAAAGTTAAAACAGGGGATTACAATGGACACAAAAACGTCCCCATAGAAGACGTCGTCATTCAGAAAGCAGAAATCGTTTAGCTATGAAATTATCAATAAATACTTTCTTACGATAAGCCTCTTGTCAAATCTGCTTGAAGATCTTTCACGGCTTCCAATCCAACTGCCAGGCGTAGCAAACCTTCAGTGATGCCAGCTGCATCTCGTGCTTCCTGACTGATACGTCCATGTGTTGTACTTGCGGGATGGGTCAGTGTACTTTTTGTATCGCCTAGATTAGCCGTGATTGAAATCAGTCGGGTAGAATCAATAACCCGCCACGCAGCTTCCCGTCCACCTTTTACCTCAAACGACACAATACCTCCTCCACTTTTCTGCTGATATTTGGCAAGGTCATATTGTGGATGTGATGGCAGTCCAGGATAGTAAACCCGGTTCACATTAGGATGTTTCTCTAGCCAACTCGCTACTTCCATAGCATGGGCAGCATGGGCATCCATACGAATCTTAAGTGTCTCTATGCCTTTGAGTATTACCCAGGCATTAAAAGCACTTAATGTCGGTCCTGCGGTACGTAAAAACCCAAATATGCCTCCATCCATTAATAAATCACGCTTACCTAATACTGCACCACCCAGTACCCTACCCTGACCATCTAGATATTTAGTTGCGGAATGAATGACCAGATCAGCACCCAGTGATAAAGGTCTTTGCAATATCGGCGAACAAAAACAGTTATCAACCGCAAGCCAGATGCCTGCTTTCTTTGCAATCTCTGACAAAGCTGTGATATCCGATATTTCAGTCAGGGGATTAGAGGGGGTTTCCAAAAAGAAAAGTTTCGTGCTGGGTTTCACTGCAGCACTCCAGGCAGCAGTATCTGTCGCCGATACAAATGTCGTTTCGATCTTAAAACGTCTCAAAATATGATCGAACAGATTTACTGTCGCACCAAATAAGCTACGGGAGGCCACAATATGATCTCCAGCAGACAATAATCCCATCACGCAAGCCAATATCGCGGACATACCCGTAGAAGTTGCAACACAAGCCTCTGCTCCCTCCAGCGCTGCAAGCCGTTCTTCAAAAGCACTCACAGTCGGATTACTAAAACGTGAATAGATATTCCCTGGCTCTGCGCCGGAAAATCGTGCCGCAGCTTGAGCGGCACTTTCAAAAACAAAACTCGAGGTAAGATACATTGCCTCAGAATGTTCATTAAATTGACTACGGTGAATACCTGTATGTAGCGCTAATGTTTCCGCATCAAAATTATCGGACATGCAAAACTCACTCCAAATTAGAATTCGTATAATTTTTCTTGAAACGATTTCACTTTATCTTTGATACTCAAATAAGATACCGCCTAATCGACAACCGCAAAACTTAAATCCAGTTGAGTACTGAATTTAGCCTGTGACCGTGCTGGCTCTGCATTACGTTGTGACTCAATAATACTCAAATATTCCGGTGTTACATTACCCGTTATATAATTTCCATCAAAACAAGAGGTCTCAAAGCTAGTAATCGCCGGATTTACTTTTGACACAGCTTGATTTAATGATTCAAGATCCTGATAAATAAGGTAATCAGCTCCTATCTCATGACAAATATCTTCATCACTGCGATCAGTTGCAATTAATTCTTGGCGAGTAGGCATATCAATTCCATAAACATTAGGATAACGTACCGGCGGCGCAGCAGATGCAAAATAAATTTTCTGCGCACCAGCCTCTCGTGCCATTTGCACAATCTCACGGCTGGTTGTTCCGCGTACAATGGAGTCATCTACCAATAACACATTTTTTCCTCGAAATTCGACGCTGATCGCATTCAGCTTTTGACGAACTGATTTACGGCGTTGTTGCTGTCCGGGCATAATAAAAGTACGTCCGACATATCGATTCTTAACAAAGCCTTCTCGGAAATCTACGCCTAAATGATTTGCAAGTTGTAATGCACTCGGACGACTGGAATCTGGAATAGGAATTATCACATCAATATCAAGATGGCGCATTGTTCTGGTAATTTTATCCGCCAGACTTACACCCATATTAAGCCGCGTTTCATAAACTGAAATACCGTCAATCACGGAATCTGGACGTGCCAAGTAAACATACTCGAAGATACAGGGGTTTAATGTTGGATAATCAGCACACTCTTTATTGTTATAAAAGTTACCATTCTCATCAATAAAGATTGCTTCACCTGGCGCAATATCACGTATTAATTTGAATCCGAGCGTATCCAGCGCAACACTTTCCGATGCGATCAAATATTCACTACCTTGTTCCGTCTCTATCGTGCCAAAAACCAACGGGCGAATTCCATAAGGATCACGGAAAGCCAACAAGCCATAGCCTGCTATTAGCGCTACAACCGCATAAGCCCCTTGACATCGCCGATGCACACCTGAAACTGCCGAAAAAATTGCCGTAGGATCAAGCTGATAATTACGCGTGCTTTCTTGTAATTCATGCGCCAAAACATTGAGTAATACCTCAGAATCTGAATTAGTATTAACGTGACGTAAATCTGCACGAAACAATTCCTGATTAAGCTGAGCTGCGTTGGTAAGATTACCATTATGGCTCAATACGATACCAAATGGTGAATTAACATAAAATGGTTGCGCTTCGGCCGAAGATCTCGCTGATCCTGCCGTAGGGTAACGTACATGACCAATACCCATATTTCCCATTAAAGCACGCATATTCCGAGTACGGAACACATCACGTACCATACCGCAGCCCTTGTGCATATGGAATGTATTACCTTCGGCTGTAACAATACCACTCGCATCTTGCCCACGGTGCTGCAACATTAACAACCCATCATAAAGTAACTGATTCACAGGTGCCTGCGCAACGATGCCGAGAATTCCACACATAGAAATACTCCGAAAATTTGAACTGAATCAGTGACGTATTGGAAGACAAAACATAATTTGTTCACGATCGGATAAATAAGAGTACGAATCGCACATGCCACCTAGCCCGCATAGACTGTTACAAATATTTTTAATATGTTTCATCACTTCCATAACTAATTCTGCTCGATAAATCATTTGGTAACCAAGGTCTTACTTCTATCACAAGAACTTCTAAGGGGCCACTTAATAGCGCTTGCTGCCAAAAAGATTGTTGAGGCAAGGTGGTCAATCCCGCTATCAAAACAAGTAACATCACTACTAACATGCCACGTAAGAAACCGAAAATTGAGCCTAGAAATCTATCAATAAATCCTAAACCGGTGCCTTTTACCAAGGCTGACAGCAGCATTGATATCAACATGGTTATTAATAATACTGACAGAAATACCACAATAAACGCAGTCATTATCCGGAATGATACGCCATTAATCTCTGATGGCAACAAAGGCTCAAATTCTGTTGCATAAGAGCTGACCACTATCAATGCAACGACCCATCCCGATAACGACAGTACTTCACGTACTAATCCGCGCATAATGCTCAAAATAATCGATACGAAAAGAATGCCCAGAACAATATAATCAAAGATGGTCATTTGCTAGAGAATTGAGAATAAGAGTTAATGGCACGAAATCACTCTCACATGAAAAGGCTTTTATTTCTTTAACCGATCCCGCACAAATACACAGCCTCACCAATAGCTTATCTGCTTGTTACAACACCATCCATACCCAATTTTTTTAATTTTATAAGCTCACTCTCTGCTATACCTCTGGTCGGAAACGGTCCAATTCGTACACGAGTAATTTCGTTATTATCTACCTTAATGGTTTCGGTGTAGGCGCTAATACCATTAAAAACAAGCTGCTGCAATTGTTGTTTAGCCTTAGCATAATCAGAAAAGGCACCTAATTGCACAACAAATCCGGACGCAACACGACTCACTTCCTTATTTTGAGCGACAACTTCGGCTTTGTTTTTAGCTGGGGTTTTGGTTCTATTTCTATCAAACAGAGGCTTGTATCCGGGAACAGGAATAGTAGTATATTCCTGTTCCATCAACATTTCCGAGAAGTTCTCATTACCTTGCAGAGAATCTAAAGGCTCAGCAGGCAACCGTTTTATTGAATCTATTTCTTCGTAAGGGTCAACAATAGGCAATTCATCTGTCGGCAAAAGCAAATGGGTTGAATCACTGATCATATCCTCCGAAGGAATACGTATATCGATCTCATACTGTTCCTGCTTTGGTTCATCAAACATCACCGGCAAAATGATAACTGCTAAAATCACCAACGTAATCGCACCAAGCAATCGTCTTCGGGCTTGCTTTCTTAATAATAGTTCTTCTTCACTGATGTTTTTTGTCATTTAGAAGCACCCAATCATTATCTATACTGTCTCATATTCTGGTATTGCAATACCGCACCAACCGTATAGAATGAGCCGAGGACACAAATTCTATCATTTTTACTCGCATGTTCACAGGCAAATACAAAGGCTGCGACAGTATCAGAAAAAGTATGAATAATCCCATTCATTTTTGTTATTCCAGCGTCTTCCAGCTTTCCCACTAGTTCATCAGCGCTCGCGCCGCGTGACGATGAATCAATAGATGAGATCAACCAGACATCTATACTATATTTTAATGCTTCTATAACACCCGCAATATCTTTATCCCTTAGCATAGCCAAGACCGCGTAAGTATATTGATGGGGCTTTGCAGCATCAAGATTAGCTGCCAGAACACGTGCAGCACCTGGGTTATGAGCGACATCCAGTATAACTAACGGTTGCCCGGGCAATGCCTGAAATCGACCAGGTAGCGCAACCTCCAGCAAACCACGACGGATATCATTCATGTTCGTCGGCAAACTCTCTCGCAGTATATCCAATGCTGCCAGGCAAGCGCTAGCATTTTGTAGCTGATTAGTGCCGCGCAATGCGGGATAGGATAGAGAATGACGCCATCCTTTAGGGCCCCAGAAATCCCACTGAGCCTCCTTCGCCACATAACCAAAATCCCTGTCAATATGAATTAGGCTGGCACCAATTTTTTCTGCATACTCAGGCACGGTTATCGGCATTTCCCGCTCTGAACAAATAGCCGCCTTGCCTTTCCGAAAAATACCGGCTTTTTCAAATCCAATTTTATCCCGCGTATCCCCCAGATAATCCATATGATCAAGATCAATGCTAGTTAATATGGCACAATCCGCATCGAAAATATTTACGGCATCTAGACGCCCGCCTAGTCCAACCTCTAAAATGGCCACATCCACTTTCGCTCGGATAAATAAATGCATTGCAGCCAATGTACCAAATTCAAAATAAGTTAAGGAAGCACCGCATTGAATTCTGGCTGCTTCCACTACCTCAAATGCCTGGCATAACAAATCATCGCTTATTGAACACCGGTTTATATGTATGCGTTCGTTATAACATAATAAGTGAGGTGAAGTATAACAACCAACACGATATCCGGCACAAGTTAAAATCGCTTCCAGCATCGCACAGACAGAGCCTTTTCCATTGGTCCCTCCCACAATGACAAGAGGGCATGCAGGAACCAATCCAAGTCTTTTTCCGACCTGACTAACACGTTCCAGTCCCAAATCAATAATATTTGGATGGAGCTGTTCTAGATAAAGAAGCCAGTCCGATAGCCTGCTATCAGGCTCTATGCCTGGATTTGTCATTTACTTTCAATCATGACTCGGCAAAGACAACATGTAGTAGACGACTCCCTATCAATCATGAAAATAATCATATTACAGGAGCTGGCATGCGCATTAACAATGTACAAAGATTCACAATTTCGTCACGCATCTGCCTACGATCCACAATCATATCTATTGCCCCATGTTGCAGTAGAAACTCAGCACGCTGAAAACCTTCTGGAAGAGTTTGACGTACTGTCTGTTCAATAACACGAGGCCCAGCGAAGCCAATCAATGCACCCGGCTCAGCAATTACAATATCGCCAATAAAAGCAAAGCTGGCTGATACGCCACCCATAGTTGGATCCGTCAATACCGAAATAAAAGGAAGTTTTTCTCTACTTAAACAAGTTAATGCAGCTGTCGTCTTGGCCATCTGCATTAAGGAAAACAAGCCTTCCTGCATACGTGCTCCACCACTAGCAGTAAAGCAGACAAAGGGCAAATGCTGCTCAACACAGACCTGTATACCTCGAACAAAACGTTCACCAACTACGGAGCCCATCGAACCACCCATAAAACCAAATTCAAAGACGGCTATAACTATGGGGATTGTCTTAATGCTACCTTGCATGACAACCAAGGCATCGTTTTCATCAGTATTTGTTTTAGCCTGAGATAACCGATCAATATAGCGCTTGCTATCTTTAAATTTAAGGGGGTCGATTGCTAACACTTCCATCCCAATCTCTTGGCGCCCCTCAGTATCCAGCAATAGGTCAAGCCGGTTTCTGGCAGAAATACGATTATGGCAGCCACACCTAGGGCAGACATTAAGATTTTTGACTAAGTCAGTATAATAGAGTACCGCCTCACAGGCGCTACACTTACTCCAGAGACCCTCCGGAACGATTTTTTTTTCGCCGTTCTCCTTACGCTTAATCTTCGGCGGAATAATTTTTTGAAACCAACTCATGGATAGAATATCCTACAATGAATATTTAATAGCACTATCATCCTGATCAATAGCACAGCGCAATGATTTCAATAAATTGCGAACATTTGCTAATAATTCTGGCTTAGATGATCTTTCGATCTCTTCGATAATGCGACTGCCAATTACCACGGCATCGGCCAATGCTGATACCGCTTTGGCTGTGTCTGCGTCACGAATGCCAAAGCCAACACCAATTGGAATCGAGATAAATAAACGCAATTGTGTCAACATATTTTCTACTTCATTTAAATCAAGATGTGATGCACCTGTCACACCCTTAAGTGAAACATAGTAAATATATCCTTGAGCCACTTTTGCCATTTGTTGTATACGTTCTTGCGGTGTTGTAGGAGACAACAAAAAAATTGCATCAATTTCATGACGTTCTAGATGTTTTATCCATTCATCACATTCTTCAGGTGGGTAATCAACGACCAGCACCCCATCTACACCACATTCTTTTGCTTTAGAAGTAAAGTTCATATACCCCATTGCTTCTATGGGATTAGCATAACCCATTAATACAACGGGTGTATTCGTATCCGTTTGTCTAAATTCCGACACCATCGTCAAAACATCTTTGAGTCCCACCTGATGCATCAATGCTCGCTCGGAAGAACGCTGAATAGTCGGCCCATCAGCCATGGGGTCAGAGAACGGCACGCCAAGCTCTAGAATATTCGCACCTGCCCCTACCATTTCATGCATTAAAGGAACAGTCAACGTCGGTTCTGGGTCACCTGCTGTAATGAATGGAATCAGCGCTTTCTTCTTTTGCTCTTTTAGTGAATTAAAAGTTCTAGTAATACGATTCATACGATATGAGTATTGTTGGGTTTATGAGGACAGTCCATTTTAATACTTAGAACACAAATAGATATACAATACAATATCATAACGTTAACCCAGACATCTGCGCTACAGTTGACATATCCTTATCACCCCTGCCCGATAAATTTACCAAGAGTAATTTATCTTTATCCAATGTCGGCGCGTATTTAGCCGCATATGCCAATGCATGGCTGGATTCCAATGCTGGCATAATTCCCTCATAGCGACAAAGCGCATGAAATGCCGATAACGCTTCATCATCGGTAACCGCCACATATTCGACGCGACCAATATCTTTAAGCCATGCATGTTCTGGACCAACGCCTGGATAATCCAGGCCAGCAGAAATCGAATGCGTATCAATTATTTGACCATTCTCATCCTGAATCAGATAAGTGCGATTTCCATGCAGCACACCTGGCGTTCCTTTCACCAATGTAGCGGCATGTTGATTAGTTTCAATCCCTTTACCAGCTGCCTCTGCACCAATCATATGCACATTACTGTCAGAGATATACGGATAGAACAATCCAATCGCATTCGATCCTCCCCCAACACAAGCAATCAATACATCGGGTTGTCTTTCATACATCTCCTGCATCTGAACCTTTGCTTCATTTCCAATAATAGATTGAAAATCACGCACCATCATAGGGTAAGGATGCGGTCCAGCAACGGTACCAATGATATAAAAAGTATCCTGAACATGCGTCACCCAGTCGCGCATGGCCTCGTTGAGAGCGTCTTTCAGTGTCTTAGATCCAGACTCAACCGGCACAACGGTTGCACCCAAGAGCTTCATTCGATAAACATTAGTAGCTTGGCGCTTTACATCTTCAGAACCCATGTAAACTACACATTCCATTCCATAACGCGCAGCCACCGTCGCACTCGCAACACCATGCTGTCCAGCGCCTGTCTCAGCAATCACACGTGTTTTTCCCATCCGACGGGCTAGTAAAGCCTGCCCAATAGTGTTATTAATTTTATGTGCCCCGGTATGATTCAGATCTTCTCTTTTAAGAAGAATCTGTGCACCACCCAGATACTCTGACCATCTTTTTGCATGATAAATAGGACTAGGACGACCTACAAAATGCTTTAATTCATAGGCAAACTCTGCCTGAAAATCAGGATCATTACGATAATGCTCGTATTCTGCACGTAACTCATCTAATGCCGATACCAATGTTTCAGCAACAAACACACCCCCGTAAGGGCCAAAATGCCCCTTCTTATCGGGAAGATCATAAACATTCACTATTTCTAACTCCTTGCATGAAAGCAGAGATTTTATTTTCGTCTTTTATACCTTTGGCAGCCTCCACGCCACTCGACACATCAACCGCCCATGGTCGAGTTTGTTTAATTGCCAAAGCCACATTACCGGAATGGAGTCCACCAGAGAGGATGAATGGTAATGGTAAATCCTGAGGAATCAAATTCCAATCAAACACATGCCCCGTTCCTCCCGGCATATTCACAGAATAGGTATCAAGCAATAATCCTTTTGAATTGCTATAACGAGCAGCGTATTGTAACAAATCTATTCCATTCCTCACTCGAATAGCCTTAATATAGGGTAATGAAAACTGATTGCAGAATTCAGGCGATTCATCGCCATGAAATTGTAGCAGGGTTAGGCCTGCACGAGTTGCTGTTTCCTCTACCCAGTTCCGGGTTGGATTCACATACACCCCTACAGTATTAACAAATGCCGGTAATTTTGCAGTAATCTGACCTGCTATATCAGGTAAAATGGCGCGCGTACTTTTAGACCAGAATACAAAACCTATTGCATCAGCTCCTAATCGTGCAGCGGATAATGCGTCTTCAACACGAGTAATCCCACATATTTTTACATGAACTGGCATAACCATGTTATCTAATGAAGTAATAAAGACACAGCGCGTAAATCAGCATTAAATCTGCTGATCCGGCTTATAATGAATAACGCTGGCAGCATCCGACAATCTGCTGATGTCATAATTCTTCTCATCGCATTATAGCAGGCAAGCATACCTCAAATGGGTATTCAATAAAATCAGGTAATTGCCATATTGAATCGTAACTAACTCCCGCTAAATATAGTCCGGCAGCAGAAAAAGTCGGCGCAGCATAGGTCCGGTTGCGACTCTCAAGCAGTGTTTGAATCCATTCAGGCGCGTATTTCCCTTTACCGACATATATGAGGCTACCCACTATATTACGAACCATATGTTGTAAAAAAGCATTAGCACATATTTCAAAAATAAAAAAATTATTTTGACGATAAATCTCTAATCTGGTTAATCTGCGTACAGGAGATTTAGCCTGACATGCAGCGGCGCGAAAAGCCGTAAAATCATGCTCTCCCAGCAACATTCTAGCAGCAGTCTGCATTCGTGTCAGATCAAGAGAATGATGTAGCCACCCCACCCTGGCGTGACAAAGACCTGGACGGACAGGATGGTTCAATAACAAATAAAGATAACGACGCTCATAGGCACCATAGCGAGCATGAAACTGATCAGATACCACGGATGCCCATAATACGGCGATATCATGAGGCAGGAATCGATTAACACCACGAATCCAGGCATTCAAGGGGCGCTGCACCTGTGTATCAAAATGAACTACTTGATATAGTGCATGCACTCCCGCATCGGTACGGCCAGCCGTGACAACACGAATAGTATGACAAGCAATCTTTGACAAAGCTATTTCCAGGATGTCCTGAACTGAACCACCTGTCGGCTGACTTTGCCAACCACAATAACGGCTACCGTTATATTCTAGAACCAGCACGATTCTCACAATAAAAATACCGCTATTTCCAATCTAATTCGTATAATCACTATAAATAGATAATTAATGACAAACACAAAAAAACTATAGATCTTCTAATATCTTTCGTGCAATCTCTTGTTGCTGCGCATCCCCCTCATGCATCACCTCTTCTAAAATCTCTTTAGCACCTTCTTTATCATCCATTTCCTGATAAGCTTTTGCCAAATCGATCTTTGTTGCAACGTCATGCCACTGTGCAGTCTTCTCTACAATACTCTCATCAACGGATATAGGCGAAGCAGACGGGTCATCTATATTCAGATCAGACAAATCTGACTCAGATGAAGGTAACATAGAATCCGCAATGATACTAGATTCGTCAGACGATGGAGCCGTCTTCTGACTCGCTTCCGTATTTTTATTCTGGGATACGGCTTCATCCAGTAATTCCGTATCAGAAACCTCAGTCGTCGGTGTATCAAGCTCAAATACAATACTATCTTCCATATTATCCAGCTCGACTTCAGATTCCAGTCGCTTAAAAGGATCATCTAATTTTTCAGTACCTATTGAATCTGTCAAAAAATCATAATCTTCCTCATACGTTGACAATCCTTCGGTGCCAGATCTATCCGATGATCCCGCTCCATCCAGATCAAGATTCATTTCAGCATCTTCCGCCATCTTCCGTACTGAATCTATTTCAGAGCCGAATTGATCTACAGCCACATCAATTTTTGCCTGGTTCGTTTCCTTATTTTCAACGGCTCCAGCACTATTAGCTGTACGATCTAAATCCAGCTCAACATCAGATCCAGATGCGCCTCTTTCCCAACTTCCAGGTTGATCCGGTAAACTGATCGCCCTTTCCGAATCGGCACTATCATTTACAGCATTATGTGTATTTTTACTCGAGAAAGAATCAACATCCTGATCAGATAAGTCTCTTTCAGCTTCATTAACACGAGATGAGCTGATATTATCAAATCCTGGTGGAACTACATCTTTGTTATCGATCTGCGTATCATCTGTATCAAACGAGGAAAGTGAACCTGCAGTCGTCGCTGCGGCCACCATATTATGACGTACCGACGATGCCACATCAAAATCTTCTGTCTCCTCATGGCCTGTCTCACTCCCGGATCTTTTCCGACGAATAATAATCAGTATTCCCAGTAGTGACAAAACAAGAACCCCCCCTACATATTCAATCCTTTCATTTAATTGATCTATCAGAGAGGTACTATCAGTAGTGGGAGCATGATTCTCAGCAAGGCTATCTGCAGTGGATGATTGAGAAACTACAACAGATTCTTGCTTATCAGAGGAATTTGGCGCCAGGTCTGATGTTGAATCAGATGACGACGTAACTACTTCAATTAAATCAGATGTTGATGGTGACTTGACTTCCGGTGTAGTTTCAGCTTGTAATTGTGCCTTTGCCAAAACAGGATCTTCTAATTCCAGGAGTAACTGTAGATTTTCAATACTTTTTTCAAGCATTGCAACACGTTCATTAGCCTCCTTTAATGCCAGATTACGCGCAATAGAGTCTTCTTCCATCATACGGAGACGATCTAACGTTGTCCCATCAGTCGTATTCTCAGAAGCATTTGCAGATTGAGCCCCACTGGAAAGCTTCAATATTTCTTTAGGTGATTCCATCATGGCAACAGATTCATTGCCGACGGTTGTTGATATCTGTCCCGTATCTGCCTGTTTAAGTATATCTCGTGTCTGCGCCCCTCCCGAAACAGTTGCCAATTTCTCTCGATAGCCATACCAGTCGGTTACCTGCGCTTTTACTTCCATATTCGCATCCGCCTCTTTAATCATCGCTATTTCACCGCTACTGGGTATACGTAAGATAGCGCCTACCTTTAACAGATTCATATTATTTTTTATAAAGGCGTCATGATTTGCACGATACAATGCAACCAACATTTGATTAAGGTTTACTCCCTGAGGTGAAACTTCACGGGCGATCCTAGATAATGTGTCTCCTCGAGCAACAGGCCCATAAGTATCCGTTACTTGACTGCTTACAACAGGCTGACGTAAGGAAAAATTTGAATCATCGGCCTGCTGACCAGGTAACACAGTCCGCTCATCTAGCTGAGATTCATTCGCAGTAGATATCAGTTTAACTGTGGGTATGACAGGTTCTGGTATGGCTGTCTCAACAGGATCCAATAATATCGTATATTCACGTAACAGACGGCCCGATGACCAACTTAGCTCCACCAGCATGGTCAAAAAGGGCTCGTTGACGGATTGTGGAGAAACAATCTTGGCATATAACGCGCCACTAGAACGTGACTCTATTGAAACCGTGAATGTAGAGAAGAAGGGCTCGTAACTAATACCGGCTTTTTGAAATGCATCGCGTGACGCAAGATTTGCTTTTAGGGAAGAAACCTCACTATTACCTATTGAAACCAAATCGATTTCCGCTCTAAATGGCTGCCCCAAAGCAGAATTAAGCGTTAATTTGCCTAATCCCGCAGCATAACCAGTCCATGACAACATCGAAATGATTACAAACAAGCATATTCTAAAAAAAGATTTATACACAGAGGTACCCTTTTGTGTTCTTAGGAAGACAAAAAATGCTAGCATTACATAGTGTTTATATAAACTGAGATTATTCCTTACTTTATATACTAATTTGTTTCGATTGAATGCATAACCAAGAAAATCTCCAGTATGCTAGTGCCTTACCTTAGTCAGTCATTAATCCCAGATTAAGCGTTACTCTTCTATCAAAATGCGTAACATTCTTCGTAGCGGTTCTGCAGCACCCCAAAGCAGCTGATCTCCAACTGTGAATACGGACAAATATTCCTTCCCCATAGCCAATTTTCGTATCCGTCCTACTGGTATCGATAATGTTCCCGTAACTGCGGTAGGTGTTAGTCTTTCTGTCGTAAGTTCTCGTTCATTAGGCACTACACTCACCCACCTGTTGGATTGAACGATCACATCTTCAATTTCATCTAATGGCACATCTTGTTTTAATTTAATGGTTAAAGCCTGGCTATGGCAACGCATGGCACCTACTCTCACACATATACCATCTACAGGAATTGGCCGATCACGATGGCCAATAATCTTATTTGTTTCAGCCTGCCCTTTCCACTCTTCACGACTCTGCCCATTTCCAACATGCTTATCTATCCAGGGAATTAAGCTGCCTGCCAGTGGTACACCGAAATTTTCTACCGGAAATGTCTTATTACGCAGTGCCCCCGCTACTTTTCGATCAATATCCAGTATGCTTGAAGCAGGATCATCCAACAAATCCTTAGCTGCCCGATGCGCCTCACCCATTTGCTGCAACAATTCACGCATATTTTGTGCCCCTGCACCAGATGCCGCCTGGTACGTTGTCGCACTCATCCATTCCACCATGTCTTTTTCAAGCAAGCCACCTACCGCCATTAACATCAGACTGACAGTACAATTACCACCAATATAATTTTTGATACCATTATGCACACCCTGCTTAATAACAGGCATATTAACTGGATCAAGTATAATGATAGAATCATCCTCCATGCGTAAGGTTGACGCTGCATCAATCCAGTATCCTTGCCAACCAGACCGGCGTAATTGACCAAAAATTTCTGTAGTGTAGGCGCCGCCTTGACAAGAGATAATGACATCCAGTAGCTTTAATTGCGCGATATCATAGGCATCTTTAAGTAATGGTATTTCCTTGCCAATATCAGGACCTTTTCCGCCTATCTGAGAAGTTGTAAAAAATACGGGCTCTATCGATGAAAAATCTTCTTCCTCCCGCATGCGTTGCATCAACACGGAACCAACCATCCCTCGCCAACCTACAAAACCTACCTGTTTCATTAATGATCTCTAATTTAATAGTTAGTTAAGATACTGCTAAAAAATTTACAATCGGATTTGACATCCTCCCCTTCCTAAACGAAGGGGATTCCTAGCGACTTATTAAGCCGTTAAGAGTAGGTTTGTATTGCTACTGCCTACTGGTTCCTGCTTCTTAGACGAAACTAACGTTTCAACTCCACAGGCTAACAAGCGATGTCCTCGCTCAAGTACATTCAAGAACAGCAAAGACCGCATTAAACAGGCTTCGCCTGTGCGCTTATATCTCCGCCCTGAAGGACGAAGTTTTACGCGCCATTTGATAAACGCGAACAAAAAACACACAACATCAATAATTAAGATGTTATCGACATCATTCGATTATTATTGAATAATGTCAATGCGCTATAAATTCGCTAATACTGCATCACCCATTTCCACTGTACCCACCATATTCATTCCTGAGCTACCAATATCACTTGTACGATAGTTTTGGGATAATACTTTTTTTACCGAATTTTCAATACGTTGCGCAGAATCTTCCTGGTTAAAAGTATAACGCAGCATCATTGCAACCGACAGGATTGTTGCCAGTGGGTTTGCCATATCCTTATCCGCGATATCAGGTGCTGAGCCATGTATGGGTTCGTATAGCCCTTTATTGTTTTCATCAAGTGAAGCAGAAGGCAACATGCCGATAGAACCTGTTAGCATAGAAGCTTCGTCCGACAAAATATCTCCAAACATATTGCCGGTCACTATGACATCAAATTGTTTGGGATCTCGTATCAGCTGCATAGCGGCATTATCAACGAGCATATGTGACAGTATTACATCCGGGTATTCTTTTGATGTTTCAGTCACAACATCACGCCATAACTGAGTGCATTCCAGCACGTTCATTTTATCAACGGAGCATAATCTATGACTTCTTTTGCGTGCAATTTGAAAAGCAACATGTGCAATTCTACGAATTTCGGCCTCGTTATAGATCATCGTATTAAAACCGACACGTTGCCCATCACGTTGTTCAATACCCCGCGGATCACCAAAATAGATATCACCGGTGAGCTCGCGTACAATCATGATATCTAAGCCAGACACTACTTCAGATTTCAAAGTCGAAGCACCAGCTAATTCAGGATATAATATTGCAGGACGCAAATTAGCAAACAAACCCAGTGTTTTACGTATACTCAGCAAACCTTGCTCAGGACGCTGCTGTCGAGGCAACATATCATACCGTGGCCCACCTACAGCACCCAGCAATACAGCATCAGCCTCTGTAACCAGCTTGCGCGTCGCCTCTGGAAATGGTTCACCTGTTGCATCAACCGCACACCCACCCAGCAAACCGGGCTCTAATTCGAATTTCAATCCGTCACGCTGCAATACTGTTAATACGCGTACAGCCTGCGCTATAATTTCTGGACCAATCCCATCACCTGCCAAAACAGCAATTTTCATAAAACGTATTTAACCAATAAAGTTTGCTTTACATAAATAACCAAGGCTGCTCTACTCGTCTTTTTTGCTCAAATTGCCTGATTTTATCTGCGGACTGCAAAGTCAAACCGATCTCATCCAGACCATTCAGCAAACAATGCTTGCGGAAAGAATCAACGTCAAAAGTAAAGGTCATATTATCAGGCGTTGTAATCATTTGAGCTGCCAGATCGACTGTCAAACAATATCCATTGGTTGCTTGCACTTCACTAAATAATTGATTCAAAATTTCAGTGTCCAATACAATAGGCAGCAGGCCTATCTTGAAGCAATTATTGAAAAAAATATCAGCAAAACTAGGTGCAATAATGACACGAAAACCATAATCCTGGAGTGACCAAGGCGCATGCTCGCGACTTGATCCACAGCCAAAATTAGCGCGCGCAAGCAATATCTGCGCACCCTGATAACGTGGCTGATTAAGAATAAAATCGGGATTCAACCTGCGTTGAGACGCATCCATACCCGGTTCGCCATGGTCCAGGTAGCGCCATCCATCGAATAGATGCTGACCAAAACCTGAACGTTTAATAGATTTCAGAAATTGTTTTGGAATAATCGCATCAGTATCAACATTGGCACGATCCAGTGGCACTACAAGCCCTTCAACAGTATGAAATTTTTCCATCAGACGCTACTCGGCCGATCGTTCAATTGCTTTACCGCCTTTCTGCACATCTTTGCCAAGCCCAGCCATCGTATTACAGGCAGATAGATACGACACAGTAACAATCGTTACTATCAGTGATAATATTCTCATCATAATTTTCCTTAAAAAAGCACATTACCTTCTTAAAACTAATTGACCTCTCTTACATCAACAAAATGTCCGGCTATCGCAGCTGCAGCAGCCATAGCCGGGCTCACTAAATGGGTCCGGCCGCCAGACCCTTGCCTACCTTCAAAATTACGATTAGATGTTGAAGCGCAGCGTTCCCCCGGAGCTAGGCGGTCTTCATTCATTGCAAGACACATAGAACATCCTGGCTCACGCCATTCAAATCCAGCTGCCTGAAAAATCTTGTCAATGCCCTCCTGCTCGGCCTGCTTTTTTACCAAGCCAGAACCAGGCACAACCATTGCCAGCTTAATTGTCGAAGCAATATGTTTTCCCTTAACGACCTGAGCCGCGGCACGTAAATCTTCAATACGTGAGTTAGTACAGGAACCAATAAATATTTTATCCAGAAAAATTTTATTTATCGGTGTATCGGCTTCTAACCCCATGTATTTCAGCGCCTGTTCGATATCATGTCGTTTAACTTCATCAGTTATTTGAGCAGGATCAGGCACAGCTTCATCAATTGTAACCACCATTTCTGGTGAAGTTCCCCAAGTTACCTGTGGTTTAATCTGCGCCGCATCTAACGTCACAGTCTGATCAAAAATGGCAGCTGAATCACTTTTCAAAGTACGCCAATAATCGACCGCCTTCTTCCATGCATCATTTTTCGGCGCGAAAGGCCGCCCCTCAATATAATTGATCGTTGTATCATCTACCGCAATCATACCAGCGCGTGCGCCCGCTTCAATTGCCATATTACAAAGCGTCATGCGACTTTCCATAGAAAGGGCACGTACCGCACTGCCCGCAAATTCAATTGCATAACCAGTACCACCCGCGGTACCGATTTTACCGATAATAGCCAATGCAATATCTTTGGCCGTAATACCAAGGCCCAGTTTACCTTCCACCAGAATCTGCATCGTCTTAGCCTTCTTCATAAGCAGGCACTGCGTCGCCAGTACATGCTCCACCTCCGAGGTGCCAATACCAAAAGCAAGACAACCAAATGCACCATGAGTGCTGGTATGTGAGTCACCACACACAACTGTCATGCCCGGTAGAGTTGCACCTTGCTCAGGTCCAACTACATGCACAATCCCCTGGCGCAAATCATTCATTTTAAATTCGGTGATACCAAGCTCGTCACAGTTCTGATCCAGCGTATCGACTTGTAAACGTGAAATGGGATCACTGATTCCATGACTGCGATCCGTAGTTGGTACATTATGATCAGCCACTGCCAAGATCGAATCCACCCGCCAGGGTTTGCGACCGGCCAGCTTTAAGCTTTCAAATGCCTGTGGGCTGGTAACTTCATGTACCAGGTGGCGATCAATATATAATAGCGTCATGCCGCCAGATTCAGTATGTACTACGTGCTGTTGCCAGAGTTTGTCGTATAGCGTTTTCATCTTGAGAGATAAGATTTTAGGGAACATAGAATTATCACACAAAGTGACCGCAAGAAACAGACGAAGATCCCTATAATGCCGGAAAATTACCCATATTATCAGATGAATGGTAAACAAACAGGCGTACGGAGAAACCCATTTTTCCTATTACACCGGCACGTTTCCCAATTAAAATAGTGCGACCTATCCGACTCAACCAAACAAGAATGAATCTACAGAAAAGAAAGGGGGGCAGTTCATTTACCATCAAGACTTGGCCTAAACTTCGAACCTATCTCTACGTAAGATATCAGTCACAGCTGGCTAGTCAGCTGTGCGTCAAGTTGACTCAGACGTTCTGGTGTACCTACATCAAACCACATGCCACCAAAGTATTCGCCACTAATTTTTTTCATTTCAATTGCTTCACGTAATAACGGCGCAAGTTTAACAGCCGTATTCGGTTTAACATTATTAAAAAACCAAGGTTGATAGACACCAATACCACTGAAAGTCAGTTTTTTTCTCCCTGCCAGCAGAATCTGGCCCGAGCCGATGTCCAAAGCAAAGTCACCCTCCATATGATGGCCGGGGTTATCTACCAGGACTAGATGTACGAGACATTTCTCAGGATTTGATTGCATATACTGTAATACTGGTACAAGTTTAGCAAAATCCAAGTCACAGTAAATATCAGCATTTATTGTTAAAAAAGGCTGATTTATCCATCCGTCTGTTAATAAGGGCAATGCATTAGCAATACCCCCTGCTGTTTCCAGCACCAATGATTCAGGCGAATAATGGATATTTATACCATAGCGCTCACCATTTCCTAATGCAGATTCGATCATTTCGCCAAGATAAGCATGATTGATCACAATCTCCACAAAACCCGCACGCGCAAGATTTCGCAAATGGTATTCGATCAATGACTGATTCCCCACCCGTAATAGCGGTTTAGGTAGCAAGTCGGTCAACGGACGCATACGCTCACCGCGGCCGGCAGCCAGAATCATCACTTTGAATGGTAATAAATTAGAAGGTATAGCCAACTTTGGTATCTGCTTCAATGCCGTCAAGCTCATCCAGTAGATTTAGTAGTGCATGCAACTCTCGATAACGCTCACAAGTTTTGCGTAAATATTCCATTACCAATGGCATATTTTCCAGATAAACATTCTTTCCATCGCGATGGGACAAGCGTGCAAATATACCCAACACCTTGAGGTGGCGCTGCACACCCATCCATTCCAAATCACGATAAAAATCGGCAAAATCAGATGCTACGGGCAATCCAACCTTTCTGGCTTTTTCCCAATAGCGAATCGTCCAGTCTAAAATACGTTCCTCATCCCAACGAATGTAAGCATCCTTAAATAGCGACACAAGATCATACGTAATCGGACCATATACCGCATCCTGGAAATCGATAATACCCGGATTGGGGGATGCCACCATCAGATTACGTGAGTGATAGTCACGATGCACAAATACTTTAGGTTGAGATAGAACTTGCTGCAAAATACGAGCAAAGGTTAAATCAAGCACGCCTTTCTGACTCGAAGTTAAATTTATCTGCAGATGCTTGGCTATGAACCACTCTGAAAAAACATTCAATTCATTATATAATAACGCTTCATCATAATCTGGCAACACGCCCGCACGACTCGTTAACTGGATCTTTATCAAGGCATCGATTGCATCGCAATACAGATCATTCGCATCATGATTGCCGTCATTCAGTGCTTGTAAATACGTCATATTTCCAAGATCAGAGAGCACTAAGAATCCCTGCTCAAGATTTTCCGCTAATATGGCAGGAACATGTACTCTTGCTGCTGAAAATAAATGGGCAACAGACAGAAAAGGCGTACAATTCTCATATTGCGGCGGTGCATCCATCACAATCAGTGGCTTGTCGTTTATATTATTAAAGAGAATGCGAAAATAGCGACGGAAACTCGCATCGGAAGAAGCCGGCTCCACGATATAAGATTGATTGGGAAATTGTGTTTCGACCCAATTCTTTAGAAGCTGCAAGCGTCGCATAAGGGTAACCTGATGATTCAATAAATTGAAAAAATCTTATGAAATACTGAAATATGAAGGAGCTATTTACAGCCAATGGTTCTCCTCTAGTCATAAAAAAACCAGCTATCATAATAAATAAAAATAAAAGAAGATAACAGCTCATTTATTCTTACTTATTATATGACCTCTAAAATAATTGCACTTATTGCCTAATCACTAGAAGTATGAGATTTTAGCACATCGTAGCCATAGCTTATCAGATGCGCAATAAACCAAAGATCATGGAGAGTAGAAAGATGCTTAACAAAAATGTATTAGATGAGATCAACACGAAAGTCAGCGAAATATTGGAACATAGCCCAGCAAAAGATATTGAAAAGAACTTTCGGGTGATGCTGATGAGCGTATTTACGCGATTAGATTTGGTAACACGAGAAGAATTTGATGTACAACAGCAAGTTCTGCAACGCACAAGAGAAAAACTCATCGCACTGGAAGCAAAAGTAGCCGCACTGGAAAGTCAGGCAGAATTAACGACCCCGGAAACCGGTATGACGACAACACAAACCGATCAGATCAAGGATCTATAGATATATAACAATGCCAAATATGAGCCTTGCTCGCGACATCATTCCGGCATGCATTCCTTCATGGATCAATAACAAGCACGCCACGAAAAAGATCTCTTCACATGCCGCTTGCCGTCTTATATAGCCGTGCACTCTCAGGTATGCAAGCACCATTGGTTACGGTGGAAACACATATTGCCAATGGCCTGCCGAGTTTCACGATTGTCGGATTAGCAGAAACAGAAGTAAAAGAAAGTAAGGACCGTGTCAGAGCCGCGCTACAAAATGCACAGTTTAAAATTCCCGCTCAGCGTATCACTATTAATCTTGCGCCCGCTGATTTACCTAAAGAAAGCGGTCGCTTTGATCTACCGATCGCGCTGGGAATTCTTGCTGCAACCGGACAAATTCCCGCGGACAAACTCGATCAGTATGAATGGGCAGGAGAGCTGGCCCTGACCGGTGAATTACGCCCAATAAGAGGCGCCCTGGCGATGACATATGGCACCTCCTCCTCAGGCCGCAGCTTTGTGCTGCCACAACAAAATGCTGCGGAAGCCGCTTTAGTTAAGAAAGCAATTGTTTATCCTGCCAAATCACTATTACAGATATGTGCTCACTTGACAGGCCACTCGCCGTTGCAAATTTATTCCCGCTCGCCAGACAGCGATATTGAAAGTGATGCATCCCCCTATCCAGATATGGCAGAAGTTAAAGGTCAGATACAGGCTAAACGTGCATTGGAAATTGCGGCTGCAGGTAATCATAGTGTACTGATGATAGGTCCTCCCGGCACGGGTAAATCCATGCTCGCGGCACGTTTCCCAAGTATTCTTCCATCAATGAGCGAAGAAGAAGCACTGAAAACAGCTGCAATACAATCTCTGAGCCAGGGCAACTTTAATATTGCCAATTGGAAACGCCGACCCTATCGTTCACCACATCATACCGCTTCTGGTGTGGCATTGGTTGGTGGGGGCAGCAATCCGCGTCCTGGTGAAATTTCGCTGGCTATGCATGGCGTACTATTTCTTGATGAATTGCCAGAATTTGACCGCAGAGTGCTGGAAGTCTTACGAGAACCACTTGAATCTGGATATATCACCATTTCTCGTGCTGCGCGCCAAGCAGAGTTTCCAGCTCAATTTCAATTACTTGCAGCCATGAATCCTTGCCCTTGTGGATATCTTGGACATTACAATGGCTATTGTCATTGCAGTCCCGATCAAGTGGCACGCTACCGTGGAAAAATTTCGGGACCTTTACTTGACCGTATCGATATTCAAATTGAAGTACCCGCTCTATCCCATAAAGATTTGTTACACCAAATATCCGGAGAAAAAAGCAACGCTATACAACAGCGGGTTGAAAAAGCATATCAACAGCAATTAGCACGGCAAGGTAAAGCAAACAGTCTGTTAACCGTGAAGCATATCGACCAGTACTGTATACCCGACACACAGGGAGCAAACCTGCTCGAACAAGCGATGATACGCTTAAATTTTTCAGCGCGCGCTTATCACCGTATTCTAAAAGTGGCTAGAACCATAGCAGATCTAACCGGCAGTAATAAAATCAACAGTCATCATATCGCCGAAGCAATTCAATACCGAAAACTAGATAGAAATTAATCAACTATAAATTCTAATGAGCCTCTTCACAGAATTGGCGCCATATAAAAACGATCAGTTATTCTTAATCCTGATAGAGGTTTTAATTTAGCAATTTCCATGAACCATGCCCACGAAACGATTCCACTACAAAAACACCAACAAAATAAGTTAATATAGTCTAGCCCGTCGCAACACGACAAAAATCAATCTATTTATCGTTATAAAACAAACCAAGACATAAAGAATTCTCAAGCGCTCTGACTATACCGTCTCTTTCGAAATTCCGTTAGCCCAGCATGAATTTCGCAGGAAGTCTCGATCAAAATAATATCCAGAACAACTCGCTTATTCGTAATCTTGACATCCTCCCCTTCCTAAACGAAGGGGATTCCTAGCGACTTATTAAGCCG
>CBDUPR010000034.1:0-30806 GCA_965369175.1 uncultured Nitrosomonas sp.
GAAGACATCAGCCAGCGCGAGAAAACCAAAGGTGAATGGAGCCGGCTGGAGAAGTTGGTCGGCTCAAGTCCGCGTTTGAAGCAGGTGGCTGCCGATCTGGTGGATCACTTTGAAACCCGCTCCAGATCCATGAATGGTAAGGCCATGATTGTAGTTATGAGCCGGGATATCTGTGTGCAGTTGTACAACGAAATTGTCACCCTGCGCCCGGAATGGCACGACCCGGAGGCAGAGAAAGGCGTGATCAAGGTGGTGATAACCGGCTCGGCCTCTGACAAGCCGCTGTTGCAACCGCATATCTACAGCAAGCAGACCAAGAAGCGGCTGGAAAAGCGCTTCAAAGACAGCAACGATCCGCTCAAGCTGGTGATTGTGCGCGACATGTGGCTGACCGGCTTTGATGCTCCCTGCTGCCATACCATGTATGTGGATAAGCCCATGAAGGGCCATAACTTGATGCAGGCCATTGCCCGCGTTAACCGGGTGTTCAAGGACAAGCCCGGCGGTCTGGTGGTGGACTATATCGGCATCGCCAACGAGCTGAAGCAGGCCCTGAAAACCTACAGCGATGCCAAGGGTAGGGGTGAGCCGACCCACAGCATCGGGGAAGCCTTCGCTGTCATGTTGGAAAAGCTGGATGTCATCCACGGCATGTTTGCGTCTGGGCCCAAAGGCAAGGGCTTTGACTACAGTCGCTTTGAACATGGGGCTACCAGGTTGCTGATTCCCGCCGCCAATTATGTACTGGGGTTGGCAGATGGCAAGCAGCGTTTTCTTGATGCTGTATTGGCGATGAATAAGGCGTATTCACTCTGTAGTACATTGGATGAAGCGCGTGCCTATCACAAAGAAGTGGCGTTCTTGTCGGCGGTGAAAGCCGCGATCACCAAGCATACCAGCGTGGACAAGAAGCAGACCCAGGATGGAAAAGACGCTGTCCTCAAGCAGATTCTGGACAGCGCCGTGGTAGCCAAAGGCGTGACTGATGTGTTTGCCTTGTGCGGGCTGGACAAACCCAACATTGGCTTGCTGTCAGATGAATTTTTGGAAGATGTACGGCAAATGCCCTATAAGAACTTCGCGGTGGAATTGTTGGAGAAGCTGCTGAAAGACAGCATTAAGGCGCGTACCCGTAACAACGTGGTGCAGGAGAAGAAATACGGTGAGCGGCTGCAGGAAACCCTGCGCAAATACAACAACCGCGGCATTGAAACCGCGCAGGTGATCGAGGAGCTGATTGCCATGGCTAAGCAGTTTCAGGCCGAACTGGCGCGCGATGCCGCCCTGGGCTTGAATCCGGATGAAGTCGCCTTCTACGACGCGCTGGCCAACAATGAAAGCGCTGTGCGTGAGTTGGGCGACGAGACCCTGAAGAAAATCGCCGTTGAAATTACCGACAAGCTGCGTAAATCCACCACTGTAGATTGGCAGGTAAGGGAAAGCGTGCGCGCCAGACTGCGGATTCTGGTGCGGCGGACGTTGCAACGGTATAAATACCCGCCGGACAAGGCCCCGGAAGCCATAGAGCTGATTCTCCAACAGGCTGAAGTGCTATCAAGCCAGTGGAGTGGCTGACTGTGCCGAATTTACAGGTCTGAGAAAGAACGGCTTGTACCGACTGACCTGGGAGCGGGAAATGCCGTTGCTCAAGCCCAATGCTAATTCAGGCATACCAATATGCTGAAATGATCGCAAAAGTGTGGTGCCCAGCACGAAAAATGACATTTTTGTTCATTCAGCCGCGAATTTGACTGCATAAATGGCTTAACGTATATTTTACTGCGATAAAAAAGACGTTTATTCCTTTTATCCACCGATAACAATCAAAAATAGGGTACTTGTCGAAATGAAGTATGTTGATCCGCAACACCGAATTTTACGTTCTATCTCGCCCTGGGCAACGAAGCTTGGCTATTATGGTGCATTGGGTGTTCTGCTTTTGTGCGCGCCGATGATCGTTGCACAAAACTATTCCAATGTTCCGATCGATAACCCGCCTTCAGCAGTTCTGAAAGCGTTTGGAGTAAAGGAAAGTCCAAAAAAAATGGGCATGGCTGCTTTGCCAGACGAAATTTTCGCCCGTGAGGGTGAGGTGGAGTGGACGGCTCATATTCGCATGGTGAACGGAAAAATATTTAATCCCTATAGCGGTAAATACAACAAGGTTAATTTGCGCGCCTATCAGGGAGAAGGTGTCGATCCATCGGTTCTTTTTGTCGCCCCGACTATCAATCTGAAACCGGGTGAAACGTTCCGGCTTAATCTATTCAATGATTTACCAACTAATGATCCATCCTGTATTGATGTCACTGATGTCACTGATGTCACTGATGTCAATATTCCACATTGTTTCAACACCACTAATATGCACACGCACGGACTATGGATCAGCCCTTCGGGCAACTCCGATAATGTGCGGTTACAGATCCCGCCCGGGACAAGCTTCAATTACGAATTCAATCTGCCTCAAGACCATCCTGCCGGGACCTTTTGGTACCATCCCCATTTACATGGTTCGACTGCATTGCAGGTCGGAAGCGGCATGGCAGGCGCCCTGATCATTCATGGCGATCGTTTGCCACAACAGGACCGAACCGGCGATGTGGATACTTTGCTGCGCGACAAGAACGGCAAGCCCTTTCGTGAACGTGTCGTTCTGTTGCAACAAACGCCCTATGCCTGCCGCGATGAAAATGGCGCTATCAAAGTGGCCTCCAACGGCTATTGGATCTGCGACACAGACGATGTCGGCACCATTTCCAATTACGATCAATTTGGTCCTGGCACTTGGGAGAGCTCAGGGCGCCATACCACGATTAATGGCCGTGTCCTTCCGCTTTTTGACGGATCAAGATCCGGACAACTCGAGCGTTGGCGTCTGATTCATGCGGGCATTCGGGACTCGATCAAGTTCCGGTTTTATAAATTTACAGGCGACAATGCCAAGCTTGCAAGTGCCGCCGCTTATACCGCAGGTAGTGCGAAGAAACGGGAAGCGCTTGTCAGAAATATCTGTTCTGGGGCCCCGCTGGAACAGTTTTCCATGGCTACAGACGGGCTTACCCGCGGTGCCTTGAGAGAGCAGACTACGTCTGAACTGCATCCAGGCTATCGCGAAGATCTTCTCGTTGTCTTTCCCGAACCTGGCATCTATTGCCTTGTCGATGCCGAAGCACCCGAAAACGAGACGGTTGCTGATGAAGATAAAAGCAGAGCATTGCTGGGTTTCGTGACTGTCGCGAAAGGGCTGGACATAAATGCCAACACCATCAGCAACTATGTGCGTCACACACTCGTTGAGGCCGCTCGAGTGCATATGCCTGATGATGTGAAGGACAAGGTCGTAGCAGATCTTCAATCCCATCTTGGTCTGGAATCTTTTGAACCGCATCCATCGCTCGAAACAACCCAACCTGACGGCGCTCAGACTTTGGGTTTTAATATTGCCACCCAATCGTCGCCTGCCATTTTTCAGGTCGGAAATCTGGATGAGAATGGAAAGCTCATTAATGCTGCGCCTTATGATCCAGAGCGGATAGATCGCAACCTGCCCCTTGGCACTGTACAGGATTGGGAACTCAGGACATTTCTGGCAGACCATCCGTTTCATATCCACGTGAATCCCTTTCAGGTTATTGAAATTCTTGATCGGAATGGCAATGACGTCAGCACAAATGCCCCGGGTAACACGTCTATGTATGCCGGTTTGAAAGGCGCCTGGAAAGATACGCTTTTTGTTGCAAAACAAGCCGATCCAGATGGAACGCCATATCGAATCCGCATCCGGACCAAATATCAGCGTTATGTTGGTGAATTCGTACTGCACTGCCATATCCTCGATCATGAAGATCAAGGCATGATGCAAAATGTGCGGATTGTGCCGATCAGCGCCCAGGGCAAGCCACTTTACGGACATCATTAATCCGGAAAGCGGCGACTTAACCGGACTTTGATCACGAGTTTCGCTTATGCGCCAACTTGCTTGTCCTGCCGGGCACATGTCCGGCATTGACCGTAACATACACAAGATAAATATAAAATATTAAGGAACTTCCAACCATGACTCACCCGATCGAACATCCAACCTATCTTGGCGATATTCGCTTTCTTTTTACGCCCCAGGATCAAGGCTGTATGGAAGCGCGAGGGATTGATCTTCGCACCTATGACGGCGTCAGACTTAATGCCCAGCGAATTTATTTTCATGTCCGTGAAGGCACAATGCCACCGCCATCACAGGGGCGCCGGTGGCCAGCAGAACAGGTCGATACATTCTATAACTGGATGCGCGATGGCTATCCGCGTGGCGTAGCACTACAGAGTAGGTTGTTAAAGGCCGCATCACCTGCAAAGCGCATACGCCGCAATCTTGCGGAAATGGACCCGAATGGTCCGGAAATTGCCCAGCTTCGCAAGGCATTCCAAGGCATTATGGACAGGGACCCGGATCACCCACAAAGTTATTTTGCCATAGCTGGCTTGCACTGGCTTCCGATGCCGAACGTCTATTGCCGTCATCACGAAAATGCCTACAACCCCTGGCATCGGATTTATATGATCCAATTCGAGGATGCCCTTCGTTCCGTTGCGGGATGTGAGGATGTGACACTCCCTTATTGGGATATTACCGATGACACTTTGCCCGAGGTCTTGAGCCAGGCACCCTTTGATAAATACACCATTCCACGCAAACTGGTTGCGCTGGATGGACGTACGGCTGTGGAGGCGAATACTGACACCAGGCGATACTCCCCCGAAGTAATTATTGATAACCTTAATAGATACGATGTGTCAGGGACGATTAGAAAGGCATTGGGATCGTCCCGTTGGGAAGATTTTAATGGCTGGAATGCAGATAATCCATGGGTTGACGGACAGCCACGGCATTCTGGAGTTATCGCAGCGCACGATGCGGGGCATAATTCATGCGGCCCAACAATGACCGATCAGGACATTGCATCATTTGATCCGATTTTTTGGTTTTTCCACAGTAATTGGGAACGACTCTGGTGGCGCTGGCAGCAGTTGTACAATGCAACGACGCTGGAGGATTTCAAAACCACGTTGCTTGGTGATGCTTTCTGGCTGACTGACCCGGTCGCCAACGAACTTAAACCCTTTAAGGTCGGTGCTAACGAAACTATCGACCTTCGCGCGCTGGATGTTGACTATATTCATCCTGCAAATGAAGTCTTACCGGAAGCAAAGGCACCTCTTGTAGCCGGGGCAATCGCAAAGTTCGGGGTATCTGTCCCCGATACGGACGCCTTGCTGGTCAAGGTTTGCGGTGTGGATCGCCTCAAAATACCTGGCAGTTTTGACCTGGTGCTAACCGCAAATGACGAGCCTATTCGTCACCTGGCAGTTTTCCAGTCAAGCACGCCCCAGCACTGCGACACATGCCGCAAGGCCAATATTTTTGTGGGTGTCTTTGAAATTGACCGAAAGGAAATCACGGGTCGCCGCCTTGCCGCACGGATTGAAATGATCGATCGCTCTGGTAATCGTTCCGCCTTCCCTTTAAGCCAGGCAGGCGAACCGCGTATCAGCGTCAGCCTTCAAATGGTTGAATAAGCCGCCCGGTGTAAATAGCACATACTCGAACGCACGAAAAAGCCCCCCTCTTTTACTCCGTTTTATAACGGACGAAGGAGGGGAAACACTTCGACACCGACCGAAAGAGATAGTCCTTGTATCAACTGGCGAAAGAACATGTCGAAACCTTCTGTGCACAAGTTGAGACTGAAACCGGATCGTGGTTACCTGATTTCGTTTGGCTTTCTTGCGGCGTTTGATGTTTTTATTTTCCGATGCAGAAATGGGAGAATATTTCACCTAATAAATCATCTGCGGTGAATTCTCCCGTGATAGTGGCGAGAGCTGTTTGTGAGCAGCGGAGTTCTTCTGCCAGCAGTTCCAGCTGATAATTGTTTTCCATTAGAAGCCGGGCGTTTTCTAAATGTGTTTTTGCTGCCATGAGTGCTTGTAAGTGCCGTTGGCGAGCCATGAATAAACCTTCGCCCGCGTTATTGGATTGCCAGCCCACCATTTCTAGTAACTTCTGGCGCAACAGTGTGATGCCTGCGCCGGTTTTAGCGGATAGATGAATCATCACCTGGCCTGCTTTGTTTTCGATACCGGGATCGATATGGAGCAGATCTATTTTGTTATAAATGATGAGCCGTGGCAAAGAGGCCGGCAGGTTATTCAAGATTTCATGATTACTGCTGGTGTCCGTCGCATTACTGTCAAGTAGCAATAGCAGCATGTCTGCTTTTTGAATCGCAGCTTGTGTTCGTTCGATGCCTTTTTTTTCTACAATATCATCGGTTTTTCTTAGTCCGGCCGTATCAATGATATGTATGGGTACGCCTTCTATCTTGATGGTCTGTTGAATCGTATCGCGCGTTGTGCCGGGGATCTCGGTGACGATAGCGATTTCTTCTTCAGCCAGTTGATTCATCAGGCTGGATTTGCCGACGTTGGGCTGGCCGACCAGTACGACTTTAATTCCTTCTTGTAACAGGCTACCCTGACGTGAGGCTATCAGCACCTGTTCCAGCTGGTCCTGAATGACTACAAGCTGGTGATCCACTTGCATTGATTGGAGGATATCAATTTCTTCTTCTGGAAAATCCAGTGTTGCTTCAATAATGATGCGTAATTCTATGATGTGCCGGACCAGGCTGCCGATTGTGGCTGAGAAGGCTCCCTGCAGTGAACGCATTGCACAGCGTGCGGCTTCACTGGTGCTGGCCTCAATAATATCGGCGACACTTTCAGCCTGGACAAGATCTAATTTATTATTGAGATAAGCGCGTAGTGTGAATTCTCCTGGTTGTGCCAGCCGCGCACCCACAGACAGACAGCGGGCCATTAACAGATTCATGATTACCGGGCCGCCATGTCCCTGTAATTCCAGAATATCTTCACCCGTATAGGAATGGGGCGCAGGAAAATAAAGGGCAATACCCTGATCGATAACTTGCTCATTCTCATCATAGAATTTGCTGAAGCAAGCATAACGTGGTTTTGGCAGTGAGCCGAGTATCGCTTCGGCAAACGGTTGGAGGTTTTTACCGGAAACGCGGACGATACCAATGCCCCCTCTGCCCGGTGGCGTGGCAACAGCCGCGATGATATCAGATCGTTTTTCGAGATCCGCAACGTGTGACATGGTGATTTTTTCCGGGCAGCCTCAGTACAAGGCAGCCCGGAAAATGATTATTTTCTCCTGCTTTTCTTGTTGCGCCGTTTACTCTTGCTGGCTTCTTTGTTGAGCGTGGGAGAGGTTGATTCGCCAGCGGTTGTATCCGTTGACTCAGCGGTCTGTGCGGCTTCAGTTTCGTCTGCTTTCTCACCAGCCGGTGCTTGCAGCTGAGGCTTTTCCAGAGAAACCTTACCCTTATTCTTGCCTCTGTTTTTCTCCTTATTCGCTTCTGCCTCAGCTTTGTTTTCAAACATGCGCGTTATTTGCCATTGCTGCGCTATGGACAGAATATTATTGACCAGTGAGTACAGGACCAACCCGGATGGGAAGAAGAAAAAGAACACGCTGAATGCGACTGGCATAATCTGCATGACTTTGGCCTGAATCGGATCTGCAGGCTTTGGACTGAGTTTGGATTGAACCCACATGGAAACGCCCATAATCAGCGGTAACACATAATAGGGATCGGGTACGGACATGTCCGTTATCCACAGCACAAAAGGTGCATAGCGTAATTCTACGGCAGCCAGTAAAGTCCAGAAAAGTGCAATAAATACCGGGATCTGTACCAGTATGGGTAAGCAGCCGCCCATTGGATTGATTTTCTCTTCTTTGTAAAACTCCATCATGGCCTGATGCATGCGCTGGCGGTCGCCGCTATATTGCTCGCGAATACGTTGCAATTTGGGCGTAACGACGCGCAGCTTGGCCATGGAGCGGTAACCTGCTGCCGATAGCGGGAAAAACAGCAGTTTAACCGTGAGTGTTAACAGGATAATCGCAAAACCCCAGTTTCCTACCCAGGAATGATAGAAGGAAAGTAACCAGAATAAAGGCTTGGCAATGACAGTGAGCCAGCCATAATCAACGGTTAAGTCCAGTCCTGGTGACAGTTGTGCCAGTTTGTCCTGTTCTTGTGGGCCCGCATACAGCGGTAAGGTAATATTTTTTGTTTGACCCGGTGCAATGGCACCAACGGGTACGATGATCCCTGCTGTGTATTGATTGGGCGCCAAACGTTTGGCATAGTATTCACGCGGGGTATCCTGTTTGGGCAACCAGGCCGCTAGAAAATAATGCTCTAGCATGGCAATCCAGCCATCGTTCGCATTCGTCGGGTACTCTGCCTTGTTTTTGTCGATGTCAGAAAAATCGATTTTCTGGAATTTTTCGGCATCGGTGTAAATGGCAGGCCCGGTATAGGAATGGACCATGAAAGCCGCGCCATCGGGTGCATTTGAATCGCGCAGCATTTGAAAGTAGGAGAATGGCTGAATGGTTGATTCGCTATGATTAACAATCTCAAATTCCACATCAATGACATAGCTGTCACGATGGAAAGTATAGATTTTGGCAATCTGCAGGCCATTTACTTCTGGTGCCAGAAGACGTACAACCACCTTATCCTGACCTGGCTTTAGCTCATAATCAGTGGTCGTCGAGTCCAGGGTAAACTGGGTTTTGTGACTGGGCAGTCCGTCTCCAATTAACCCGGATTGCGCAACATTGAAACGTGCTGCTTGATCCAGTAACAGCGCATAAGGCGTATTTTTGTCCTCTCTGGACGGATGTTTGCGTAAACCAAGGCGGCGGAGATCACCCCCGGCAGTATCAATTTCCGCTACGACCATGTCTGTGGTTACGTGAATCTTTTCACCCATGGTTAATAGATTGGGTGTAATCGATGCCGATGCACCTTCTATTTCTGCCGCAATGCCTGATCCCTCAGACTGTGAGGAAGCCAGTTCATCTCCGGGCACCGGTAGCGGGCCATGCCGCTGATCGTTTGATTCCGCAACAGTTCCGGGTGTTACCTGAGAAGCCGGTGGGTGTATTTCTCTTTGCCAGGCCTCCCATAGAAATAACAGCGAGGTAGATAAAATGATAATTAATACGAGTTTTTTTGTTTCCATCTTTGATCTGGTCAGGTTGGTTTTTCGGACAGCTATTCTTGGTATGCGAGGAACATTACAATTTATGCAGTGCCCATGTCTACTTTATTTTATTAATCAAGCAGTCATTCTGAGAAGCTATTCTTGAAAGCGCTGTGATTAAACGTTATACCTTGACATCCTCCCCTTCCTAAACGAAGAGGATTCCTAGCGACTTATTAAGCCGTTAAGAGTAGGTTTGTATTGCTACTGCCTACTGGTTCCTGCTTCTTAGACGAAACTAACGTTTCAACTCCACAGGCTAACAAGCGATGTCCTCGCTCAAGTACATTCAAGAACAGCAAAGACCGCATTAAACAGGCTTCGCCTGTGCGCTTATATCTCCGCCCTGAAGGACGAAGTTTTACGCGCTATTTGATAAACAATTTTTGCGAATAAATTGTAATGCGCTAGGGAACAGGTTCGTAACCACCACGACTCCATGGATTACAACGCAATATACGCCAGATACTCAGCAATATTCCCCGTACTAGTCCATGTTTTGTTAAAGCTTCACAAGCATATTGTGAGCAGGTTGGACTAAATCGACAGGAAGGCGGCCGCAATGGACTGATACAATACTGATAGAATTTGATAAAGCTGATAATCAGTCGCGACATTGTTGTAGTAGCTGAAGCATCAGTAGTTTGACTTCAATAGCTAGGTGGAATGAATGATTTCTGGTGATAGGTCGTCTTAGACGGACTACCCAGTCCATTTTTCTGACATTTGAGTCCTGCTGAGTCATACGAAATGCTTCCCGTAATACACGTTTTACTCGGTTACGCCTTACTGCTCGTCGTTCAATTCTTTTTGCAACAATCAATCCCAATCGTGAAAATGTAAACTCATTGGGTTTAGCATACAGCTGGAGAAAGTCACCGCTGGCGCTGCATTGAGCACGCATCACCGCAGAAAATTCTTCCGCCTTATGTAATCGACGGTTTTTTGATAGGGAATGAACCTTTACAAAGCTAATAATTCTATTCTGGCTATCAAATAAGGTTTAAACACCGAGACGGGCGCGCCCTTTAGCCCGCCGTGCTCGAATAACTGCTGCGCCGCCCCGCGTTTTCATGCGTACAAGAAAACCATGTGTACGCCTTCTGCGAATAACAGATGGTTGATAGGTCCGTTTCATTTTTCTCTCTAATTTCTGTAGTCAATAGAACCGCTTATTACAACTCGTTATGGGGTATGCTGTCAACTTTATTTTATCTTCACGGATATTCTCTGTCGTATTGGCTGGGTTTGACTGGAAACCGTGTGGAACGGGTGTGTTGCAATTCGTAGAGTGCGGAACTAAACTTTATTAAACTTTAGCGGTGTGATGGATATCGGGTTGTCTTGCTGCCGTTATTCAAAAAAGACACGCTGCTATAGATATATGCCAATCAGGAATCGGATCGAGCGTCTTTGTTTTCGTTGAAATACGGCTAAAGCGTATCATCAAATTTCAGCGCTCTATATTGTTTCTTTAAGGAGGCGAACATGAAGGTCACTATGACTGAAGTGGTTGATTGTCGATATCAGACGCGTCGTGCCAGCATGCCATTTTTCTGCATTTATCATCTGGGCATTAAAGCAGGTCGACGTATGGGCGAACGCAGGGCAAATAAAGGTTGCGCTGCGTATGTGGATCGCTATAGCAGTCGTCTGGTGTTGTGCGCAATCGGCATCCTCGTACTGAGTGGCCTTGATGCTGCGTTTACATTAGCGATACTGGCCAATGGTGGCGTGGAGCTGAATGGGCTGATGGCGGTTCTGATTGAAGCCGGTGTAACAACATTTGTCAGTGTTAAATTGATACTGACCGGTTTGGCGTTGATACTCTTGATCATTCATCATGATGTCCTGTTGACAGAGAAAATACGGGTCAGACACCTGAAATATATGTTATTGGTCAGCTACAGCTGCCTGATTGGCTACGAAATTTACCTATTGCGACTGGCTTACGGTTAGGCATCTGCTACAATGGCGGGATCAAATGAATCAAGGGATTAAGATGGCTGATAGCGAACAAAAAATCACGATTGATGGGACTGAGTATCCGTTGTCATCGTTAAGTGATGAAGCAAAAATACAGATTACCAATCTTAGGTTTGTGGATAATGAGATTGCGCAACTCAAAGCCAAGCTCGCTATTGCGAGCACGGCCAAACTGACTTATCAAGCCGCATTAAAGAATGCGCTGCCTAAAGATACGCCTTGAGATACGCCTTGATACTAATTACTTGAGTTTTCCGCAGTAAAGTACGTTGCAATTTTCCGCAGATCATCCAGAACCAGCGTGCCCGCAGTGAGCTGTAAACGTAAATAGGCGAGTAAGTAATTGTATCTTGCCTGTGCGAGGTCCCCTTGGGCGGTAAATAACTGTTGCTGTGCATTCAGCAAATCCAGGTTGATACGCACCCCTCCCTGGATACTTTTTTGAGTGGCTTGAACGAGTAAACGAGCAGATTCAACGGCCAGTTCCAATGATGCTATTCTTCTGACGCTACTCGATATCAGTTTGTATTGCTTGCGCAGCTCAACCAGCACATTGTGGGTCATGGCATCTAAATCCGCTTCGGCACGGGCATGATTTGCTGTTGCCTGGCTGGTAATAGCGCTGACGCGTCCGCCTGCATATAAGGGAATATTAACTTCGACTCCGATAGTAGCCAGATTGACATCCTGGTTGGCTGTAACAAATGATGCGGATTTATTTCTGCTCAGACTGGCGACCAGATCAATGCGCGGGGCATGCCCGGAATGGCTTTTTCTGATCTGCTCTTTCTCGGACGTGACGGTATGACGCTGGGTGACAAGTTGAGCGTTGCGGTCCAGTGCGAGTGCTTGCCAGTTGTCATAGTCGGGTAGTTGTAAGGCTTGTACTTGAAAGTGATCTGACAAGCGATCCAGTTGCGTGACTTCTTCTCCAACGAGGGTTGCCAACTTGAGACGTGAGACTTCTAATTCATCCTGGGCTTCAATAATTTGCGCTTGCGCGAGCGCATATTTGGATTGTGTTTCCAGTACATCAGTGGTGGTCCCTTCTCCTTTTAGTAACATGTGTTCATTGACCCGCTTTAATTCTGCGAGCGCATCATGCTGCGTCTGAACGAGTTGCAAATGATTTTGTGCGAGTAGGACTTCCATATAGGTTTCCACCAGCCGTACCAATAGTTGCTGGCTGTGACCGGTAAATTTGGCCTGGCTGGAATTCGCCTGTGCTATTCCCTGGCGATAGCCAGCCACCGCTTCCAGATTAAGTAGTGGCTGACGCAAGGATAATGTGCTGATCTGGCTATCAAAATCCAGTGGCTGCGCACCCGCCGAATTTGCCGTTCCGGTAATCGTACGCGTTCCGGTGTTTTTACTTTGAGTATGGCTGATTGATAAATTAGGCAATAAACCGGCGAGACCGATTGCAGCTGCCTGCTGGCCTGCTTCATTCTCATGTATCGCTGACTGATAAGTAGCATCATTTTTCAAGGCTGCTTCATACGCATCCAGCAGGCCAAGGGCCTGGGCATAGCCAGTCTGTAAAAGCAGGACAATTAACGGCAGGCTTAAACGTCTGTTACGGGTGAATGACATCACGGTTATTCTTCACTCATGGATGAATGCATGCGATCCAGGATAGGTTTAAGCAGATAGCTGATTAATGAGCGTTCGCCCGTTCTAATAAAAACATCGACTGGCATACCTGCCCGTACTTCAAGCTTGGCAAGCTGCTCAACTCCTTCCGGTGTTACCTTGGCTTCCAGGTTATAGTAAGGGTCGCCGGTGCGCTCATCAGTCAGACGATCGGCAGATACCCGGGTGACGATACCGGGGATATGCGGTGTTTTGTTTTGATTAAAAGCAGAGAAGATTAGATCCACCGGCAGGTCCGTGTGAACCTTGTCGATCAGGTGAACCGGTACCTTTCCGGTGATGACCAGCATATCTTCGCTTGGGACGATATCCATCAGCAGAAAGCCGGGTCCTACGACGCCCCCCTGCGTGAAGACATTCATCCCGACCACAATGCCGTCAACCGGTGCTTTAACGAGGACATTGGCTAATTCAAAATCCTGGCTCATCAGTCGGCTATTCAGTCCCTCCGCCTCGCGCTGAATATCGGATAATTGCTGCCGGATTTCTTTTTGATACTCCTGCTGTCGATAAATACGATGCTGTTTATATTCTGCTATCTGGCGTTGAATGCGACCAATGTTGCCGATATCGGTAGAAATTTCGCTATTTAATTGAGCCGCGGCGCGCTCTAGCTCTAATACACGACTGCGTGGAACAAAGCCATCTTGGGCCAGATCGCGCAAACCGCGCAGCTGTTCATCCAGAAACTGTAGCTGCTGCTGTTTACTCGTCTGGGATGCCTGGAGGCCCTGTAGCTGTACTTTTAAGCCGGCGGCATTTTCGTCAAGAGCGGCCAGTTCGTGCTGTATTGATAATTTGCGTGATATAAATAATTGTTTCTGTATGAGCAGATTGCTTGCGATACGGGGGTCATCCTGGAGCATTAATAATGCCGCTGGAAACGCTATTTCATCTTTTTCATCCCGCTCAGCGAGTAGCCTGGCTTCTATGGCCCGGGCAGCATAAAGCTGGCTGCGCGTAATTTCCGCTTGCGCCCTGACTTGAATATCATTCATTTGCAGTAATACCTGGCCGGCACTGACGCGCTCTCCTTCTTTGACTAAAATACGGTCAATAATGCCCCCGGTCTGATGCTGTACCGCCTTGCGGTTACTGGCGACAGTCACTGTGCCGGAGAGAGGAACCCCTTTGTCCAGTGGCGCAAGAAAAGCCCATAATAAGAAGCCGCCCACGCCAGCCAGCACAATCCACCAGCCAAGCCGGGTGTGTATGGTTTCATCGGTTTTTACCTGACTGGCTATGTCAGCTGGTGACTTATCCATAGGGGTTTCTGTTTCATCAGCCAAAAGCTTCATGATCATTCCTGTTCGATTACCCGCACTGTTTTAATTCATGTTGGCCGTGCAGGGCGGTTGTATATCAATATTTACGGGGTTTTCTAGTCAGCTATATTCACGGTTTGAATGGCCTGCTGCTGCGTTGTTTCTTTTTTGACGGCTTGTTTTTCCTGAAGCGCCTGCTGTTGTTGTTTCGCTAATGCGGCTAACACCTGATCGCTGGGGCCAAACATCTGCGCCATACCCTCTCTTAACAACAACAATTTACTGGTGACGCTAATGATGTTGGTTCGATGCGTAATCAATATAATGGTTTTACCGTGTTGACGTAACTTTACAATGGCTGCCAGGAGTGCTTGTTCGCCAATATCGTCCAGATTTGAATTGGGCTCGTCCAATATGATCAATGACGGATCGCCATATAGGGCGCGGGCCAGTCCGATACGCTGTTTTTGTCCACCGGAGAGTCCTGCGCCGCTATCACCCAGCACCGTGTCATAACCTTTGGGCATATTCAGAATCATTTGATGTACGCCGGCTAGCTGGGATGCCTGAATGGTTTTTTCTGAATCAATCTCACCAAAACGGGCAATATTCTCTGTAATTGTGCCACTGAATAACTCGATATCCTGCGGGAGATAGCCAACGTGTGGTCCTAATTCATCCTTGTTCCACATATAAATATCAGCGCCATCCAGGCGCACCTTGCCATTTGCAGCGGGCCATACGCCGACCAGTAAGCGTGCCAGTGTTGATTTCCCGGATCCACTGGGACCGATGATGCCCAATACATCACCTGGGGCCAGTGAGAAATTGAGTCCCTTGATGACCGGCACCGAAACACCGGGTGGCGCTGCGGTTACATTTTCAACTGAAATAGCCCCCTTTGGCTTGGGCAGTGCCATTCCGGGCTCACGGGCAGGATTGTCTTCCAGTAGTTGGGTCAGACGCTCATAAGCGCTGCGCGTACTGCCCAGTTGTTTCCATGTGCTGATCAGTTGCTGTACGGGTGCCAGTGCCTTGCCCATCAGAATGGAGGCGGCAATCATCATGCCGGGTGAAATGATGTCATCCAGAACCAATAAAGCGCCCAGTCCCAGTACAAGGGATTGTAACGAAACCGAAGTGAATTTTGTAATGGCACCAACAATGCCGGCTTTTTCACTCGCATCGGCCTGCAGGTTCAGGAAGCGACTGTGTAATTGATACCAGCGTGTTTGCAGATTGGGCAACATTCCCATGGCTTCAATGACTTCGGCATTACGTAAGTTATTAGTGGCCAGTGTCGTTGATGCAACGGCCATCGAACTGGCTTCTGTCAAAGGCTTATGTGAGATTTTTTCGTTGACGTAAGCAAGTGTGATCAAAATGGCTGTGCCGCATAAAGCAAAAGTACCCAGCCAGGGATGAAACATGAAGATGACCAGCAGATAAATGGGAAACCAGGGAGCATCAAAGAAAGCAAACAATGCATTTCCGGTAAGGAATTGGCGTAAATTGGTTAAATCCTTTAATGCCTGTCCCGCGTTACCCCCGCCTCGTTTCAGGCTTTCTTCAAAAGCGGCGGTATAAACCCGTTTATTCAGTTTGACATCGAGCTGTGCCCCGATACGAATGAGCACGAAGCTGCGTACAAATTCCAGCGCACCCATGAAAATATAAGCGCCCAGCATGATCAGTGTCAGCATCAGCAGGGTCATTTCATTGCGGCTGGTTATGACGCTGTCATACAATTGCAGCATATAGATGGCAGGCATGAGCATCAGCATGTTAATCACCGCGCTGAAAACGCCGACTGTGCGAAAAGCATGTTTAAAGCTGATTAACGTCTGTGCAATTTCATTTTTAGGAATTTTAAATTTCGATTTCATCTGAAAGAATAGTGGGTTGCTGAATGTGGATACAAACAATTCCTGAAAATAAACTTGGGCAGAGGATACATTAGAATGTGATATGTGTCACATATTTAGTTGTATCCTGATTAATTTTCGGGTTTTTCCGAACTTTTTACCAGCTTCTTTAATGCTTCGGGATTCACAATAATCAGGCGGTGTGCATCCTTGCGAATAATGCCTTGATGTGCCAGCGCGAGTAATGTTCTGGTGACCGTTTCACGACTGGTGTTGATCATGTTTGCAATTTCCTGATGAGTGGGTAGATTTTCTACTGATTCCTGTTTTTCAGCCGTTTTTTGTTTCATGAGCACCAGGAAACCGAAAATACGTTTGGCTGTATTATTGATGCTAAGCAAGGCACGAAACTTATGATCGCGCTGCACTTTTTTTGCCAGATGAGATTGAATCTGGTGGGCGACTGAAGGTGAGTGCGTGAAGAGGTGCAACGCTGTTTTTCCAGGTAGAAAGGCGACCAATGCCTTGCTTAAAGCTACGACCGAGGCCGTATATGATGATTGATTAATCAGTGCGGTTTCACCAAAAAAATCACCGGGGGACAATAAACTTAATCCGATAGCTCTATCTTCATCGGTTAACTCAATGGCTTGCAGTCTACCCGATAACAGAAATAGCAGGTTGTCACCCTGGGTTCCCTTTTTTATAATCATTTCTCGCCGTGCATAATATCGAAGACTCAATTCTTTTTTAATCCGATTCATTTCGTCGGGAGGCAATTTTTCCAGTAGTGGAATATGACGCAGATTAATCGTGATATTTACTTTATTTCCGGCCTGCACGGGAATAACCGACTTATCCTGTGATAGGAGCGATGTCGGGTCATTCTCCATCGAAACGAGTGATTCTTTATCCTGTTCTGTCATCAGTTTCTGGTGATCAGCTCTTTGATCGTGAGATTAAGTGGTCGGGGGGAAAAATGCAGATCCCGTCTCGCATCAGAATCATCAAACACCAGATCGGTGTTCATTCTCTCTGCCATTGCGGGCGTCCAATGTCGATAGCGGGGTAAAGAGCGTAGCCCTTTTATTGCCAGTTGAAAGAAATAAGGGGAGACAGTCAATAGACGGGGGCGTTGGCCCAATGCAGTAAAGATCCGCTGCACCATGTCGCGATAACTGAGCGTTTCCAGGCCGGTAAGATTATAAGCCCGATTACTCACATGGTGCGCAGTGAGCGCTGCTAAACAGGCTGCCGCGACGTCTTCGGCATGGATGGGTTGACGTAATCCGTGAGCGGCTCCCAGTAACGGAAAAAAACCAAAACGACGAATAAAACGGGCTATCTCGGTGATGTTTTTATCACGTCCATAACCATAAATCAGTGTGGGACGTAGAATGATCCATTCTATCTCGTTGGCAGCCGCCCAGCGGCTAAGCTGTGCCTCATGATCTGCCAGACGACGCGCTATCGCCTGTTCGCCTGGATCAGAAGAATTGTTTTTGGTAAAACGGCTGGTAGATGACAATACGATAATGCGTCGTGTACCGTGCGCGAGTAATAGATTGAAATGGGCCGGTAATATCCAGATTGGCGCAATACAAAACCAGGTAGCGATTTTCTTGTGCGGGTCAGGATGGGGCCTGGTTTGAGCAGGACTATCCAGCTGTTGCCAGCTAATTTGAGTATGAGATTGTGTAACCGGCTGGCGTGAGAAAGCGGTCACCTGCCATTGATCTTGCGTTAATTGGCGCAATAGGCACTCGCCCACCAGGCTCGTGGCGCCGAGTACGCCTGCCTGTCGTTCAAGCATGTTTTGTTTTGAACTGCTGGTAGAGGTGTCGAACACCATACAGCAGGACCAGGACGCCGAAGCGCAGCCATATGCCCCATGCGACTAGCCACATCAATAATCCGGGGTATTGATGGCGGAAGAATTTCTGGTAAAAGCGCAACATGCCCTTGTGCTTGTGCCAGGCAACAAAAAACGGACGTGTACGGCTACAGGTACCTTGATAATGTAAGGCAGATGCATCGGGTACAAAGCAGATCTTCCAGTTCTTTTGCTTGAAACGCATGCACCAATCGAGATCCTCACAATGAAGAAAATAATGCTCATCCCAGACGCCGATCTCCTGGATGGCGGTTTGTCGTGTCAGCATCAATGCCCCTGAAATGGCTTCTACTTCAATGGGTGTGCGGGGCAGGGACTGTTGATGTAAATGAAAGTCAGAAAACAGATGCGGCCAGTATTTCCCCAGACGGTATAAACCAAAGGCACGTACGAAGGAACGCCACGGTGTCGGAATGGCGCGCCGCCCGCCACCCTGTTCGGTGCCATCCGGACTGATGAGTCTTCCACCTGTCATACCGATGCATGGGTCGGATTCAAGCACGCGAAGCAGGCGCTTGAGTGTGTTTTCCGCGAGGATGCAATCCGGATTCAGGAACAAAACATAAGGCGCCGTGGCTACATACAATCCTTGATTGCAGCCCGCTGCAAAACCGGTATTATGAGTATTGCGGATTACTGTCAGGCGGCTTTCTGCAGGAAAATGACGGCTTAATGCAGCCAGGCTTGCATCGGAGGATGCATTGTCAACGACGATGATCTGAGCAGCGGCTTGTCTGAGTGCAGCTTGAATGCAGGTAATTAATAACAGCCCGGCATTATGATTGACAATCACAACGGATATGGGCAGGTAAGCTTGCTTTTCAGTATTGAAGCAGTTTTTCCATGTAATACGCATAACAGGCAATATTCCAGATATATTGTGCTGAATTGGACAAGATATCAGACTGTTTGTTTTTATCCAATAATTGTGTCTATTCTTGTTGTCAGAAGGATGATGTATGTTGATTTTTATGGAGTCCATCGGGTAAATCCCAACAAAGGTACGTAAAATCCAATGGATAGATATCCATCTGCTTGCGTCCTCGCCTAGATTAACGGGTTTTAAAGTGTTTCAATCCACGCGCCCACGAGGGGCGCGACCAGAAAGATCAAGGTATTACGAGGTTGTAATGGTTTCAATCCACGCGCCCACGAGGGGCGCGACCGGGCCAACCCGTGAGACCAAAGACGGTTATCTGGTTTCAATCCACGCGCCCACGAGGGGCGCGACGCACGGGATTAGATGCATATTTAGGGACGTTTGTTTCAATCCACGCGCCCACGAGGGGCGCGACCATCCACGGTCGGCTACTCGGTCTCGACCATGAGGTTTCAATCCACGCGCCTACGAGGGGCGCGACAAAATCGGCACATTAAAAGTTTTTCGATCACCTGGTTTCAATCCACGCGCCCACGAGGGGCGCGACAGTGGAACGGTTCTTTCAGTTACGAATGGTCTGTTTCAATCCACGCGCCCACGAGGGGCGCGACGTCCAGCTGAACGCCTGCCATGTCCAGATTTTCAGTTTCAATCCACGCGCCCACGAGGGGCGCGACGCACGGCGTGGCGGAAAGTGTAGTGGTCAAGTAATTTCAGACATTGCGATAGGTTCTTTTGCTACAGCATGTAACTCATAATCAACCGGCGTGATATACCCGAGCGTGGAGTGCAGGCGCACTGCGTTATAAAAGCCAACAATGTATTGCGTCACATCTTTTCTGGCCTCGGCATGGTTAGCGTAATCTCGCTGCCAAACACGTTCCATTTTCAGATTCAGGAAGAAGCGCTCCATGGCGGCATTATCCCAGCAGTTGCCTTTGCGACTCATGCTGCAGCGCATACCGTATTCGGTCAGCAGTGCCTGGTACGTATCTGAGGCGTATTGGCTGCTGCGATCCGAGTGTAAAATGAGCCCTGGCTCTGGGCGACGCTGCTGCACCGCCATCTGTAGCGCAGCGACGACGAGCTCAGCAGGCATAGTGGGCGCCATGGCCCAACCGATGATTTTGCGCGAGTACAGGTCCATGACGGCAGCCAGGTAAAGCCAGCCCTGGCGGGTGCGGACATACGTGATGTCCGACACCCAGGCCTGATTCGGTTGTGCCACGTTAAACTGCCGGTCAAGTAAATTCGGTGCCACGGGGTAGTCGTGTTTGCTATCGGTTGTGTTAATAAATTTACGTTTCCATATGGGACGCAGTCCATTCTCGCGCATGAGCCGGCGCACACGAAATCGCCCCATGGGAACGCCACGCTGCGCCAGTGCCTTGCGTACACGGCGACTACCGTAGCTCTTGCCACTGGCCATAAATGCCGCCTTCACCTGAGCACTCGCCTGCACATCCCTGGCCGGTGCCGTTCGGTGCTGGCGTTGATAATACCCCGCACGGCTTACGCCCAAGACCCGACAGGCCTGCGTTACGGGTACGGCCTTCTCCTGCCACTGCTGAACCAACTGATAGGTCATTTCAGTTCCCGGGCGAAGAAGGCCGATGCTTTTTTTAACAAGTCGTTATCAGAGCGCAATTGTCGAACCTCTGCCTCCAGGGTTCGAATCCGTTGCTGCTCAAGCGTCAACGGCTTACCGATGCCGCGTTGACCGTTAAGATCTGCCTGATACTGCGCGACCCAACGACGAATCGCTGTTTCCCCCACCCCCATCGTTTTGGAGACCTCGCTCACACTAAGGTCGTGATCCTTGATCATGTGAACAACTTCCAATTTAAATTGAGTGTCAAATTTCCTGCGTGCTTTCATTAGTATGTCCTCTTAAAGTGGATTTTATCCACCTATCGAGGTGTCCGTTTAAATTAGACCACTACATACGAAAAAGTTGAAACGCGTGAAGGTACCACTGAGCAACAAAAAGAAACAGGAAGAAGCGTCTATACCGACAGACTTGAACTTCATGCTCGATGGGCGGGTGGCTCCCTACTTGGTAGTAATTTCTCGCGTGACTTCAGAGAAAAAGGGAGATCAGCCCTCTTAGGCAAAAGAGTCAGATCAGCTCGCGATCTTGCGGTGCTGGCGCAAGTGCTACGGGATCCCCGGTTTGAAACATTCAGGGTTTTCTATACACAGAAGGACAGAATCGTGCATCACACGGCTATCAGCTCACGGTTGCCTGGTGCAGTTTTTTTGAGTGATTGGATTGCGGATTACATAAAAAACACCTGGGAAAGAGCGCAAGCAGATGGTTACTGGCTCTTGCATAATCACCCATCAGGCATTTCTACCCCTTCACTGAGTGATTTAACCTTAACAGCTCAATATAACACGCGTATTCCTGGCTTTAGGGGCCATACGGTGATTGATACCAATGAATATAGTGTGATTTATCAGAATGGGGAGGTTGAGCGTTTCTGTGATGTAGCAGGATTGGTTGGGGGATATGAAAATAATCCCTATAAAGATCATGCTGCACTGGATAGGATTATTACAAATCCATTTGAGCTTGCCCAGGTTGGGCAATTATTAAAACTTCCAGATCAGCACCTGGTTTTAATTGGAATAAGCTCCCCTGGGCGGGTTTGTGCGATTGGAGAAGTACCGTTATCCATTCTAGAAAGATCGGATCATCTACTGCATGGACATTTGCGGCGTTTTGCCAGAAATTCCGGGATAGCCTCGGTTTTTGCAGTGACGAATAGGAGCAATGTCAGACACTCTAAATTGATAAGCGCAGTTGAACATGGGGTGTTACGGGATGTCATCGCTATGAATGGTTCTGAAAAAGCCTTCACACTTTGTGAGGAGGGATATGTTCATTTTAGAGGACATCAGGACAGTTTGTTCGGGAAAATCAGAACAGGCGCGATTACGGAAGATGGCGGGTGGATAAAACTTAGAGGCCGTGGGCGTTAGCATAGCAATTAGTTTATGTGTGGTGGTATTGAATTCCAGCATCAAAAAATATATTTTCCGCAATTGGATGTCCGGTTACCCATCAGGCTGCGAAATGGCGGAGTGACCTGGATTATCTGGGGAAGGCGTAAAGATCAGGATCGAGGGTGCTTTCCCAATGGTGGCTGGGCAAGAATCGAATCAATAAAAATAGGTAAATGGAAGCCTTGGCACTCAAGGCCGGTGCTTATAGCCGCCGATAGTTTCATGGAGAAAGATCATGAGAAGCAAACTCACTGGATACCAAAAGGGACTGTCTCGTAATGTAGAATTTATCCGCTTCTTACTATACAACTTATTGATTATTAACAACCGAAATTTCGGGAAATGCTATTACGAGACAGTCCCCAAAATGGTGATTCAGGGGCTTCTGGCAGAAAGAAACGGAGAGCAGCGGGTCTATGTGGTTACGGTCAACACACCGCCTGAATATCACTGGATACATGATCGCTGGCCTCGGTTGGTTAAATTGCCGCATCAGCGCGAAGCAACGATTAGTGATTGATCAGGTAATAGCGTTAGCCGATTACTCACAAATATAGGGGGTAAGACTGTGGATAACTGTTCTATGTTGTGCAGGGTAAATGAAAATTAGCGTTGCCTATCATTTAGGCAACGCTAACCGAACCTGATAATTTTGGTTCTTCTGAAGGGAAGACGTACTCTCTGGATTTTTGAAGCGTAAAATCGATTCATGTTCAGATTCTTTTTTTGGGCAACAACACAGTTGTAATTTAAAAGGGATTGTGGAGAAATTAATCAATTACTAGGATCCAGACTCTTTAATTACGAATAATTTCAAGATTCCGATTGAAAGACAAGCATAATTGAATGCTCTGAGGGAGGGATTGGATCATGGACGGATTATTCTGGTTTACGGATGAGCAATGGCAGTAGCGCTCAATCCCGCTAAAACCAGCGTCACAATTGTGATCCAAACTAATTGCCTTAAATATCTCATGATTGACTTCTCCTGCGGGCATGATAACGCTCTACCCAGTTTAGCAAGTATGGCGAAATATGCTGGCGCTTCCATTCCCCCGCAACATATTTGTTGGCTTCAGTAGTGAATAGTCGTATCAAAAAATATTGTCTATTTCTCGATCTGAATCTGGATTCATGTCTAGCATCGAGGACAGGAAAGCGAAGGTGATTTAGGCGAGGGCGGTTAGTAAGCTCATACACGGCAATCTCATATGATATGAGGCAATATGGATTCATATCATATCATATCATATAAGAGTATACGAGGGACGCCGTTCAAGTTCATCATTATTTTCTTCGCCTCAGACAAAGGTATAGGTATAGAGGTTAATTTCAGGAGACCATCATGCTGACTAACATCGATTTGCAACACCAGATCCGATACCCCGAAATGGCGAACGAGGCCTTGGAAGCAGGCGCTGAGCCGTTCCGGGTCCATGCTCGCCGCTGAAATGGGACTGCCCTTGCCACCTGGAGTCTGAGCTTGCGCGCTGGGCCACGATGAACATGAACTCTGTGGAGTGAGTGGCAGCGACCGTTTACACTTCGGGCGAACTTTATCCAATGTGCGCTACTGCGCATAGCTTGGTTGTGATAAGCCGTATTGTGTACGTAAGCTTTTCCGAACCACTGGTTGCGTGGCTCGCTGGATTGGAGTGTGCAGCGCCTCCCGTACGATCCTTGCGGATTCAAGAAGTTATCCGAGACGTAGCGTTGGAAGGATCAGCACCTAGCCTTGCAGAGCCATCATTTCGGAAAAAAACGAGTGTAATAGTTGTTCTTGCGCTTCATGAGAAGCTTATGGTTTGGTTAACCGCCTCAGGAAGGTTAATCGTTGTTGAATTTAGATCCGATAACTTTGACCGAAATATCGCTGATAATACTTCGGACAGTATGCAAATTTTTTGTTTGCGCGTACAAAAGGATATGATCGGTAAGAAAATCAATGAATTAATTAAGCAATATGATACGAAATGAAATCATGTCATATCATATCGAATAAGTACTAGACCTTAGTAAACCCGCACCGTTAAGTCCCCGTGCAGATCATTTTCGAACACAAATTTGCACATTTGCTCGGTGGCATTATTCAGTCGCATTGATCAGCAAATAAGGTTGTTTCTGATTCAAACAAAGTATGATGCCATTTTGTAATGTTCGATCGGATAATAAAGACGCCTTCAATCACGTGAGACAATAGTGGGAGGATATAACGATGTCATCAGCCAATCTTTCCTCTAAGTATCAGTTGCCACGGTCAGTACCATCTTCTAGCACGGTATCCAAAGTAGTTCAATCAATGCCGGTTTACCAGTCGGTAGTTATTTTGATTCCTTCAATCATTCGGCAAACATATCATATGATATGATTCCATTTCATATGATATAGAATCATACTGCTTATTGCATGTCGTGTTGCCGAGATTGCAGATTCACGGCAATAATCATCAACCCAGCGACTAGGATCACTTTTATTCTGCCTATGCTTTCCGAAGCAAAATCATCGATCATTCGCTGAACAAGGCGATTTTTCTGCTGGGCTCTTTTTTTGTCTATATTTCGTCATCACTTGAATATTGATATCAAAAGGCATTGTCTATTTCTCGAGCCGATCTGGCTGTATATTACTCCAGCACACCGTGGGACTAAACACCTAGGATATTTCAAGATTTTCCTGCGAGCCAGTGTGCGCATTCGAGTCCCAATTCTTTTACTGCCCGTGCTTCATACTGAGCTGAGTCGTTCGCAGTCAGGGTATCAATCCAACGGCCATTCACACCTTTGTTAATGAATACTTTTGCGCCTTCATCCCAGAACGCACCACCTAGCGGCACACTTCTCGTGGCATTATTTTTCATCCAATCGAATGAGCAATATTCGACTATAAAAGGCCATCTGTCCTCATTAATGGGAATATTGAGAAAGCGTGCAATTCGACGCATTTCTCCCGGCATATCGCGTTTGAGATCATTGAAATGAAGGAGCAAGAGGTTGGGTAATTCTCTAATCTTCCACCAGGAGCGAATATTTTCCCAGAATGGCCAGAAAGGGTAACCGTCCTTGTCCATCCAGTCATGCCAACACTTGCGAATATCTGTCGGCAACGGCGTGAAAGGGGAACCTACTAGCCCTGGAGTATCATTTAATGCCGCATACATAGCTTGATTTCCGTTGGAGTAATGGTTATATAGGCTCCACAGAACATCCCGGCCATCACGGCCAATATATATATACTTTGCTTTAGGCGAATATACCAGCGCATCAATAGGCAGGTGCGTTTTTAAAAACCTGCGATGCTTTTGTGCCTCTACCTGAGGTAATTTTATTGCTTTGGGAGGTACGCGTAGGTCAAGCCACGGCGACATTTCCGCTACTGCCAGATCTGGGTCGCCATTGAATAATAATTGTCCTACAATTTGCTGGGTCCAAGTTGTGCCTGATTTAGCATATGTTGCAATGACAATATCATCGGGTCTGAACTGAAAATCATTCCAGATTGTCGAGTCAAAATGATTACTATGCAGTTCCTTAGATTTTACCGGCCATTCAATTAAGGTAGACATTCGTGCTCATATCCTTTTCAATAAAGAGTATAAATCTAAACATTTATTTATCTGCGGTTCGCTAGGTGATTAAGGAAAGTGAGCACAAAAGATCAAATAATTGTGATTCTTAGACCGAGTTATAAAAAACCTATTTTCACATTATTAAAGGATTTGGGCTCAAATATAGCTTAAAACATAGATTCTGGTTTTTTTGTTACAGAAAGGGTAACAGCCATTAATACCAGATGCCATCATCACCTTCTTTCAGGCATGATCCATTAGCATCCAGTCCGTATGCACACACTATTTCTTCACCAGCAAGTTTTTTTTCATAATTTTCCCTTTCTCTTTCATTAATCGTCACCGAAGGACGACCACACGCGGTTATCAGCACAACTAACAAAGCAATAGCAACTGCATTAATAATATGCTTCATAAAATAACTCCCTGTAAAATTTGTAATAACCTTACTTTTTACCAGCCCGAGTTCAATTTACCCTATTTGATGGATAAGGTACCTTGTAAGCATCGAACCTCCTGCAAGATAGGGACTGATTCAGCGAAGTATGTGCATTATTAAGTCCCACTTGGTACCGGTGTAATAGAGCCAGCTCCAACAAGGTCAACATAAAGCCGAACGGCTCAATGTTCACCCTTTCTTTTTGATGTTTCTCATGCAATTATTCATGATGATTACACTGAATTTTTCAATGTAGAATTGTCCACTGCTTCTTATATAGAATAAAGACTGATTTTTGGATATGATTGATCCATTAATGGAGCAATGAATATGGAATTCTTGAATGACATGGCCCTGTTCGTGGAAGTTGTCAAGGCCAGGAGCTTTCGCGGGGCTGCCGATATTATCGGGATGCCGAACTCAACCCTATCGCGACGGATCAGTGCGCTGGAGAAGACGATCGGACTGCGTCTTTTGCATCGAACAACGCGCAGGATCACTTTAACCGAGGCTGGTCAGATTTATTTCGAGCGCTGTAAGCGCATCGTCGATGAAGCCAAGCTCGCGCACGAGCAACTCGGCGAAATGCTCGAGCAGCCCAGTGGCGTGCTACGCGCTTCGTTGCCCGTAGACTTTACCGTGACCTACATGGCACCCTTGATCGCCGAATTTGCAAGACTCTATCCGGGCATCGTCTTCGATTTCGATCTTACGTCACGGCGGATCGATCTGGTGAGTGAGCCCTTCGATGTTGCAATCCGCATTGGAGAACCAGAGAACTCGCAATTGATCGCACGTCTATTAGGCGTGCTCCCTGTGTACCTATACGCTTCGCCTCGTTATCTTGACCGTTCGGGAGAGCCTGCCGAGCCTGCCGATCTGGCGCACCATGAGTGTCTGGGCATCATGAAGACTAATACGTGGACACTATACAATGGGGCGCACACCACCGAAGTTTCTATTGGTAGCCGATTCAAGCTCAACAGTGTCGGGATGATTTGCCGTTTGGCAGCGCTCGATATGGGCATCATCATGATGTGGGAAAAAATTGTCGCTGATGATCTTGTCAGTGGGCGATTGCGTCGTGTACTACCCCAATGGCATGGGGCTCCGATATCTGTCTACGCCGTTACGGAAACCCGGTTACTGCCCGCAAAAACACAGCACTTCATTAAATTCTTACAGGAGCATCTGGGCAAGGTTTAGCAGGATGCATAAATTTACTCTTATGCCGTGCTCAACTGCCAGCCAAAGATCATCACCATACGCATCAGATTGTAAAATATTAACGTGAAGAAGCGCCTTCCCCTTCGTTAGTAAAAAGCTCAAGATGTGCAGAAGGAAAAGTGAAGTCAATTTGCATTTATTTACCATGTTTAAGCATCATTTATAGCTAACCCAACACTTCGCTTGACTCTCCGTCTGATTTCTTCCATATCTAGGGCGTGTGGTCAATTAAGCCAGATAACAGAAGCGGCCATATAGATGGCACCGAGGAAGGTTGAGGCGCGTTTATCGTATCTGGTTGCAATGGCGCGGTATTGCTTGAGTTTTTGGAAGAAATTTTCGATCAGATGCCGCCATGTATACATATCCTCATCGTATTCACGTTGCTGTGTGCGGTTGGATTTTGGCGATATAACGGCCTTGATCAAGAAGATCAAGCACACGTTCAGCGGCGTCATAGGCCTTGTCGGCCAGAAACGCCTTTACTTTACAAAGGATGTCAGACAATAAGGCGTCTGCGCCTTGTAGATCATGGGCCTGACCAGGCGTTAGATGAAAGCCAGTCGGATTGTCAAGTGCATCACATGTTGCGTTTATTTTTGTCGTTAAACCGCCTTTTGACCGCCCGATACATTCTTGCGCCTTGTCCCCCTTTTGCTCCGGCTGCGTGTTGATGAGTGCGGACGATTGTGCTGTCAATCATGGCGTATTCGTTATCCGCATCAGCGACCAAATGCTCAAAGACCCTTTGCCACAGGCCGCTATCGGACCAACGCTTGTGACGGCGGGCGATATTGTTCCAGTCTCCGAAACGCTCCGGCAAATCCCGCCATGGAATGCCTGCCCGATATCGGTAAATCACCGCCTCCACAAACAAACGATTATCTTTTGCCGTTACGCCAACTGTATCTTCCCGGCCCGGAAGCAAATGCTCAATCCGTTGCCACTGATCATCCCGCAATCCATAGCGTCGCACCATTCATAAGCCCCTCCCATAGCTTATAAACAGTGAATCACCATACAGCTCTTTTGTGAATCTTGAAAATTAAACTAATTGTCCACACGCCCTAATCTTCCTCTCAGAGCATTGAATCATGCTTGTCTCTCGATGGGAATCTTGAAATTATTCGTAGTTAAAGGGTCCGGACCCTGAGGAATCCCCACGAAATTACCAGCCTTCGCCATGAGCACTCACTCTCTGGTTTAAAATGATTAGCACTGTTTTCAAGTTTTTTAACTGAAACTCAAAACGCTGATCATTGGCTACCCTCAAACCAAGATAGATAGCCGAGAGTACATGACGATCTTTAACAGTATTCGCCTGATAGTGCAGATGCTGGTTGTTCTGTCGTGCAGTCATTCCCAGTAACCAAAGTACAAAAGTAGCCATCATGGCGATCAATAGCAGGATTTGTAATCGGCTGGCCAAGCGGGTAAGATTGAGTTCGAAGCCAATACCAAAGAGAATACTCTTCACATCCCGGAATGACTCTTCAATTTGCATGCGTGTGCGATAGAGCTTCACAATTTGCTTTGCCAGCGTTGAAATAGCTGGCAAGGAGGTTGCTGACCTGGTCAAGTAAAAACGGACAGCCCAGTTAAGCGACTTTTTTCAATATTTCTGTTTCCATTTCATATTGATTCGGGCTTTTGTACCCCAAGTATGAATGCAGTCGATGGCTGTTATAAAACATGGAAATATAGTGCAGTACATCTTGCTGTGCCGCATGACGGGTTTGGTAGTGCCGCCAGTGGATACACTCCTGTTTAAGACTACCGAAGAAGCTTTCTGCCACAGCATTGTCGAAACAGTCTCCAACGCGGCTCATGCTACCCATAAGGCCATGTATTTTCAGAATCCTTCGGTATTGCCTGCTGGCATATTGCGATCCGCGATCCGAATGTACAATTAATCCTGCTTGTGGCTGGCGCCGCCAGATAGCCATTCTCAATGCGTCACAAACCAACCTCGCTTTCATTCTTGAACTCATGCTCCAGCCAACCACCTTCCTGGAAAATAAATCGATGACAACAGCCAGATACAGCCAGCCTTCCCGGGTCCAAATATAGGTGATGTCGCAAACATAGACTTGATTCGGTTTAGCCACATCAAACTGTCGGTTCAGCTTGTTCTCGAATACCGGTTGTTTGTGATCGCTGTCAGTGGTCACCTTGTACTTCTTCCGGTGTCTTACTTGCACGCCAGCTTTTCGCATTAGGCTTCGAGCTTTCCAGCGACCAACCGGATAACCCAGCGCATTCTGATATGTGTTGTCAAATATGGAGTCCATATGATTTGTAGTGGTCAAGTAATTTCAGACACTGCGATAGGTTTTTTTGCTACAGCATGTAACTCATAATCAACCGGCGTGATATACCCGAGCGTGGAGTGCAGGCGCACTGCGTTATAAAAGCCAACAATGTATTGCGTCACATCTTTTCTGGCCTCGGCATGGTTAGCGTAATCTCGCTGCCAAACACGTTCCATTTTCAGATTCAGGAAGAAGCGCTCCATGGCGGCATTATCCCAGCAGTTGCCTTTGCGACTCATGCTGCAGCGCATACCGTATTCGGTCAGCAGTGCCTGGTACGTATCTGAGGCGTATTGGCTGCTGCGATCCGAGTGTAAAATGAGCCCTGGCTCTGGGCGACGCTGCTGCACCGCCATCTGTAGCGCAGCGACGACGAGCTCAGCAGGCATAGTGGGCGCCATGGCCCAACCGATGATTTTGCGCGAGTACAGGTCCATGACGGCAGCCAGGTAAAGCCAGCCCTGGCGGGTGCGGACATACGTGATGTCCGACACCCAGGCCTGATTCGGTTGTGCCACGTTAAACTGCCGGTCAAGTAAATTCGGTGCCACGGGGTAGTCGTGTTTGCTATCGGTTGTGTTAATAAATTTACGTTTCCATATGGGACGCAGTCCATTCTCGCGCATGAGCCGGCGCACACGAAATCGCCCCATGGGAACGCCACGCTGCGCCAGTGCCTTGCGTACACGGCGACTACCGTAGCTCTTGCCACTGGCCATAAATGCCGCCTTCACCTGAGCACTCGCCTGCACATCCCTGGCCGGTGCCGTTCGGTGCTGGCGTTGATAATACCCCGCACGGCTTACGCCCAAGACCCGACAGGCCTGCGTTACGGGTACGGCCTTCTCCTGCCACTGCTGAACCAACTGATAGGTCATTTCAGTTCCCGGGCGAAGAAGGCCGATGCTTTTTTTAACAAGTCGTTATCAGAGCGCAATTGTCGAACCTCTGCCTCCAGGGTTCGAATCCGTTGCTGCTCAAGCGTCAACGGCTTACCGATGCCGCGTTGACCGTTAAGATCTGCCTGATACTGCGCGACCCAACGACGAATCGCTGTTTCCCCCACCCCCATCGTTTTGGAGACCTCGCTCACACTAAGGTCGTGATCCTTGATCATGTGAACAACTTCCAATTTAAATTGAGTGTCAAATTTCCTGCGTGCTTTCATTAGTATGTCCTCTTAAAGTGGATTTTATCCACCTATCGAGGTGTCCGTTTAAATTAGACCACTACAAAGAATCGATGGCGCGAGGTTTCAATCCACGCGCCCACGAGGGGCGCGACCTCTTTTCGTCCAGGGCGATCACGCATCGGCTTGTTTCAATCCACGCGCCCACGAGGGGCGCGACCGCCTGAGCAATCATCGTTTCTATGGCCTGCTGGTTTCAATCCACGCGCCCACGAGGGGCGCGACCGCCTGAGCAATCATCGTTTCTATGGCCTGCTGGTTTCAATCCACGCGCCCACGAGGGGCGCGACCGCCTGAGCAATCATCGTTTCTATGGCCTGCTGGTTTCAATCCACGCGCCCACGAGGGGCGCGACCGCCTGAGCAATCATCGTTTCTA
>CBDUPR010000035.1:0-29141 GCA_965369175.1 uncultured Nitrosomonas sp.
GGTTCATGAAGATGCACCTATGACTGACTTGAATGCGAGTCTGGCAGCGGGTAAGTTAGTCTTGAAGCAGGAAGAGGTCGAGGCAGAGGATGATGACGACGAGGATGAGGAAGAAGATGAAGATGAGGATGAGGAAGACGTTGAATAGAATAATCTTTTTATCTTGATTTTATAATCTTTGATTGATCAGTAGATTGAATACTCTATCTGTTGTTAATTGGTATTAAATTTTCAGAATACGGTCTGTCTCGTCTAAATTAGAGATATTACCGTATTCTGGATTTAGGGATAATATGAAGTAATAGCTGATTTCTCAGGCAGGAGTTGTAAAACTCAAAGTTTTACTCTATTTGTAGAATTGGATAACCCGTCTTAGTGGCGGGTTTTTTATTTCAATGAGGTAAATATGTTAGGTCATTTTCCGAAAGCTAATATTGCTTATGCTCATAATATGCGTGACTATTTTATAGCCGCCTTTACTTTCTTTTGTGTGGCAGTGAGTCTGGTTATAGATGGCAGTGCCAGTATAGAAATGCAAAATATTTTAGGTATTATTGCATGGGTTTTTTTAATAGCGCTATTGTTTGGAGAAAATAAAGAAATTAGAATGCAAGTCATAATTGCTGTAGCGTTTGCTACAATGGGTGAGCATTTTGCATCTATTTATATGGGGGGATACACATATAGATTTGAAAATGTACCACTTTATGTACCGCCAGGTCATGGTATGGTTTATCTGACTGCAGTGAAGCTTGCACGTTCTGGTTTTTTTCTAAAATATGCTAGAAAAATCGCCACATTTGTTATTATCGTAGGAGGATTATGGTCTTTATGGGGTATCAGTGGTATTCCTAAACAAGGCGACCAAGTTGGTGCGGTATTATTCTTAATATTTGTAATTTGCGTATTTAAAGGCCGCTCACCAATGGTTTACTTAGGCGCTTTTTTTATATGCACCTGGCTGGAAATAATTGGCACAGCTGCTGGAACCTGGAAATGGGCTTCAATTGAACCTGTTTTCGGATGGTCACAGGGAAATCCGCCCAGTGGAGTGGCAGCGTGGTACTGTTTAGTGGATGCTGTTGCTATTGGTAGCGCACCCGTGATTCTAAATAACCTGAAAAAAATTGGTGATTGGTACAAAACAGGAAATAATCAAAAGAGCATTCATTGATTCTGGGATAGAACGAATATTTATTTTAATTTAATCATAAGAATTTTGCTGTGTATTCGGTTGCTCATCATAATGCGCTATGGGAAAATATTTCGATAATATAATATTTATTTTCTGATTGATTGTACTTTGTTACCTGAATTATGAAAAATAAAACCTTTTTGAAGCACTTGTGTTTATTATTAAACTTTAATTATCTAAAGGAATACTCGTGACAGTCATTCGATTGCCGGATGGTTCAGAGCGCACTTTTGATCAGCCAGTTACAGTTCTGGATGTGGCTGCATCGATTAGTTCCGGACTTGCGCGAGCTGCGCTTGGGGGTAGAGTCAATGGTAAGCTAATAGACGTGCATAGTTTTATCGAAGGGAACGCTGATTTATCAGTAATTACTGAGAAAGATGCGGAGGGTCTTGAGATCATTCGTCATTCGAGTGCGCATTTATTAGCGCATGCGGTTAAAGAATTGTTTCCAGAAGCTCAAGTAACAATTGGTCCAGTAATCGAGGATGGCTTTTATTATGATTTTTCATATAAGCGACCTTTTACACCAGAAGATCTGACTGCTATTGAAAAACGAATGCATGAGATTAGTAAGCGAGATTTAAAAATTGAGAGAAAGATTTGGGAACGTTCTGAAGCTATCAATTTTTTTAAGAATCAAGGAGAGCACTACAAAGCACAAATTATTGAATCTATTCCAGGAAATGAAGAAGTTTCGCTCTATAGTCAGGGTGATTTTACTGATTTGTGCCGCGGACCACATGTACCTGCTACCTCTAGGCTTAAAGTATTCAAGCTGATGAAAGTTGCTGGTGCTTATTGGCGTGGAGACTCACATAATGAGATGTTACAGAGAATTTACGGTACGGCCTGGATCAAGAAAGAAGAACAGAAAGCTTATATTCACCGCTTAGAAGAGGCTGAAAAACGCGATCATCGTAAATTAGGCAAAGCATTAAATTTGTTCCACACTCAAGAAGAGGCGCCTGGCATGGTATTCTGGCACCCTAAGGGTTGGATGCTTTGGCAGCAAATTGAACAATATATGCGCAATATTCTTAACGATAATGGCTACCAGGAAATACGTACACCACAGGTTCTGGATAAGGAACTATGGGAACGTTCCGGACATTGGGAGAATTTTCGTGAAAATATGTTTATGACAAACTCAGATGAACGTAGTTTCGCTATCAAACCAATGAATTGTCCAGGACATGTTCAGGTATTTAATCAGGGTTTAAGGAGCTACCGAGATTTGCCAATAAGATTGGCAGAATTTGGTTCGTGCCATCGAAATGAGGCATCGGGTGCGTTACATGGAATTATGCGCGTCCGTGCTTTTACACAAGATGATGCTCATATTTTTTGTACTGAAGATCAGATCCAAATTGAGGTTGTACGATTTATTAATTTGTTAATTGAGGTTTATGCTGATTTCGGTTTTAATGAGATTCTAGTTAAGCTTTCTACTCGTCCGCTTAAACGTGTTGGATCGGAATTGCAATGGGATAAGGCAGAGGCAGCACTTGAATCGGCATTAAATCAAAAGCAACTCAATTGGGAACTGCAACCAGGTGAAGGTGCTTTTTATGGCCCTAAAATAGAATTTTCATTAAAGGATTGTATAGGGCGTATCTGGCAATGCGGGACATTGCAGCTCGATTTTTCAATGCCAGATCGATTGCATGCGGAATATGTCGCTGACGATAATACCCGGCAAATACCAGTGATGCTGCATAGAGCGATTTTAGGCTCTATGGAAAGATTCATTGGTATTCTTACTGAAAACTATGGAGGTGCATTTCCATTATGGCTTTCACCTGATCAAGTAATTGTACTGAATATTTCCCAAGGACAATTAGATTATGCTCGTGAAGTGGCTGCCGAGTTAAAGCATAATGGTATTCGAGTAAGCTTAGACTTGAGAAATGAGAAAATAAACTATAAAATTCGTGAACATAGTTTGCAAAAGTTACCTTATCAAGTTATTGTCGGTGACGAAGAAGTAAGAATACAGAAGATTTCAGTACGTAATCGAGTAGGTTCTAATTTAGGTCAAATGACACTACAGGATTTTATAGAACACCTTAAACTAGAGATATCTACTAAAGTAAATTAATTTTTTATAATTTGGAGAATTGCCATAGCTCAGGAAAAAACAGCACGCATAAATCAAGAAATAGATGTGCCAGAGGTACGTTTAATTGGTTTGGAGGGAGAACAGATAGGCATAGTCTCACTTGTTGATGCAAACGCTTTAGCAGAAGAGTCTGGTGTCGATCTGGTTGAAATTGCGCCTACTGCACAACCACCAGTCTGTCGTTTGATGGATTATGGTAAGTTTCGCTATCAAGAAAGCAAGAAAAAACACGATGCTAAACTGAAGCAAAAGCAGGTTCAGATAAAAGAAATTAAATTCCGACCGAATACCGATGAAGGAGATTACAACATCAAGTTACGTAACTTGATGAGTTTCCTGAATGATGGAGATAAGGTGAAGATTACTTTGCGCTTTAGAGGACGTGAAATGGCGCATCAGGAATTTGGTGTACGTTTGCTAGAACGTGTCAGAGACGAATTGGAATCCTATGCAGTAGTGGAGCAGTTTCCAAGAATGGAAGGACGACAAATGGTAATGGTGTTGTCACCAAAGAAAAAAGACTTAAAAGTAGGCAAGTCACAAGAGGAGAAATCAAAAGATACTGTCTCCCGTTCTACGGTACCTTCTTAGATTTTATTGTTTTAATCTTTTGATGTGTAGTTGAAAGTAATAATAAGTGATTACCAGGTTTTAAAAGTTTTCTGATTTGGAAGCACCTGGCTTCATATTAAAGTAGGAGTTATGTTATGCCTAAAATGAAAACAAAGAGTGGTGCTGCAAAACGTTTCAAGGTAAGAGCGAGTGGTAGCATAAAACGTTCGCAAGCTTTTAAACGTCATATTTTGACTAAAAAAACAACAAAGAATAAACGTCAATTAAGAGGAACTGTCAACGTGCATCCGAGTGATGTTGGATCAATTCGTGCCATGTTACCTTACGCATAGGGGATATAAAGATGCCAAGAGTAAAGCGTGGTGTGACTGCTCATGCACGTCATAAGAAAATATTGGATTTGGCTAAGGGCTATCGCGGTCGCCGTAAGAATGTTTATCGTATAGCTAAGCAAGCCGTAATGAAGGCCGGACAATATGCCTATCGAGATCGTCGTCAACGCAAGAGAGTGTTCCGGGCACTATGGATTGCACGTATTAATGCAGCAGCGCGTGAATGTGGTTTGTCTTATAGCGTCTTTATGAACGGTTTAAAAAAGGGGTGTATTGAAATAGATAGAAAGGTTTTGGCTGATCTGGCTGTTTTTGATAAACCCGCTTTTGAAAAAATTGCTGAGCAGGCTAAAGCAAATTTAGTAGTGTAACGGGTAAGCGATAAAGAAAAACTGTAGGGAGGCAGGGTTTGGATGCCCAAGCCTCCCTTTTTCTTGCGTTGTTTCTGTAGTTAATTCTATATTTCGACTTTATTATGGAAAATCTGGACGATATTGTTAATGAGGCCATTATTCTGCTTGATAGTATTGATGATGCGACCGAACTAGAGCAAGTTAAGGCCCGCTATCTTGGCAAGCATGGTGTACTAACTGAATCGCTGAAAGGGTTAGGTAAGCTTTTGCCAGAAGATCGTCCTGCTATGGGTAGTCGGATTAATCAGGCAAAGAACCAAATTGAAACCACGTTGAAACGTCGTCGAGAGGCTATTCAGATAAAAAAGATGGAGGCACAGCTAACAGAAGATGCGCTTGATGTCACCTTATCTGGGAGAGGGGCAAGTGTCAGTGGATTACATCCGATAACGCGAACTTTAATACGTATTGAATCTTTGTTTTGTTCAATTGGTTTTTCCGTAGCTTCCGGTCCAGAAATAGAAACTGATTTTTATAATTTCACCGCATTAAATATTCCTGAGAATCATCCTGCACGGGCGATGCATGATACTTTCTATGTTGATAACGGCGATTTGTTACGCACTCATACATCGCCAGTACAAATTCATTATATGCAAAACAATGATCCACCAATAAGACTCATTGCTCCAGGACGCGTGTACCGTTGTGATTCTGATGTAACTCATACGCCCATGTTCCATCAGGTAGAAGGATTGTGGATTGATGAGAATGCAAACTTTACTGCATTAAAAGGTGTATTAGCAGATTTTATGCAGCACTTTTTTGAGCGAGAAGATTTATCTGTCCGTTTCCGTCCTTCTTTTTTCCCTTTTACAGAACCTTCTGCGGAAATGGATATTGGTTGTGTGATGTGTAATGGAAAAGGATGTCGTGTTTGTAGTCATACCGGCTGGCTAGAAGTACTTGGCTGCGGTATGGTGCATCCTAATGTTTTGAAGCACGTTAATATTGATCATGAGAAATATATCGGTTTTGCATTTGGTATGGGTGTGGAGCGACTGACAATGTTGAGATATGGTGTAAATGATCTAAGGCTATTTTTTGAAAATGATTTACGCTTCTTAAAACAATTTAATTAATAGTAAATGTATTATTGACTGTATCTATAAAAAATCCCATGAAATTCTCAGAAAACTGGCTTCGTAACTTAGTTAACCCATCATATTCAAGTGAAGAATTAGCACATCTCTTAACTATGGCTGGACTGGAGGTGGAAGGTATTGATTCTATCGCGCCTGCTTTTGATAAAGTGGTGGTGGCTGAAGTATTATCTGTTGAGAATCATCCGGCTGCAGACCGTTTAAAGGTTTGCCGAGTGAATATTGGTGGGGCTGAACATGAGTCATTGCAGATTGTCTGTGGTGCACCTAATGTTTGTGCTGGAGTAAAAGTTCCTTGCGCCGTAGTTGGTGCAAGGTTATCAGATACTCTTATTAAAAAAACCAAGCTACGTGGGATTGAATCTGCAGGAATGTTATGTTCAGCTAAAGAATTAGGTTTAAATGATGAGACTGATGGGTTGTTATTGCTTCATTCTGATGCGCCGGTAGGCGAAGATTTTTATAAATACTATGAACTTGATGACCATATTTTTACGCTTAAGCTTACTCCCAATAGAGCAGATTGTTTGAGTTTATTTGGTATAGCTCGAGAAGTTGCAGCAGTGACCTCGATGGATTATGTCCCATTAAGAGTTGAACCTGTTCAAAATGATATCAACGACATGCTGACGGTGGATGTGGCTGTGCCAGAGGTTTGTCCGCTTTACTGTGGCAGAGTGATGCGTGATATTGATTGCGAAGTATTAACGCCCTTATGGATCGCTTCTCGACTAGAACGTAGTGGTATCCGTGCTATTAATGTCGTTGTAGATATAATTAACTATGTCATGTTGGAAACGGGGCAGCCAATGCATGCTTTCGATCTGGCAAAGATTACAGATGTGATTCAGGTGCGTTATGCTCGATCAGGTGAAAGTATACAGTTACTGAATAATAGTAAAGTTAATTTGAAGCCGTATATGTTAGTGATCGCTGATGAAAATAGTCCACTTGCATTAGCGGGAATTATGGGTGGCAGTAATAGTAGTGTAGTACAAGGGACAACTGATATTTTCCTAGAGAGTGCATTTTTTCAACCAGAAGCAATTAATGGTAAATCTTTTGATTTAGGATTTAGTTCTGATTCTGCACATCGTTTTGAACGTGGCGTGGATTTTGCTGCCACGCGAAACACACTGGAACGTGCGACTCGCTTGATATTGTCTATCTGTGGTGGAAGAACGGGGCCAATTACCGAAGTCAAAAGTAAACTGCCACAGCGGCTTCCGGTTAAAGTGCGCATAGATCGAATAAAACGGATATTAGGTATCGAGATTGATAACAGCCAGGTTGCCGGACTTTTTGAACGTCTGAAATTCAAATTTTCAGCTAATGGAGATATATTCTATGTAACGCCACCAACCTATCGCTTCGATCTTACCATTGAAGAAGATTTTATTGAAGAAATTGCACGTATATATGGATATGACAATATTCCAGCCAGTTCTCCTCGGGCGAATCTGGAGATGTTGCCAGCATCTGAAATGGGACGTTCGGTAGTTCGATTGAAACAAATTATGGCTATGCGTGATTATCAGGAAGTGATTAATTATGCTTTTGTAGACGCTGCATGGGAATTGGATTTTGCTAATAATAAAATGCCGGTTGTTTTAAAAAATCCTATTGCCAGCCAAATGAATGTGATGCGAAGTAGTCTGGCTGGTGGATTAATAGCTAACCTTCAATTTAACCTTAATCGTAAACAAACTAGGATTCGTTTGTTTGAGGTTGGCTGTTGTTTCTTGAAAGATGATCATAAAGGCCATATTCAGATGGAGAATATTGCGGGCCTTTGTTATGGAGATATTGTCCCTGAGCAGTGGGGAATTCAGGCACGGAGTGCTGATTTCTATGATGCTAAAGCTGATATAGAGGCTTTATTTTTACCTAGATGTGTTGACTTCGAAGTGATTTCTCATCCCGCATTGCATCCTGGCAGATCTGCACAAATTCTGCTTAATGATAAGAATGTGGGATGGATAGGAGAATTACATCCCCGTTGGCAAAAGAAATATAATATACCAAAGTCTGCTGTGCTATTTGAATTGCATCTGGATGCGCTGTTAACAAATATTTTGCCTGTTGCAAAAGAAATTTCTAAATTTCTGCCGGTGCGACGTGATATCGCAGTGTTAGTTGATAATCATGTCAGCGTTCATTCGTTGCTAAAACGTATGTATGCTGAAAAACTGGCTATCGTTTCAGAGATTGCTTTGTTCGATATTTATCATGGCAAAGGCACGGCTGATGGTAAAAAAAGTCTTGCATTCCGAATCTTGTTACAAGATACTCAGAAAACTTTAACTGATGAAGAAGTTGATTTTGTAATGACACATTTGATAAAGATTCTGGAACGTGAGTTTAGTGCGGAGCTACGCAACTGATACTTAGTTAGGAATATAGTATATGGTAGTTAATCTAGAATTAGCTGCTATATTTTTCAATGAATTTCTTAAACTTATATTAATTTAAAATATGAGTGTATTTAGTATTTGAGTCATTAATAGGTTACTTGTAAGATGCTGTTGCTAACGAAATTCTTGCATATTTGTACCGAGAATCCTCAAATAGTTGCTTAGCTAAAGAAATTAATAACTATAAGTGGAGCCAAGTATGGCATTAACGAAAGCTGAATTAGCAGATTTGCTATTTGAGAATGTAGGATTGAATAAGCGTGAGGCTAAGGATATGGTCGAATCCTTTTATGAGGAGGTACGGGTAGCATTACAGAAAGGTGAAGGCGTCAAACTGTCAGGTTTCGGTAATTTTCAATTACGCGCTAAGCCGCAACGCCCCGGACGTAATCCGAAAACTGGAGAAGAAATTCCGATTACGGCACGGCGTGTGGTAACTTTCCATGCTAGTCAGAAACTTAAGACGATGGTAGAAAAGAACTATCGTGGGAAACAAAAAAACGAATAATGTTTTTCTGCTGGAGAGCTTGGATATATTGCACTGCGTATTTTATGTTTCTGGAAATTGCTTGCTCATAACACATAATTCCCATTAAGTATTAAAGAAGTAATGATTAATTATCAGTACAGATGAAATATTGTAATCTGTTCTGTGCATTCTATGTTCTATGCGCAGAATACTCGCCACTTTATAGTACAGGTAATTAATTGATGCACAGTAAGTCAGTATTAATAAGATCATGCCTTATTATTTTATTCTGCGCATTGAGTGAAAAGCTCTTTTGTGAAGATAAGATTAAAAGTATTATATCGCTATCTTTTCCTTGATAGTTTCTAACCTTAAACAGGGCTTTGTTTGTTATAATTTATGTTCGGGGCGTAGCGCAGTCTGGTAGCGTACTTGCATGGGGTGCAAGTGGTCGGAGGTTCGAATCCTCTCGCCCCGACCAATTGGTTTGATGAATAGCCTTATATAGTTTAGATATGGTATGGTCTGAGTTGCAGACGCAAGATAAATTCTATCTGTAATCCTTTAATTATATTTAAATTATTGAAATGCGCATATTACTCAGTAACGATGATGGATATTTTGCGCCGGGTCTTGCTTGTTTAGCCGAAGTGCTTTCTAGTATTGCAGAAATTATTGTGGTTGCACCGGAACGTGATCGGAGTGGAGCGAGTAACTCATTGACACTGGATCGCCCGCTAAACCTGCATAAGTCTCATAATGGTTTTTATTATGTTAATGGGACACCAACTGATTGCGTGCATTTGGCAGTAACCGGGATGCTTGATATTCTTCCTGATATGGTGGTGTCTGGTGTCAATTATGGTGCTAACATGGGAGACGACACTATTTATTCAGGTACAGTTGCCGCTGCTACTGAAGGTTTTTTATTGGGGATACCTTCCTTAGCTGTATCGTTAGTTGGCGCTTCGAATGGCAATTTTTTAACTGCTTCGCTTGTTACGGCAGACCTGGTGAGACGTTTCAATGAAAAAAATATTTGTGCGCCTGTATTATTAAACGTAAATGTACCTGACATCGAATATTCGCAGCTGGAAGGATTTGAGGTAACTCGGTTAGGTCGCCGCCATAAAGCTGAGCGAGTAATTAAATCACAAAGTCCACGAGGCGAAACCGTATATTGGGTTGGTGCAGCAGGCGCGGCACAAGATGCAGGCAAAGGAACAGATTTTTTTTCTGTTCAGCATAATCGAGTATCGATTACGCCGTTGCAAATAGATTTAACTCGATATGATCAATTGGATGTGGTAACAGAGTGGTTGGGTTAGTAACCTAAGCACTTGTGATACCTTTAGTAACAAGACTTTTCTATGGATACTGATTTCTTGTGAGTGTTCGTCATTCTGGAACTGGTATGACCTCGCAGCGTACGCGTATGCGGATGATTGAGCGTTTACGAACACAGGGTATCGCTGATGAAGTGGTGCTGTCTGTGATGGGTTCTATTCCTCGTCATCTCTTTATAGAGGAAGCATTATCAAGCCGTGCTTATGACGATATCGCTTTGCCAATTAATTTTGGGCAGACAATATCGAGTCCATGGATTGTTGCGCGTATGAGCGAGTTACTGCGGGCCAATTTGAAACTTCGTAAGGTACTTGAAATCGGTACTGGCTGTGGGTATCAGACTGCAGTCCTGGCGCAGTTGGCATATGAAGTATATTCGCTTGAACGAATAGGTCCATTACTAACGCGTACTCGTATTCGCTTACAACAATTGCAAATTAAGAATGTTCATTTAAAGCATGCTGATGGTATGTTTGGATTGAGTGAAGCTGGACCATTTGATGGTATTATTATGACAGCAGTGACGGCTGAGATACCTATGTTACTGCTGGAACAGCTGGAAGTGGGTGGAAGAATGGTTTTTCCTAAAGGAAGCCGGAAGCAGAATCTGTGTATTATTGAACGTAATCCTCAAGGATATATGGAGACGGTGTTGGAAGAAGTAAAGTTTGTACCGATACTGTCTGGTGTCGTGAGAAAATAACGATGCAGGAAAATGAAATGAAAGACAATATAATTGGACTGGTAAAATTAAGTCTTGGTAAGAGAAGAGCATCGTTATGACTTCTATTTATTTATATAGCCGGTTTAGGTTACTATCTTCTGTTCAATTTTTATTATTAGTCATTTTTTGTTGTCTTTTAGTCAGTTGTGGGTCAACATCGCGGCCGGCTCCGATAGTTGATCGTGCATTGATTGATTCTTCTCAATCGCTAGGCAAAGCAACTGATACAGATGCGACTAAAGGACAATTCTATACTGTACGAAAAGGTGACACGTTTTATAGTATTGCACTTAATCACGGCATTGATTACAAGGAGTTAGCCGAATGGAATGGTATTGCTGATCCTAGCACCATAAGACCGGGTCAACGAATTAATTTATCTGTGCCTGCTACGTCTAAACAAGCGCAGCCTTCATTGTTTGCACTGACTCAGCAGACAACGTCGCCAATAATTGATACGCCCAGACATGCACCAGATTCTATTTCAGGAAGCAATTCTGCAGATAGTAAACTAAAAACCGAGCCTAAGGGACTTAAGCTGCCTTATTCTGAGAGGGCTGTGGCCCAATTAGAGCGCCCATCAGCACCAGTTAAGGTGCTGCCGGTGACTTCATCTGCCACTCCATTGATTCCACCAGAGATAAAAACTGATTCAGTTACAAATAATGTCACTAAGACTGAAATTGCTTTGCCACGCCCGCAGCCCCCTGTTCTGCCAAAAAAAGAATCGAATGCTAAATTAAGTGGATCTAATGTAGACTGGATGTGGCCTACTAGTGGCAAGTTATTGGCATCGTTTTCAGAAAACTCCAAGGGAATAAAGATTTCGGGGAAATCTGGGCAATCAATTTTGGCATCTGCCACAGGTAAAGTGGTTTATAGTGGAAGTGGTTTGCGTGGCTATGGTAAATTGATTATTATTAAACATAATAGCACTTTTCTTAGCGCATATGCTCATAATAGAGAGATTCTGGTAAAGGAAGGGGATGCAGTAACCAAAGGACAGAAAATTGCAGAGATGGGGAATACAGATACCGATGGAGTAAAACTTCATTTTGAAATTCGAATGAATGGAAACCCAGTAGATCCGCTAAAATTCTTACCTAATAGGTCTGGCTAGCGCTGTATCAAAATTTTTTAGGAACTAAATAAAAAAAGTAAACAAGAATATCTCCACATGCATGATAAAGATATTCTTGTTAGATCAGATGATCACTATTGAATTAGTGTGCTGAGTCGCGCATGTGCTGTAGCGCTTCTTCAGTGTGTTTGGTCGCTACATCGGCATGTCCCATTTTGGCATGGTTGATGGCTTCTTTTAAATGCTTAACTGATTCTGTCATATGCTTATGTGCTTCGGCGTGTGCTTTTTCAGCTTCCTCAGCATGCTTTAAACTCTTTTCTGCGTGTTTACGTAGTGCTTCCGCATGACCATCTTCTCCGTGAGCTTGAGCCATACCTGCGTGTTCCATGGCTTGTGATGTATGGCCAGCATCCTTTGCATGAACCTGGCCACTTAAGATAAGCGCTAAGGTCCCAATGATTACCAGGGTAGTTGAGATTAGTTTCATGATTAATTCTCCTTTCTTTATTTATGAATTAAAGGATATCAAGAAAAAATATCCACTGCGGTCTGCAAACACTATCCATCAATTATGGAAAATGATTCGCCTTTCATTTATAGCATAAATTAAGAAGGAAAATATTAATTTTTGTTGAAACAGAAATTTATTTAATGTTTTATTAGATTATTTAGCATTTGCACATCGACCCATTCTTTACCAGCCGTATCTCCCATAATGACATCAAATGGCTTGGAAGGGCTCCCTAAGTCTGAAAGTACAACAGCAGCGCCATTAAAATTTTGTGAACGTGTATAGTCATTAACTGTAATGATGGTGTTCAGTCCTGCAGAAACTGCTGACTTCAACCCATTCTCTGAATCTTCTATAGCTATACATTGTTGCGCCGTCAATTCAAGATGATCGAGTACCCAGTGATAAATATCTGGTGCCGGTTTCTTCTTAGGTACAATGTCGCCTGCGCCAATAATATCAAACCAGTGAATGGAATCTTCACCTAAGGTTGCTTTCAACAGATTAGTGACATTTTCAGATGTTGTGGTTGTTGCAATGGCCAGCTTAATTTTTTGATTATGTAATTCGTGAATTAAGCGAGCAACACCGTGGCGTAATGGAATTTCTCCCTGCTCAAGCAATATTTCAAAGTATTTGGTTTTTGCCTGATGTAAATCGGCGATCCAGCTATCTAATTTATTTTTATTTAGTTCGTGGGGCGCATATTTTTCAATGTAATGACGGATTCGCTCCTTGCCACCGGTGACAAGGAGCAGTTCACCATAGAGTTCAATATTCCAGTCCCAGTCAAGGCCAAATGCTTTAAATGCCGCATTAAAAGCGGTGCGGTGGCCATCCTGTTCTGTATCTGCTAATGTTCCATCAACATCAAAAAGTACTGCGCGTAGTTCGTTATTTGTGTTCATTTAATGTATTATAACTTGCACGTTGTAGACGATCATTAATGGCCAGCCATGCCGTACTATCGGGCGGCGCTTCTACTAATAAACGATCAAAATCTTTATGATCAAAGCGACGTAATGTTGCATATAATTGCTTGCCATAGGCCCCGGATTCTTGGGGTAAATAAAATTGCAAAATGTTTCTATTCGTTGATTGCGTTTTGTTTGCAACAGACCATAATATCATAATTACCCGTAACCCTTGCGTTTCCAGATTAAGAGCACGTTGCCATATAGACTCAGATGAAAGAATTTCGAGCGGGGTGGATGGCGCATAGTGTGAAGCGAGGGCGCCTGATACGCGTACGGTTGAGTTATTTCTATCTGCCAGAATAACGCGTTCATTCAGAACGCTCTTAAGTGCGGTTAATGGGATGCCGCCGGGTCTCAATACAGTAGCCGTCTGATTGCTAAAGCTAACAATTGAACTTTCCAAACCAACTTGACATGGTCCTCCGTCTAGAATCATATCAACTGTTTGGCCAAGTTCTTCCTGAACATGCGTCGCCGTTGTGGGACTTATGCGCCCAAACCTGTTAGCTGATGGCGCAGCCAGTGCTTTCCTGCTACCTAAAGCTTTAAGTAAGGCCAATGCGACAGGATGATTCGGTATGCGTAATCCAACTGTATCCTGGCCGCCTGTTACACTGTTGGGTATATGACGGCTGCGTTGTAATATGAGTGTAAGTGGCCCAGGCCAAAAATGTTTTGCAAGTTGCCATGCAGATTCCGGCACTTCTTCTGCCCAATAATGTAATTGAGATATATTTGAGAAATGGACAATTAATGGATGGTCTACAGGCCGGTTTTTTATTTTAAATAGTTGGTGTATCGCAGACGGAATAGAAATGTCTGCTCCCAAACCGTAAACGGTCTCCGTTGGAAAGGCAACTGTTCCGCCTTTTCGTAATAGATCCGCCGCATGAATAATCTGATCACGCAATTCTGAAGTTAGTACAGTCATTTTATATGAATATTGATTATATTCTATTTTATTCGGTTATAACGCTCAAACTATTCTGATGGCAATGTTAAAACAAGGATGACTTGAGGAAGAATATTAAATGTATTAAATAAGTTACTTCTGGCTACAGGATCTGTAATGTTGCTTGATTAGACACAAGTATAAAACGAAATTGAATAATTATTTATCAGTGCCTCCAAAAAATTCCGGGCGTTCAAGCCGGGGAAGTAAGGAGGCAGTTTCGGTTTGTCGGTTCGGATGATTCTCATGCTACATAGCACTATCGCATTATATAGAACATGGACGTCAAGTACGTTTGCAAGTTCAGTTTTAACCAGCCAAAGAAGAGACAGTGATGTTTGCGAGTAATTTGATTGCGCACGCTTCGTTTATCACGATAGATTGTATTTGTGCTCGAACATTCATTATTAGCGGGAGGAGGAAATCGATCATTATGAAATGGCCAGTTTGTCGACTGGACTAAAAAATCGGCTTGAATATACTTGGGTATGCTTTCAATAAGGCATCAATCGGCGGACTCAGTCCGTTCTGTAAGAACGAAGCCAGCCTCAAATTCATCAAACCGTATCGGCGAATAGCTGGTTTGAGTTCGCTCGGCAGCTTGAATATCAATTGCCGCGATATAGGCATATTCTGGTCAATGTAAATAAACGGTATCGATTAAGTAATTGATATATTTTTTGTATATACATTTTAACCTGGTTGCCGTTATGTGCGTGAACACAGTCTTGTGTAAAATGTAAAGTAATCCATAGCCGTAACATCAATGCAGTGTGTAATGTTTAGCCGTCTGGTTGGCGGGGCTATTCTTTGGAGGTTGCGTAAATCCTGCTTGTATTTGGGTGCGCTTGGTTGCAGTCATTGAATTGAAAATTCCCTTCTTTTATGGATGGGAGCAGTCAAAATAATAAACAGGCAATTATGGGATGCAGTTTTTCTGGGAATTAGGAATTGCTATCCTCCCAGTTATAACCTAATAATCCTTGCATCATACGCACAATATAATAGCTAATCCAATTAATTGTATGGTTATAGCAGGATTGCCCATCCCAGTTTGATCGTAACACCGGTACGGATTCTTCAGTGATCGCTTGTTTCAAACTTAATCTTAATGTGGCTGCAAATGACTGGTCACTAATAACCACATTGGCTTCACGCGCAAGCAATAGGCTAAAGGGATCAATGTTAGAGGAGCCAACAGTAGCCCAATGCTGATCAATTACGGCAACTTTGGCATGTAAATAACTTTTATTGTATTCGTAAATCTCAATGCCTGCATCGAGCAGGTTTCGATATAGTGCCCGTGTAGCGTGATATTGCAAACGATATTCAACCCTGCCTTGCAATAATAATATAACCTTCACACCACGTTGGGCAGCGCTACTCAAAGCAAAGCGGAAGTTCCTGCCTGGTAAGAAATAAGCGTTAGCGATGATAATTTCATTGTATGAATGAATGATTGCATGCAGATAAGCGCCTTCAATATCACGCCGATGACGTAGGTTATCGCGTATTACAAGCGCAGCTAGTTGATTACCACAAGGTTTATCAGTCGGTTGTAAGACAATGTGGTTTGTCCAACGCTTTCTAAAGTGCGCCCATGCTACCAGCAACCACAAGCGCCTGACGGCCGCGTGAATTGTGATAAGAAGTGGTCCTTCGATCAGAATTGCATAATCAAAGCGAGGTGTAAGTTTCTTCGGATTGTGGAGATCGTCAATAATATTGATTCCTCCGACAAATGCCCGTTGCGCATCTAACACCACGAGCTTACGATGCATACGCCGTAATCGATAACGACGCAGTTTTGAAAATAGAGACTCTTTTCTAAATATAAGTACTTGTATTCCTACATCCAGCATGTCTTGTATTATTTTTTTTGGTAAATCCTGGGAACCAAAACCATCTAATAATAAATGAACAGAGACCCCTCGTTGTGCCGCTCGTTTGAGCGCGTTAGAAATTCTAGTGCCAATGACATCATATTCAAAAATATAGACTTCGAGGTGTATCTCATATCGTGCTGCATCGATAGCGGCTTCCAACATTGGAAAATATTCTACGCCGTTATGCAAGAGGATAATATTGTTGCCACCTATAAAACGGGGGATGCTCATATGCGAATTACCTTAGCTGATAATGCGGCATGATCAGATATTTTTGACCATGGATCGCCTTGGTAAATATGCGCCGCTTTTATGTGAAATCCACGTACGTAAATACGATCCAGGCGTAACATTGGCAGCGCAGCGGGATAGCTGCGTGCGACTCTGCCTTGGGTAGATTCAAAGGCTTCTGTTAGACCCAGCTGGTCAGCTAAAATATGACTGGCCATTTCACGCCAATCGTTAAAATCGCCTGCGATTACTAATGGTGCTTGAGGTGGCACCATTTGTTGGATACGTCTACCGAGTGCCTGTAATTGCCTGCGTTGCCCGTGTTTAAACAATCCCAAATGGACACAAATGCAATGTAGATTTTCGTGCCAACCAGGTACATTAATCTGGCAGTGAAGCATGCCCCGTTTTTCAAAACGATGCATAGAAATATCCTCATTTTCACTGGATATGATGGGGTAGCGACTTAGAATTGCATTGCCATGATGACCTGCATCGTATACCGCATTCTTTCCATAAGCAAAATCACTCCAGACTGAATCTGCCAGAAATTCGTATTGGGAAAGACTTGGCCAATTCTTAAAATGAGCAGCATATGCTGTATGGTGGCCAACGACTTCTTGCAAAAAAACGATATCCACATTGAGTGCTCGTAAATGCTTGCGTAACTCATGGACGATGATACGTTGGTTGAAGCTTGAGAAACCTTTGTGGATGTTATATGTAGCAATATGTAATTTATCAAGCACGGAATAAATAGTAACATTGAGTAGTCTGATAACAACAAAGTTGTTCCGGAACAAAAACTATTTTTATGGGCATAGTTGCTAATTATTTGCGCTTAAGCGTTTTTACAATGATATGTAATTATGATATTTCTAGCATTCGGGTCAAAGCAAGTTTTGCCAATTTTGATTCATCTGCAGGTACTTTGATCTGATTAACTACTTTTTCATTAACCAGATTTTCCAGTGCCCAAGCTAGATGTTGCGGATCGATTCGTGCCATAGTCGAGCACATACAAACCATTGGAGACATGAATTGTACTATTTTTTCCTGTGACTTAAATTCCTCACTGATGCGGCTGACCAGATTTAATTCTGTTCCAACCAGCCAGCGAGTGCCCGCTTTTGCTTTGCTTATTGTATTGATAATATATTCAGTAGAACCCACGTAATCCGACGCCTTGCATACTTCGTAACTGCATTCTGGGTGAGAAATTACGAGCCCATCTGGATATTGATTACGAAAGCGCAGGATATGCTGTGGTTGAAACATCTGGTGTACCGAACAGTGTCCTTTCCATAATAGAATTCTAGCTTTTTTTATTTGTTCTGGAGTAAGGCCGCCCATTGGCTCATCAAAATCCCAAACCAGCATCTCATCTAGTGGAATACCTAGCTTGTGCCCACTCCAGCGACCGAGATGCTGATCTGGGAAGAACAAGACTTTTTCACGTTGGGCAAAGGACCACTCTAGAATCTTGGTGGCATTACTAGAAGTACAGACAATGCCGCCATGCTCGCCACAAAAGGCCTTTAAATCAGCAGCTGAATTAATGTAAGTTATGGGCGTAATAACCTCTTCAGGATCGAGTATCTCGGTAAGTTCACGCCAAGCATGCTCTACCTTGGAAAGACTTGCCATGTCAGCCATTGAGCAGCCGGCCGCAAGATCAGGCAGGATAACAGTTTGTTCTGAGCTAGAGAGAATATCAGCGACCTCAGCCATAAAATGTACGCCACAGAATACCAGATAATCCGCATTAGTCTGAGCAGCAAGATATGAAAGTTTCAGTGAGTCGCCAGTAAGATCAGCATATTTATAGACATCCGCTCGTTGATAATGATGCGCCAATATAATGACGCGCTTTCCTAGTTTACTCTTGGCTGCAATGATACGTTGTGCACAGATGTCATCTTGCATCTGATCAAAATGCTCGAACTTAATGGCTTCCATATGCATGACTGTTCTTTTGTCTATTACGTCTAAAAAGAAACATTAACACATTTGGACACATATTCAAGCTTGAGGTTTAAAAATATACAAGCGGATGGGGCGAAATCTCGACAAATCTAGTGATATGAGATAGCCGGTTATCAATTAAGCGGATTTTTAGGCTAAATACGCTATGCTGCACTATCCATATATAGAGCATGAGTTCTGGTATAATTTGCCTTGTAAACATTCTTGTTATTGGAGTCAGGTTGGTATTTAAAATTTCAGATTTTAAATAGATTGATGTATTCTAAATCTAAATGATTAATCGCCTGCATCTCAGTTTCCCCCTGATACTTCTGATTATCATTGTGTTGTTGACGTTCTGGCTGGATCAAGCGGTGCAGCCTGCAGCGATAACGCAAGATAATGAAGCATATCGCCATCCTGATTATATCGTGGAAAATCTTTCAGGAATTCGCATGGATCATGAGAGAGTTGTGAGCAGGACTTATTCTGCAGAAAAAATGTTTCACTATCTTAATGAGGATATTACCCATTTAGAAAAAATACATTTTATGAGTACTCAACCGGGCAAACCGTTGATGCGAATGATTGCGGATCGGGCTGAATTGTCGGGTAACGGAAAAGATATCTATCTTACCGGTAATGTGACGATATTGAGGGGATCAGATGATGCGAAAGATAAGATAACCATGGTGACCAGTTTTTTGCATCTTATTCCAGATGAAAATATTGCCAAAACAGGCGAATCTGTAACTATTTCCAGATCAAATACTACGATTGATGCAATTGGGTTTGAATTAGATAATCATACTGGTATGGTTCAATTGTTATCGCGCGTACGAGCTGTTGATAAATAAATACTGGCTAAACATTAGCTGGCGATTTGTTAATAAAAATATATGAAAACCTATTTCCTAACTTTCTTATTCAGTTTGTTTTTTATACAGCCTGTTTTGGCTGAACGTGCTGATCGCGATAAGCCTATTCATTTAGAAGCTAATCGTGCAACTGTGGAGGATGTTAATCGAAAAGATGGTAATCGAATTAGCATATTCACGGGTAATGTCGTACTCACTCAGGGAACGCTGCTTATTCGTGCTGACAAAGTGGTCATGAAAGAGGATGCTTATGGTTTTCGATATGCGACTGCCTGGGGAGATCTCGTTAGTTTTCGACAGAAGCGTGATGGACTGAATGAATATATTGAGGGATGGGGTCAACGAGTTGAATTGGACAATAAAACTGACAAGATAGAATTGTTCAGGAAGGCACGTTTAAAACGTGGGCTGGATGAAGTACAAGGAGATTATATCTCCTATGATATGAACAGCGAGTTTTTTCAAGTGATCGGGAGCAATGAACGAGGTGTTGAAACGGGCCCTGATAATCGAGTTCGGGTGGTGATTCAACCGAAGAATAAACCTGATAACGCAAATACGGATACGCCGTAAAACTTCATGCCTATCGAGGGCCGAGCTTTAGATCCAGGAAATGAGCAAATTAGAAGCTAATCATTTAAGAAAGCAATATAAGTCGCGTACAGTGGTGCACGATGTTTCTTTTTCTCTTGCCAGTGGTGAAGTCATTGGCTTGCTGGGACCTAACGGTGCAGGCAAAACAACCTGTTTTTATATGGTTGTGGGGTTAGTGCCGCTTAATGGAGGAAGTATTTATTTGGATGGCCATGATTTAAGCCAGATGCCGATTCATCATCGTGCTCGTCTTGGCATCAGCTATTTACCCCAGGAAGCATCAATTTTCCGGCGCTTATCTGTAGAAGATAATATTCTCGCTGTATTGGAATTGCAGAACTTTAATTCTGATGAGATACAAAAACATTTAGATGATTTGTTAAACGATCTGCATATTAGTCACCTGCGCACTAATCCCGCTATTAGTTTGTCTGGAGGGGAGCGTCGCCGTGTAGAGATTGCTCGAGCATTGGCATCACAACCGCGCTTTATCCTATTGGATGAACCTTTTGCAGGCGTGGATCCTATTGCCGTAATTGATATACAAAAAGTGATCTGTTTTCTTAAAGAACGTAATATTGGTGTGCTCATTACTGATCACAATGTGCGAGAAACATTAGGAATTTGTGATCGAGCTTATATTATCAGTGAGGGAGCGGTCTTGGCTAACGGAAAACCTGATGAAATTATTTATAATGAGCGTGTAAGAAAAGTATATTTAGGAGAACATTTTCGACTGTAAAGATGATGTTTGAATTAATCCGAGGTTAGATGTAACTGCTGTTTTACTAAAGTAATGAAGCCAACTCTCCAGCTAAAATTATCACCGCAAATAAAACTGACACCACAACTACAGCAATCCATTCGATTGTTGCAGTTGTCTACATTAGAGTTAAGTCAGGAAATAGAACGCATAATGCAGGAGAATCCGTTACTGGAATGGGATAATTGCGCTGATTACAGAGATGAGCAATCAGATAATAATCCGGAATTACACATGCCAGATTCGTCAAACTTCCAGGGTGACGTTGTTAAGGAGGCCATTTCAGTAGAGAATACGACTACGACAGTGATCAATCAGGACAACGAATCTGATTGGAAGCAGGACCATGATTTTTACAATGGCTCACGCGAGGATGAATACGAGCTGCCGCAATTGGCTGCAAAGCCAATTAGTTTACGCGAGCATTTGAATGTGCAAATTAGTCAAAGTCAGATTTCTGAACGTGATAAGAGTATCGTAGGTTTATTGATTGATAGCCTGAATGATGATGGTTATCTCATTCAGGATTTACAGGAATTGGTTGAAATATTGCCGCCACAGCTTGAAATCGATATGGATGATATGCATATTGCTCTTACATACCTGCAGCATCTAGATCCGTCTGGAGTTGGCGCACGTAATTTGAGAGAATGTCTTATGCTACAGTTACAAATGCAGCCAGATGATACGCCCTATCGCGACCAAGCGTTATTATTGGTAAATGAATATTTAGAAATTCTGGCGTCACGGAATTTTGGCCAGATTAAAAAACTACTGAACTGCGATGATGATTGTTTACGTTCAATTCAACAATTGATTACTCATCTTAACCCGCGTCCAGGAGCAATATTCAGCTCTGAAGATATACGTTATATTGTGCCGGATGTGATTGTAAAAAAAACGAATGGAATCTGGGTTGCGGATCTTAATCTAAATGCTATTCCACGTCTTGGTGTTAATCGTCTTTATGCCAATATACTGAAACAACGTCATCATGATTCAGTGCATGGACTGGCTAGTCAGTTAAGTGAAGCTAAATGGCTTATTAAGAATATTCATCAGCGTTTCAGTACCATCCTGAGTGTGTCCAGTGCGATTGTTGAACGCCAGCAACAATTCTTTAAATATGGCGCAGTGGCTATGCGTCCACTTGTATTACGAGAAATAGCCGATAATTTAAATTTACACGAATCAACCGTATCACGTGTGACCACTCAGAAATTTATGCATACTCCTCGTGGTATATTTGAACTTAAGTATTTTTTTGGCAGTCATGTTGCGACAGATACGGGTGGTGTCTGTTCTGCTACTGCCATTCGTGAGTTAATTAAGCAATTGGTAAAAACTGAAGATTCACAAAAACCACTGAGCGATAGCCGGATTTCAGAAATCCTAGGACAGCAGGGTATCGTTGTGGCTCGTCGCACTGTAGCAAAATATCGGGAGTCAATGCAAATTCCCCCGACTAATATTCGTAAGTCATTTTAATAGGAATTAAGGAGGCATAATGAATCTCAATCTTACCGGTAACCACGTAGAAATTACGCCCGCGATGCGCGAATATGTTATTTCTAAGATAAATAAAATTACGCGTCACTTTGATCATGTAATCGATGTTACCGTGACATTGTCGGTGGAGAAACATGGACAAAAAGCTGAAGCAAACGTGCACGTGCGAGGAAAAGATATCTTTGTTGAAGCGGATGGTACTAATATGTATGCATCAATCGATAACCTGATAGACAAGCTAGATCGACAAATAATTAAGCATAAAGAGAAGAATCTGGAACGTCGCAATGAAGGAGCATTGAAAGACCAGGATTTTGAGATATAGAAATAATTTAAATATAACTCATATTATTGAGAATGATGGCTATGGCGTTTATCTGGCCAAAATAATTTTTGCAGTAGGGCTAGTAAGTAAGAAAAGGAATATTTCATTGCCATTTAACGGAAACAACTTTATTTTTCTATGAATCTCATTTCACAATTATTACCGCTATCCAATGTTATCGTTGATTTAGATGTTGCTAGCAAGAAACGTGTATTTGAACAAGCTGGATTATTATTTGAGAATACATTACAGGTGGCGCGTAGTCAGGTTTTTGATAGCTTGTTTGCTCGTGAAAAACTGGGCTCTACTGGTCTTGGTCAAGGGGTAGCTATTCCGCATGGCAGGATTAAAGGATTGCGTGAAGCTGTAGCAGCACTGGTTAGAATGAAAGAGGCAATCCCATTTGATGCGCCTGATGGTCAGCCAGTGAATCTTGCCTGTATTCTGCTTGTTCCTGAGAAAGCGACTGATAAACATTTACAAATCCTCAGTGAGCTGGCACAGATGTTCAGTGATAGGAATTTTCGCGAAAATCTTTTACGTAGTAAAGATGCTGCGGAGATTCATAAGCTTATTGTTGATTGGACGCCGAATGCCTCAAATTAGTATAGCGCAACTATTTAACGATAAAAAAGAGAAGCTGGGCTTAACCTGGGAAGAAGGCCAGGCAGGAGGTGAGAAGGAGCTCAATGATGCAGTCATTGCTCAATCTAGACAAGGAGTGATAGGCCATCTCAATTTTATACATCCTAATTGGATACAGGTATTAAGTAATGCTGAAGTTAATTACCTAAATCAATTAGATCCTGCTTCCCTTGAAAATAAAATAAAGGAATTGACCCAAAGCGGAATCGCTTGCATTATTGTTGCTGATAGTGGGGAAGTGCCGGTTTCAATGAGGGCGATGGCACGCGCTAATCTGATACCCTTATTGTGTTCACCTTATCCGAGTCTGGAAGTGATCTGGTTGTTGCGTACCTATCTGGGGCATGTCTTGGCCCCATCTAGCTGCTTGCATGGCGTACTTCTGGATGTGCTGGGAATGGGCGTATTAATAACCGGGGAAAGCGGTGTTGGTAAAAGCGAGTTGGCTTTGGAACTGATAAGCCGTGGTCATGGATTAGTAGCTGATGATGTTGTAGAGCTACGTCGCATCGCACCAGAGACATTAGAAGGCCGCTGTCCGCCGATGCTACGTGACTTTCTTGAAGTCCGTGGGTTGGGAATGTTGAATATACGTACTATTTTTGGTGAAACGGCAGTACGTCGGCGGAAAAATATGAAATTGATCGTGCATTTGCAAAACTCAGGTGGTACAGATGCCAATTTATTGGAGCGATTACCTTTAAGTAATTTGAATGAAAACATTATGAATGTGGATGTTCGTAAAGTTATTATCCCTGTTGCCGCAGGCCGTAATTTGGCTGTATTAGTGGAGGCGGCAGTGCGTAATTATGTTTTGCAGCTAAGAGGTATTGATGGCACTAAAGATTTTATTGAACGGCATGACCAGGAAATGAGAGACGTTCAAGCAGAATAAACCTGGGGAATTATTTAGTACAGTATCGTATTTATAGAGTTGGTTCTGGGCTCGCGTATATATTGGGTAAAAATGAAAAATTCTCAAACCATCACGCTTGCTTACACGGGAGCTTCTGGTATGCCGTATGGAATCCGCCTGTTAGAAATGTTACTGGCTGAAGGCAATTCTGTATACCTGCTTTATTCAAAAGTAGCTCAGATTGTTGCACAGCAGGAAATGAAGCTGATTATTCCGTCTCGTGCTCAAGAAGCAGAAATATTTTTCAATAATTATTTCGGGTTAGCTCAAGGGCAATTACGCGTATTCGGACGAGAGGAATGGTTTGCACCGGTTGCCTCGGGTTCCAATCCTGCGGATTCGATGGTTATTTGTCCCTGCACGATGGGTACGCTAGCAGCCATTGCAGCAGGATTAAACCAGAAGTTGATTGAACGAGCTGCAGATGTGATGCTGAAGGAGAATCGTAAACTGATACTGGTTCCGCGTGAGATGCCATTTTCAATCATCCATCTTGAGAATATGTTAAAACTTGCGCGTAGCGGTGCTGTTATTCTGCCGGCTAATCCAGGTTTTTATCATCATCCAGAAACTATACAGGATATGGTTGACTTTGTTGTTGCGCGCATACTGGATCAACTGGGTGTAACGCATGCATTAACACCACGCTGGGGCGAATCGCAACTAAGTTAGCGAAAGGCATCTTTACTTTATGGTGTTCTCCATAGCGCATTGATTAATTGAAATTGGAGTTAATTTATTATTTAATGTTTGATAAATCCTAGTCTCGGTAACAACAAAATGCATAGCAATATCATGTGGCTGAGGATAAACATTATCTAGACGCAATGTCTCAAACGCTACACCAATAATCAGCGGGCGTGGATTACTTTCCGCGAGTGTACGATCATAATAACCACTACCATAGCCAAGACGGTAGCCTTGTTGGTCAAAACCGACCATCGGTATAATTACGGCATCAATTATTATGGACTTGGTGTTATCCGGAACAGGAATTCCATGGGCTCCATCTCTCATCGGTGCGTCCTGCCACCACTCCCGGAAATATAATGGCGCATGCTTACGTATTATAACTGGCAATGCCAGCGTTGCGCCTCGCTGCTTAAAATAATTCGCGGCAGGGCGTGGATCATATTCGCCACGGAATGGCCAATAGAGTCCAATATTCATTTTCTGAAGAATGGGAAAGCCTTGTTTGAGTGTATTGGATATCGCTATGCTCCAGTTGTGATGTATCTCTTCTGGAATAGCTTCTCTGCGTGCTAACAAGCTGGCACGCTGATGTTTTCTCCATGTTATCCAGTTATCCATTTTCTTTATTCAGATATGTATAAAAACGATGCGGAGATAATACTGACTCAGACAGATTCAGTATTATTGATTGAATTATCAGAATGTACATATTGTTTTATGAGTTTCCGTACAGGTGTTGGAATTGCTTTGTCTAATGCTTCATCTGGTTCTATCCAGATTTTCCCTTCTTGCCGGGTATCAATCTGTGAAGTGATACGTAGTAATCTAGGATGAATACGCAGCTTAAAATGAGTGAATGTGTGATTTAAAGGTGGAAAATTAAATAGGGGCTTTACCTCTGTTTTGAAATGCTGTGTACAATAAGCACCGATATCTTCTTCTATATGTATTTCTGGCAGGCACCATAATCCACCCCAAATACCTGTATCTGGACGTTTCTCCAACAGTATTTTTTTCTGCTGGAGCAATATTAAAAATATAGCTTCTTTTTTTGGCAACGATACGCGTGGCTTGGTAGTAGGTAGCTGATCTGTACGTTTCTCTTTGAGTGCAACACAATCGGATCGCAGTGGACAATCATGGCACTGAGGTTTATGTCGCGTGCAAATTGTTGCACCTAAATCCATTAATGCTTGTGTATAAACTTGATGACATTTTCTTGAATTACCGTTGGGTAATGATTCCTCAGCCTTTAACCACAACTGATCTTGTACCTTTTTCTTGCCTGGATAACCGTCTATTCCAAAATAACGTGAGAAAACACGTTTAACATTTCCATCTAGAATCGCGCTGCGATGGCCATATGCAAAAACCATAATAGCTGCGGCGGTAGACCGGCCTATTCCAGGGAGTTGTTGAATCAGCTCTCTTTTCTTAGGAAATGTCCCATGATAATCACGGACGATTATACACGCTGCCTGATGTAAGTGTCTTGCGCGCGAGTAGTAGCCAAGACCACTCCATAATGACAATATATCGTCCAGTGGCGCTTGAGAAAGGCTGGATATATCAGGGAAATGTCGCAGAAAACGCTGATAATAAGGGATAACCGTACCTACCTGCGTTTGTTGCAGCATAATCTCGGATAACCAGATCGCATAAGGATCGTGTGTGCCCTGCCAAGGTAGATGATGGCGACCATGCTGTTTTTGCCAGTTAATTAATCTGGCAGCGATGTTGGACATAAATATTTGTATTATAATTTACTTTGGCATGGAATCAGATTGAATTTTAAACTGCATGCCAGATGATTTAATATTACCAGTCTGAAGCGTGCCAATATGGATCAAACCATTCGCATTTAGATCCTCCAAGAAAGATAAATTGAATAGTCTGTTCAAATCCGAGTTGCTTTTGATTGTCTTCTTTGTGTTTATTTTTCCTGGAATCGGTAACAAAAATTGATTGATATTTAGTTTATCGATATCTACATTGAATATAAATGCTGGATGAGTAAAATCTGACATTGTTAATGCGGTCTTAAACGTACTGTCTTCCAATGTACCAATGAGATTTGCCCGTACTATTTCGGAAAGGGCATCAATGGAAAGATCACCTGATAAGCGCCCGGCAATACATTGGTTAAGTATGTCAGGTGTGCAGATATTCAAAATGGTCGTTAAATGCGGCAGAAATAATTGCTGGCGGTTTGGATTTCCTGTCAGTGAAGCAGCAAAGTTTATCTGAATATTTTGATCATGATTGCTTGATGTGAACTGAATAATTGCCAAGTCTCCTTTAAAATGACTATCAGTACTGATTATATTGGATAAGCTAAATTTTCCGAGCCAGTTATATTCGGAGTGGATGGTTTTTCCTGTCAGGTTGATTCTACTGCTGGTTAGCTTATCATTATCCAACCGTACCTCCTTCATATTAAACGTAATATTGAGGTAGTGCTTACCATTGCTGCTATCGAGTTCTTTGATTCTTCCAATTGCGGCTAGTCTTAGATTATTTAGTGTATATCTGGTGATGTGGTCAGCTTTAAGGTTTAAATTGACCAGTGCAAATTCTTTCTGATTTATTTCATCACGAAATATGAGTGCCATATTTTTTAGATGAACATGGCCTGATTCAAATTCGATTTGTCTGCTTTTCTTATCACTACTGATCAGATCATCGATATTAGTACTGCCATCGCTAAAACGAATCAGTCTGGCTTTTAGTCCTTTAATCGTAATCTGATCTGCGATTAATTGTTTCCTAAATAAGGCTGGCCATGATAGGGATAAATGGATTTGCTCGGCTGATGCAAATATTTTTTTATATCCGTATTCACTTAAAGAAATTTTGCTCAGGTTAATGCCCAGTTTGGGGTAAAGCGCCAGCTTGACGTCACCCTTGATCTTGAATTCGCGTTGTTTGTTTTCTGTTATTAATTGCGTAATCAGTGGTTTAAAGTTATTTATATCCCAAGTTGAAACGATATACATAATCGTGCCGATAACAAGCATAGTTGTACCGGCGAGCGCAACCAGGCTATAGTTTAATAACCTGTTCATAACGATGAATAACACAATGTACTAAACACATGTGCAATTGCAAAAGGATCTGCTTTGAACAACGGAGTGGAGTGTTTTTTTGATGGCGGCTTGTTTTAGAAAAAAATCTCACTAAACCGGGCATTAGGCGTAGTTGCCTGCATTTTCGCCAATTGAGTTAATTCAATATGGTGTTGTTCCTGTCCATTGCTAATAACCAGGCATTCCTGTTTTTCGGTAGAGGTGATGATATCGATTGCTTTACCTTCGATAATCTGATTATCTTTCAATGTTAACCTTAACTGGTAATGGTACATACAGGCTACTTCAACATAATCGTGCAAGTCACACAATATACCTTCCTGATTCATGATGGATCTTCCCTTTTATGACTAATGATTGAGATAAATACTGTAAACTTTACCAGAGAAATGGGGAGTCGTTTATATGAAAAGGATTCAGCTTTCAATTCCACCTATTTGAGTAATGATTCAATAATTAAGGGAGATATGATGTGTAATAATAAACAAAAAACGCTTATTGTGGCTGTAGCGCTGTTGTTTGCACTTGGTGGTTGCGCCAATATGACGGAGACGCAACGTGGTACCGCACAGGGGAGTGCGCTTGGCGCGGGTACAGGCGCGATAATTGGTGCGATCGCGGGTAAAAGAAAAGGTGCTGCAATCGGTGCTGCGGTGGGTGCAGGCGTTGGCGCAGCGGCAGGTTATGCGTGGTCTCAAAGAATGGAAGAACAGAAGAGACAGATGGAGGCTGCTACAGCGGGCACTGGTGTCGAAGTTTCTCAAACACAGGATAATCGTTTGAAATTGGAGATTCCGAGCGATATTTCATTTGATACAAATCGTGCCGCCATTAAGCCTAACATGAGACCAGTGTTAGATAGTTTTGCATCGAGCCTGATTAATAACCCGAATACCACAGTGACGATCATTGGACATACCGATAATACCGGTAGCGATGCGATTAATAATCCACTATCGATTAATCGCGCAGCCAGTACACGTGATTATCTGGTAAGTCGCGGTGTTCCTGCTCGTCGTATCAGTATTGATGGTCGTGGTTCTTATGAGCCCATTGTGGCAAATAATACGGCTGCTAATCGCGCAATGAATCGCCGTGTTGAAGTTTATGTGGTTGAACAGTAATTTGTTTTCCTGGAAGACAGGAGATTCTTAAAGAAATCGGGAATCTCCTGTTTGGGTATCAGGTAATATCTATCATGACATGTCAACGAACAATCCCTGCGATGTTGCATGTGCTTTCTGATAAAAGCAACAGGAGTGCTAGGTTACCCAGAACTACTGCACGAAATATAAAGATGGCCATGTTTTTTGTCAGTCTTGTGACTAATTGGCGATCATTATTTACGCTAAAGGTGTTGAGTATTTCTTTCTGAATCCTTTATCATCTCAACTTCCGGAAAACCCCGGTCTTAAGGCCGGGGATGGATAGGGA
>CBDUPR010000036.1:0-28353 GCA_965369175.1 uncultured Nitrosomonas sp.
GCTTAATAAGTCGCTAGGAATCCCCTTCGTTTAGGAAGGGGAGGATGTCAAGAAATCGGGTAATTAATTTTCCCATTGTCCGGCTTTTATTAATTGATTCTTGAGACCTGGTAGCGGAAAATCGAGTGCATAAGCCTCTTTTGCATGGTGTCGGGCTTGTTTGTAATTCTTTTTCTTCATGTACAGCAAGCCAAGATTATAATGTGCGGTCGCATTTTCCGGTTGTAATGTGATTGTGACATTGAATTGTTTGATTGCCTGATCAGTTTTTCCAACTGTTGTTAAATAACCGCCATATATTGCGCGAACTGTGCCGTCGTCTGGTTTGAATCGAATAGCGCGATCAAAAAAACAACCGATAGAATATTTTGCACCAGTCGGTTTTAGCATTTTATCTCTGATAGAAAGCCTCGCCATAGCCGAGAGTGCACGATGATGATTGGGGAATGCGTGCAATGTATAGCTCAGATCTGCAGCAATGCTTCCTGTGTTGCCCTTGACCAGATTCTCTATATCCTTGGTAAAATGAGCGATCTCAACAATATTAATCTGGTATTCAAGATTATGTCGGTCAGTGTAATCAAAAGGGCCATAGTGGCTGCCTTTTAATTCACCACAATAATTGGCGGCTAAAAAAGTGGGTGACATAAAATAAATAATCACAATAATCCGGAATATTATTTTCATACGCCTTTACATTAAGAATTAAGGTTTATCCCATGGTAATTGTCCATGAAAATTTCATAAATGTGATTTGGTAAATTGATATATACTCGATTTTAAGTTAGGTATGTTATATTTTTTATCGAAATTTCCGAAAAACTCCGGTTTTCAGAGCAAGGGTCTGGTTTGCTGTTTCGGACAGTTTTCATTGATCTTACACAGCACAGTGTTATTGTATTATATGAATCATGAACGTCAATGGAATTGATAAGTTCAGGCTTAGCCAACCAAAGAAGGCTCATTCAGGTATTCTCAAATTGTGCTCATTGAATTGGGGGATATCTTTCCCTTAAGAAGGGGAGCAATCAATGCGTGATAGATTCCGTATATCCTGGTTTCAGGGGAATTTGAAACTGGACCTTGTAATGCGCAGATAATTACGAGTGTCGGTAGCGCGTTGGATCTATTAAACCGGCCTTGTCAAATCCTGTACGACGTATGCGACAGGAATCACAAACGCCACAGGCTGCCCCTGATTCATCCGCTTGATAACAGGAAATCGTTATACTGTAATCAAGGCCCAATGCGATGCCCTGCCGGATGATTGCTTCTTTAGGTAGCATTATAAGCGGTGTATGGATCGTTGTTTTGTGGCCCTTGATAGCCGCCTTGGTAGCCAGGTTAGCCATATTTTCAAATGCCTTGATATACTCTGGGCGACAATCCGGATAACCGGAATAATCTATTGCATTAACGCCGATGAAAATATCGTGACTACCCAATGTTTCAGCCCATGCCAATGCAAGTGACAGCATGATCGTATTCCGGGCAGGAACATAAGTAACCGGAATATCCGCTTCCTGGCCGGTGATAGGAATATCGATGGAATGGTTAGTAAGGGCTGAGCCTCCGAATGCAGCGAGATCTACCTTAATAACATGTTGTAAACAGGCACCGAGAGATTGGGCAACATTTCGGGCGGCCACGAGTTCTGATTCGTGGCGTTGGCCATAATCGACGCTTAAAGCATAGCATTGAAATTGTTTGTTACGGGCAATTGCCAGGGTTGTTGCGGAATCTAATCCACCTGATAAAAGTACAACTGCTTTTTTCATCGCCCGGGGCCTTCTCCCCAAAGTAGCTTATGCAGCTGAATTTGCAGGCGCACCGGCAGGTGATCGCGCAGTATCCAGGTAGCTAATATTGAAGGGTCCAGCTGATCATAAACGGGTGAGAATAAAATGGAGCAGACCTGGTCTAAACGTCGCGTACGAACTATTTCGCTAGCCCATTGATAGTCCGCCTCATCACAGAGGACAAATTTCAACTCATCCTGTTGTGTCAGGTAATCCAGATTAGACCATTGGTTTTTCACCATCTCGCCTGATCCTGGTGTTTTGATATCCATTACTTTACAGACGCGTACATCTACCTCGGATATATCCAGTGCGCCGCTGGTTTCCAGCGAAACGGCGTAGCCCGCATCACATAAAGCTGAAAGTAGCATCGGGCAGGCCTTTTGAGCAAGTGGTTCTCCGCCGGTAACAGTAATGTAGCGTGCTTTATAATGAGAGACCTTACTCAAGATCGCGGATATTGACATATTCTCGCCACCGCTAAAGGCATATTCCGTATCGCAGTAGCCACAACGCAAAGGACACCCAGTCAGACGTATAAATACGGTTGGCAGACCAACGCGACTGGTTTCCCCTTGTAGCGAAAAGAAGATTTCATTGATACGTAATATTTCGGTTTCAATATTTTGCACGCTGGATTATCAGATAAGTGATGTAATGTTTTTAAATAATTGATTTAAAATAATGCCCCACTTTGATGATAGCGGGGCATTCAGAATATAAGCAAGGTTTGCAGTATTGATTATATCCAGTTGATTGTATTCAGCAGTTCTTATAGGAAAGAGCTTTGATTACTTGAGATGAGCCAACCGCTGTTTTGCCTTTTCTACGGCATCACTGTGAGGATACCTTGCAATCAGACTTTCTAGCGTTGCTTTGGCCGCGTGGGTATTGGCCAGTTCCTGTTGACTGCTGGCAATATTAAGCAATGCATCAGGTGCTTTGTTGCTGTCAGGATAGGTACTGATTAATTTTTTTTGAGCGTCAATGGCTTTCTGAAAATCCCGCAAAGCATAATAAGCATTACCAATCCAATAAGCAGCAGCTGGTGCGAGGCTGGTCATGGGATAGTTACTTAGAAAAACCTCAAATTGTGAAATGGCACCAGTATAGTCTCCATTCTTAAATTGATTGTATGCTTTCTCATAAGCCTCTTTTTCTATCGAACTGGCTGCGATCAGGTGTTTTCCTGATGGCGCTGGAATAGCTGACGAGACTGGCTTTGATGGCGATTCCAATGCGGACGTCGATGAGGGTATGGATTTGATCGGGTCGGTTGATGAATTCTGAGATTCAGGGACCACGGGCGTATTGCTTTGCTCAATACGTTGTAACCGGTTATCCAGATCGATATAAAAATCCTTTTGTCGTTTCTGCAGCAACTCATTTTCGTTGTTTAATATTTCTAACTGTCCACGTAGGTTTCCCAGTTCGCTACTTAATGTTTCAGCCTGAGCATAGAGCTCTATCAGTGCCTGGTTTTTAAGTATTTCTTCTATTTTAGTCATACGCGCTTCCATTTCTTCCATTTGGCTGCGCAACATATTAATTTGCTCGCGTGCCTCGTTATCGCCAAACAGGCCTGCGTGACTCATACTACTGCTAATCAAAAAAAATAATAAGGAAGCGCGTAAAAGCATGTCACTCACCCCGATAAATAATATCCGTACGGCGATTCTCTCTCAGTGATGCTTCGTCATGGCCAATGGAACGTGGTTTTTCTTCTCCCAGGCTGACTGATTCGATTTGCGTATTTCGCGCGCCCGATAATGTCATCATGTTTTTTACGCTATCGGCACGGCGTTGGCCTAGTGCAAGATTATATTCGCGGCTGCCGCGCTCATCAGTATTGCCTTGCAACAATAATCTGGCATTTGCATTATCCCGTAGATACCTGGCGTGTGCCAATACGAGTTCCCGGTATTCATTTTTAACTGTATAGCTATCATAATCATAGTACACGCTACGTTTTGACAAGATGCTATTGGGATCCTGTAACGGATGGAAATTCATTCTGTCGGAACCCACGCCGTTTCTTTCTCCCATACCGCTGCTGCTATCGCTTGTTCCGAAGGATCGATCTTCGACCTCAGAAACAGGGGTGGTGGTCTGACTGGCACATGCAGATAACAAACCCAACATTAAAATACTCAACGCGCTTCTCATTTGATGCTCCTGTTAAATCTAGTAGAATGGTAAATCAGGTTTACTTTAATCTCGGTAAAGGTCCCCATGCAGGCTCTCTGATATCACCCGCTTGCATCGAAAGCTGTTGCCTAGTCTGACCGTCCCTTGAGACGGCCGATAATATACCACGCCCCCTGATTTCTGTGGCATACAAGATCATCTTATCGTTAGGAGCAAAACTGGGGGATTCGTCTAATTGAGAATTTGTTAGCAGTTGCATCTGACGTGTCGTCATATCCTGCACGGCCACATTGAATTTACTATTGTTGCGATGGATGAAAGTAAAGCTTCTGCCATCCTGGCTAAAATGCGCGCTAACATTATAATTTCCTTCAAAAGTCAGGCGTTCGGCCGTACTGTTTGCAGTGTCGGTGATTGACATACGGTATATCTGCGGGCTACCCCCCCGATCAGAAGTAAAAATGATCGAGCGGCCATCGGGAGAAAAACTTGGTTCGGTATCAATGCCGGTGCTTCTACTCAATCTTCGCAGGCCGCTACCGTCAGCATTGATTAGAAATATCTGGGAGCCTCCTTGCGCCGTTAAGACGATGGCCAGTTTTTTTCCGTCCGGTGACCAGGTCGGAGCACTGTTGCTACCCTCAAAGTTGGCGAGCACCCTCCGTTGCCGGCTTGTCAGGGTTTGTATATAAATGACGGGTTTTTTGTTTTCAAATGATACATATGCAAGTTGATTACCATCGGGTGACCAGGCCGGTGAAATAATTGGTTCAGTGTATTCGATGACAGATTGGGCATTATGTCCGTCAGCATCTGCGACCTGTAATGCGTATTTTTTCCCCTGTTTCATTACGTAGGCAATGCGGGTACTGAACACACCCACATCGCCGGTAAGTGCTTCATAAATTATATCAGCGATACGATGCGCGGCTGCGCGTAACTGTGTTACAGGAACAGTGGTGGCTAAACCGGCCAGTTGAGTTTGCTTAGCCACATCCATCAAACGGAATCGTATATCTACCTGTCCTTCCGGCAACAAGGTGGTATGGCCGATGACCAGTGCACTGGTACCTCGATTAGCCCATTCAGCATAAGCAATTTCTGATGGTTCATGTGGTCTGAGGCCTGCCGGGTCAATTAATTTGAATAGGCCACTGCGCTGTAAATCAGCTGCCACCACTGCCGTAATGCTTTGTTGTAGTCTTTCTTCGGCGGAAAAGGGAATAATCGCAATTGGAATGCGCATTGTGCCACCGCCAAAAATTTCAATATCCAGTTCCGCATGTAATGGCTGACTAATCAGGCAGAACAATAAAATAAACAACCCGCTCGCGTATTGATAAAAACGCGTTAACGTGGCAGAGATTGTTAGAAAGGCAGAATGATGTTTCTGATTATATAAATCATTCATGATAATACACCTTGATATTTAAGTTTCGAAACTCGGTAAACAGTGTTGGATCGGGTGGTAAGGGTAGTGGTGCGGATATGAAAATAGCCCGCTCAACGGCGTTATCAAAAGCAGGATGGCCACTGCTTTTACGTAATTTTACGGCCAGAATATCGCCACCCGGAAGGAGTGTGACGCTAAACTCGGTTACGGGATTGCCGGGTAGATTGGGTGGCGTGATAACCCGGCTTCTGATTTTAGCGACAATCATGGCTTTGTATTTGTCCACTTCGCCCATTAAGCGGGCGCGTGCAGCTGCTTGCTGCGCCTGTTCGCGCTGAAGTCGCTGCGCCTCAGCCTGTTCTGCGGCTAGCTGTATTTTTCGTTGTGTCTCTTGTTCGAGTCGTTGTGCCTCAGCTCTTTGTGCCGCCTGTCGTTTTTGTTCATCACGCAGCCGTTCCTGCTCGCGTTCGAGTCGTTGTGCCTCAGCTTTTTGTGCCGCCTGTCGTTTTTGTTCATCACGCAGCCGTTCCTGTTCGCGCAATCGTTCCTGCTCCTGCTTATGCAGTTGTGCCTGCATTGCGTTTTTTTGCTTTTCCAGATTTTTCTTGTCTTGATCTTCTGGTATCGGTTTCTTTTCTTCTATTGGCTTCGAGTCTTTAGTTTTATCCTTGAGTGCTATATCCGGTTTTTTTATCGGTGATGGTGCCGCTGTTGTTTTTGATGACAGTGGCTCCGTTTGAACGGCTTGTTGAACCGGTTTGGCTGGTGATGGCGCTGCTTTAGCCGGTTGTTGTACGGGTTTGGGCGGCAAAGGTGCAACTTTAACCGGTTGCTGAACCGGTTGTTTGGGTGGTGAAGAGGCTATCTTAACCGGTGGCTGAACCACTCTCGGTTTTAAAGAGGCTTCCTTTTGAGATGATTGCACTGGTTGAGGCAGTTCATGCCACAAATCCACGACCATCCCTTCACGTGGCGGATCATTCCATTGCAAGCCAAAAACCATCACAATTGCAAAAATGATATGTATCAGTAGCGTTAGGATACTCGCTAATAACAAGCCCGGTTCAGAGCGTGATGAATCCCGTAATGCCATTGCACCTATTGTATCCCTGAGTTTTTCATTTTTGCCTGGCCAAGAGGCCCACTTTTTGCACCTGATGTTGCTGCAGAATATCCATTACATTAATTATGGCTTCATAGCGTATATTTTTATCAGCAGCAATGACGACGGGTTGATCGGTATTTTGTGCCTGCTTTTGTTTGATTGCTTCAATCAATTGCTTATGATCTACTTTTTGTTCAATGCCCGTTTTGGCGCGATCACGCAAGGTGAGGCTGCCGTCTGCTTTGATATTGACTTCAAGTGGTGCAACCGGTGGGGTCAGAGATTGACCAATCTGTGGTAATTCAATCTGACCCGGACTAATCAGTGGTGCTGTAATCATAAAAATAATTAACAGAACCAGCATGACATCAATGTAGGGCACAACATTAATGTCATGCTTTAAGCGGCGCTTACTACGGCGTTCGGCCATGCAATCCTCATTCGATCTATTTATTCTGCTACCCGCCGTTGTAACACGTTGGACAGTTCTTCCATAAAGCTTTCATAACGCGTTGCCAATTGGTCGATATCACTGGCATAGCGATTATAAGCAATCACTGCGGGAATTGCTGCGAATAACCCCATTGCTGTTGCTATCAAAGCCTCAGCAATTCCTGGTGCCACATGCGCAATAGTCGCCTGCGTCATATTGGATAGACTCCGGAAAGAATTCATAATTCCCCATACAGTGCCCAACAAGCCGATATAAGGGCTTACTGATCCTGCCGTTGCCAAGAAGGATAGGTGTAATTCGAGTTTATCCATCTCTCGCTGATAGGTAGCCCGCATGGCTCTACGAGTACCGTCCATGACAGTGCTGACATCGGTGCCTGGTGCATGCTTGGCAAATTCGCGATAGCCTGCTTCAAAAATACGTTCCATGCTCCCTGAAGAATAGCGCGCATTGGCGGCACGCTGATAAAGGGTATGCAAGTCAGCGCCCCGCCAGAAAATATCTTCAAACTCATCACTTTGTTTTATCGTATATCGAATAACAAACATTTTGCGAAAGATAAACCACCAGGACAGGAAAGAAGTGAGCAATAAAACTGCCATGATCAATTGTACCGGTAAACTCGCACTACTAATAAGATTAAGAAGTGATAAATCCTGATTAACTGTTATAGCGCTCATGATAGATTTCCAAGTTTGTGACGCAATGGTGCAGGCACGCTCACTGGTTTAAGGCTTTCAGTGCCCACACAGACTGCATGAATCATAGCGCTAACTAGCATGACATCATGACAGTATATCTGCTGCGATATTGTAATGCGACTCCTGCCCATCTCCATTACCTGTACCGTAACTTGTAATAAATTATCCAAGACCGCCGGTTTGAAATATTCAATCTCAAGCGAACGAAGCATAAAAAACATCTTGTGAATTTGGCTTAATGAATGCACGTCAAATCCCAGTCCTCTTAGCCATTCATAGCGTGCGCGCTCCATGAAATTTAGATGTGTTGCGTGATAAACGACACCCGCTGCGTCAGTATCCTGATAATAGACGCGAATGGGTAGCGTAAAGGTATCCTGTGATATTTTTTGATTTCTATCTATTTGTTTATTAATCTTAATGCTCATTTAACTCAGATTTTTTATGTATAAAGGCCGCATTTTAAAAAGTATATTTTCGCTACGATACACTGCTCACTTCAAGCATGACTCAATGCACCCTCGTTTAAAAATTTGTATCAGACTCAATAATAGCAAAAGCGTGTATTCTGACATAAATTTGAGTCCCGCTATATGTGTTTTCGCAGGGCTTGATTGCTATCTTTGAAAGTACTTTATGTTTTTGAAAACCGAGGTTGTGAAGCGCAGTGATAAAGTGATGAAGGCTGTTGTGTCACGGGTGTATTTAGAGAGTTGGTCTGCGCAGGATTAATTCAGAAATATTGAGACTGGTTTTGAAATATTAAGCCACTCAGTGACCGTATGGATTCAAAAACAACGCATATTACTAAAAAAATAATAAACGCCATAATAAATGTGTTTTTATAAGCTTTGTGAACTATAGTTGCTGTTAAAATTTCTATTTCCATATTTCTTGGGCTGTATTCTTAATCTTAGATGGCTTACCCTAAACCGAAAATTCCGATACAGCCAGTCTTGTCGCTGGAATCTTTTAACCTAAATCGCGATGATGGTGATGTGCCATCTGTCTTGCATGCACGTCATGCTAAATTTGTCACGAGCGGTAGGATAGCCATTGCGATGGCGTTGCAACAAATGGGCATTGGGAAAGGGGACGCAGTCATGCTACCAGCCTACCATTGCCCGGCTATGGTTGAACCGGTCATTTGGTCAGGCGCAACACCCGTATTTTACAAAATACACCCCGATACGTCAGTAGACTTGAATGATGTTCAAGATAAACTGGATGCATCAGTAAAATTGTTGATAGTGGCGCATTATTTTGGTTTTCCGCAGGATTTGTTGAAAATAGGTGACTTTTGCGATCACCATGCGCTTTATTTACTGGAAGATTGTGCGCACTGCTTTTTTGGGGAATATAGGGGTAAACCATTGGGTACCTATGGTGATTATGCCATTGCAAGTACCATGAAGTTTTTTCCTGTTTATGAAGGGGGGTGCCTGGTTTCTGACCGTCATCATATTAACCCGTCATCGCTTCACTCAGCTGGACTAGGATTTGAGGTAAAAGCGACTTTAAATACCCTGGAAAAAAGTTTTGAGTATGGAAGGATGAAATGGTTGCAGAGAATGCTGGTTGTGCCAATGTGGCTTAAAGATTTTATATGGAAATCAGTAAAGCGCAAGGCATCATTGGGTAAAGTGTCAATCGGACCAGGCGCGTCTGATGGAGGCTTCGGGTTTGAGGCTAAATGGCTTGGTAAACAATCCGCTTTTTTCTCTCGTTATCTGGTTAAGCATGTTTCAAGAGTACGTATTGTTTCAGAGCGACGTAAAAATTATATCGTTTTGCAGGAAGCGTTGAGCGGGTTACCGGGGTGTAGACCTTTATTTCCAGGCCTGCCTGAAGGTGTTATTCCACAAGTATTTCCATTGATCGTAAATGAACCGGAAAAGGTCTTTCCTATTTTGAAGAATGCAGGTGTGCCTATTATTCGCTTTGGAGAATTTTTATGGGATGGAGTTGATGCAACGGTGTGTTCAGCCAGCGTAGATTTGTCACGGCACTTGCTACAGTTTCCTTGCCATCAAGAGTTGCGGGCAGAAGAACAGATGTGGATGATCGCTCAGATCAGAAAAGTGTTTTTATCAATTTGAATCTCATTACCTCATTTAATATGAAGTGGAAACTATATCCTATTAGTGAATTCAGGGACCATCAACATGAATGGGCGCACCTGAATCAGAAGACGACCGCTTCACCATTATTGAGTCTTGAGTTTGTTATGCCGCTAATTGAAACATTTAGTAGCGGTAAGGAAATTCTGGCTTGTTGTGAAATTGAAGGTGAAATACAGGCAATGGCGATTCTGATTCAGAAAAGTCGTTGGGTGTGGACTACTTTTCAGCCTTCCCAGGCGCCACTCGGTATGTGGATCAGCAAAGCCGGCAATGACTGGTTGCAGTGCCTCTCCGAGCTAATGAAAGTGCTACCCGGGTTTCCCTTAGTGCTGGGTGTAACCCAGCAGGATCCTGATTTGATATCACGGCCATCGGATGATGGAAGGTTGAGAACACTTGACTATATACAGACAGCGCGTATTACGATTGAGGGAAGCTTTGAAGATTACTGGCATGCGCGTGGCAAGAATTTGCGACAAAATATCAAAAAACAGAGGAATAAACTGGAAAAAAATCATCTGGATACATTGCTTCAGGTAAGCACCAGTCCGGATGAGGTTTCGCAGGTGATTATAGACTACGGAAAACTTGAAAGTGCCGGCTGGAAAGCCAGGTATGGAACTGCGATTCATTCGGCCAATGATCAAGGCAGGTTTTATCAGGCTATGCTGGAAGCTTTTTGCGGTCAGGGCAAGGGGCGTATTTATCGTTACTGGTATAACGATCAAATTGTTGCGATGGATTTGTGTATTGAGGACAACGCGAGCATCATCATATTGAAAACTACCTATGACGAGAAGCTTGGCGATACTACTTCACCGGCCTTGTTAATGCGCGAAGCAGAATTCCGGCAGTTGTTCGATGAAAAAAGATTAGAAAAAATCGAGTTTTACGGCAAACTCATGGATTGGCACACTAAATGGAGTAAAGAAATCCGTACGATGTATCATGTTAATTATTTTCGTTGGACAGTTTTATTATTTCTGCGTCACTTCATGCGTGCAGTCACAACTGTGTTCAGGAAAGTCAAGTAACAACGTATCTTTTGTGTAAAAAAGATTGCCATAAGCGCAAGAGAATGATTTATTATTTTGCGTAACATAAGTATCATTCTGCGTTTTTCTATATTGAGATCAAGTGTAATGCGCTGTGAGGATTAGCGTAACCGAGTCTTTCTGCCGGATAATCTTACAAACAGGATTATTTAAAGGAGCCCGTTATAATATGCAGGAATGTAAAAATATTTCTCCCACTCCGCCAAACAAATTAACTCTGGAGTAATCATGCAGCATCTTGAAGAAGTGAAAAATATCCTGGCTGATGTGCTTTGTCTTGGTGAACGAAGAAATGACCTGGAAGAAGATTCGGTATTGCTGGGTAATATCCCGGAACTGGATTCGATGGCAGTTGTTAACGTCATCACTACTTTGGAGGAATATTATGGGATTGCTATTGATGATGATGAGATTAGCGCTAGGATTTTTGAAACCCTGGGTAGCCTCACCCGCTTTATCGAGCAAAAGCTGGCTGAATGAATGATTTATCAGAAAATTCCCCCGCTGAACCGTTTTTTTTAAAAACGGAGTCTGGAGAATGTTTCTGTCTTTATCATGTGCCTCATCCCGACAAGCCCTGTTATGGCGTCTTTATTTATATTCATCCCTTTGCGGATGAAATGAATAAATCAAGGCGGATGGCTGCATTACAGGCTAGAAGATTCGCTGCGATGGGCTATGGTGTCCTGCAAATAGACCTGTTTGGTTGCGGGGATAGCAGTGGTGAGTTCAAGGATGCGCGCTGGACTATCTGGAAACAGAACCTGGCAGCAGCAAGGCAATGGATTGAACAGCATACGGTTGCGCCCATTAGCTTATGGGGGCTCCGTTTAGGTGCGCTCCTTGCGCTGGATTTTGCTAAGGATTCAGAGAAAGCAATAGATAAGATTGTTTTATGGCAGCCAGTAATCAATGGTAAATTGTTTTTAACACAATTCTTGCGATTGCAGCTGGCCAGCAAAATGTTGAGCGGTGATACTGAAAAGAAGATCAGCGTGCAGACTATGCGTGAGTCTGTCTCCGCGGGTCATTTACTTGAAGTCGCGGGGTATGAGCTTGCGCCAGACTTGGTTGTGGCCATTGATAATTTATCGTTAACTGAGCTGATGATAACAAATGGGGCTGTTTACTGGTTTGAAATGACGGCAGAGGCAGGGCGCCCGATGGCACCCGCTAGTGCCAGAATAGCGAGTGCCTGGAAAAATACAGGGAATAACTTACAGATACATCATGTGGTTTGTTTGCCTTTCTGGGCTGCACAGGAGATTACAGAATGTCCTGAATTGATATCTGCCACGCTCACACATTGTGCTGTCGTAGCCGTATGAGCTTCAAAGAACGTGCGCTCCGTTTCAGTCATCATGATTCCTGGTTGTATGGCATTCTGAGTCTGCCTGAACAGGCTGCTGCCAGAGGTGTGTTGCTGGTAGTAGGGGGGCCGCAGTATCGAGTGGGCAGCCATCGCCAGTTCACCTTACTTGCCCGTTATCTGGCTGCTCAAGGCATACCGGTTATGCGTTTTGACTTCCGCGGAATGGGAGATAGCGAGGGTGAAATGAGAACCTTTGAAGCGGTAGAAGAAGACATCCATTATGCGGTCGAACAGTTTTTTAAGGAGATGGCCTCCCTAAAGGAAGTGGTTATATGGGGATTATGCGATGCTGCTTCAGCAGCGCTCTTTTATGCGCATCAGGATCAGCGTATTACGGGATTAGTGTTGCTGAATCCTTGGGTAAGAACAGAGCAGGGAATGGCCCGGGCTTATTTGAAACACTACTATCTCGCCCGTCTGTTTACGCTTGAATTCTGGAAGAAAATAGGGCGTGGTCGATTCAACTATATTGCCACCATCCGATCTTTTCTTAAATTAACCAGGAATAGTTTGTTAAAAAATAAAGAATTGGCAATGACAGCAGAAAATGGTGCGGGTAATGTATCTGATATGCGGATGCCATTGCCTGATCGCATGCTTCATGGTTTGAGTCGATTCAAGGGAAGAATACTGGTTATTACCAGTGGCAACGACCTGACAGCACAAGAGTTTCTGGATCTGGTTAAAGGGTCCTCAAGCTGGCAAAAATATTTAAGTGGTTCTCATGTTAAACAGTTTAACCTGGCGGAAGCAAACCATACTTTTTCTCGTCGCGAGTGGCGTGATCAGGTGGCTACCTGGACGCGAGACTGGATTAAGTCATGGTGAAGCGTGTTTTAATGATTGCTTACCATTATCCTCCTTTGCGGGGTAGTAGTGGTATCCAGCGTACATTAAAATTTTCTCAATACCTGCCCGGTTTTAACTGGGAACCTATCGTGCTGACGGCTCAAACACAAGCCTATCCAGATACCAGTATTGATTTGCTCGAAAAAATTTCGAAACAAGCGATTGTGCATCGTGCGTTCGCTTTAGATACGGCCAGGCATTTATCTTTTATGAGACGTTACCCTGGTATCCTGGCACAACCTGATCGATGGATTACATGGTGGCTTGGGGCTGTTCCGCTGGGGTTGCATTTAATACGAAAATATCGACCTGACGTGATCTGGTCTACCTATCCCATTGCGACAGCTCATTTGATTGGTCTGAGCCTCCATCGTTTGACGGGTATTCCATGGGTTTCAGATTTCAGAGACCCAATGGTTCAAATTGGATATCCGCCCCATCCACTCACTTATAAAACTTACCAGTGGGTTGAACAAAAAGCAATCGCTCACTGTGCCCGGGCTGTCTTTACAACGCCTGGCACTCGTCGTGACTATGAAACCAGGTTTCCGAAAGTGTCCTCATCACGATTGTGTCTTATTGAAAATGGCTATGATGAGGAAGATTTTATTCAGGTTGATCGAGTTGTTGCTAAGGAAGTATCGAAAAACGAGCCATTTCAGCTATTGCATAGCGGTATTGTTTATTCTTCCGAACGCGATCCTATTCCGTTATTTACAGCCTTGTCGGAACTGCTGCAAGAAGGCATTATTTCGGCGAACAACTTCAGACTAACCTTACGTGCCACATGTAACGATGCATATCTGATTCAATTGATTGCTCAATACCATATTGATGCTATTGTCTCACTCGAACCTCCTGTTGCTTACCAGGAGGCCCTGTCTGAAATGTTGGCTGCTGACGGATTATTAATTCTTCAGGCGTCAAACTGTAACAATCAGATTCCAGCAAAACTGTATGAATATCTGCGTGCAAACCGTCCGATTCTGGCTCTGACTGACCCCAATGGAGATACTGCAGCGGCATTGACCAGTGTCGGTATTGATACAATCGCACCGTTGGATTCAGCGGTGCTTATTAAACAAACCCTGCACCGCTTTATCACCCTAGTGAAAAGCCAGCAGGCCCCGGTTGCGTTAGCAGAAAAAGTCTATTCCAATTCCAGGAAAGTGAGAACCGAGGCGCTTGCAAAGCTGCTTGATGAAGTGATGGCAGAAAAAAGAGGGGGTTAATCGTTTGTGCAAGCTGTCTCTTGGCGTCATTCAATGAGTCATGGAGATGATGGTCTGGTTTGCGGGTTAGCAATAATCCGGTTGTTATGGCTGATAATGCTGTATCACTATTTGATCAGGCATACTCCTGAATTTTGTAAATAAAATGATAATAGACTGATTGTATGATTATTATTTTACCTTTCGAATCGGTCATTCGACTAGAATCCAGCCCTTTTTTCTGATAATCACCGATATCTGAAGTTTCTCTGTTGCGCGTGGTACTACTCGAATTTTGGATACACATGTTCAGATTGTTGCTTTACTGATGCAACAAGAGTAGGATTTTTATAGCCTATGGTTAAAAATAAAGACTTAACGATATCGGGTTCATTTTCTGGATTACCCCAGAGAGATGTTGTCGTTCTGGTAGGGGAGATATTGGCAGATGTTTTTCCTGATCGAACAGTTTTAGGGGGTGCCCCGTTTAATGTTGCGAGGCATTTACAGGCGTTTGGTTTATGTCCGCTGCTGATTACCAGAGTTGGTAACGATAAACTGGGGGAGGAATTACTTGCCTGCATGATACGTATGGGCATGACCACTGCAGGTGTGCAACAGGACTCGGTACATCAAACCGGGCAAGTGATAGTGCAAATCGAAGCAGAAGGGCATACTTTCCATATTCCTTCAGACCAGGCTTACGATTTTATTCAATCGGAAGAGGCCTGTCGGCTTGTTCTGTCAGCCAGTCCAGAATTGATTTATTTTGGCACCTTGGCGCAACGTCATCGGGTTTCGCGTCAGTCGTTAAACGAGATGCTGCGGAATACCAGGATACCCCGCGTGTTAGATATTAATTTACGTGAACCGTGGTATACCAGGCAAATAATCGAGGATTCCCTGCATCATGCCGATATCGTTAAAATGAGTGAAGGTGAGCTGGAAACGATAGCCAGATTACTGCACGTATCGGGGAATAGCGCACACGAGCAGGCCGCATCGATAATCCAGTTGTTTTCATTAGAGCGATTACTCGTTACTTGTGGTGCACAAGGTGCCTGGCAGCTTGATGCTGCGGGTGAGAAATGCCATCAGCAAGGCGCTGCAAATACTAGGGTCGTTGATAGCGTAGGCGCCGGTGATGGTTTCACAGCTGTTTTTATTACAGGTACGTTACGTGGTTGGTCAAAGACACTGACCTTATCGAGAGCCAATGCATTTGCCGCGGCTTTGTGTGGAATACGGGGTGCAGTTCCGGCGAATCAGGCGTTCTATCATTCATTTCTTGATGAGTGGGGAGAATAAATATGGAATTACCCAGAAGTCAAAAGCCATTGTATATTTTAATGCTGAGCGTGCATGGTTTGATTCGTGGTCATGACCTGGAGTTGGGGCGAGATGCCGATACGGGTGGACAAACAACCTATGTAGTTGAATTGGCTCGCGCACTATCTCGCCATCATGACGTGGCCAAAGTAGATTTGTTGACGCGGCAGATTCAGGATCCACAGGTATCTGCTGACTATGCACAATCGGAGGAAGATCTTGGTTATGGGGCGCGCATCTTACGGTTACCTTGTGGACCCAAACGTTATCTGCGTAAAGAGTTGTTATGGCCGCATCTGGATCAAATGGTTGATCGCTGTCTGCATTTTTTGCGTCATCAGGGCCTTTTGCCTGATCTGATTCACACGCATTATGCTGATGCAGGTTATGTGGGACAGCAACTTTCACTTTTGCTGGGCATTCCCCTGATTCATACGGGGCATTCGCTAGGACGTCCGAAGCGTGAGCGATTGTTAGCCAGCGGCCGTAAAGAAGCGGCCATAGAGAGGCAATTTCATCTGTCCCGACGTATTGCCGCAGAGGAAGCGATATTGTCCCATGCTTCACTGATAGTAACCAGTACGCAACAGGAAGTGACGGATCAATATGGCATGTATGACAATGATCAATCGCGACATTATGCTGTTATTCCACCAGGAATCGATACCTCCCGTTTCTCAATGCTGAGCCGGAGGAAGCCGGATGCCAGGCTCGAAGGAGAAATAGACCGTTTTTTATCGCACCCCGGAAAGCCTTTGATTCTGACCATATGTCGTCCTGATGCACGCAAGAATCTGAAAGGGTTACTAAAAGCCTATGGTGAAGATGAGCGACTTCAAGCAAGTGCAAATCTTGTTATTGTGGCAGGGAATCGCGATGATATTCGTGATCTGGAGGAGGCGCAACAGAAAATTCTCTGTGATCTTTTGCTGGATATCGATCGCTATGATTTATGGGGAAAAATAGCCATTCCAAAACATTTGTCTGCAGATGACGTGCCGGATTTATATCGATTAGCAGCCAGCCGTTATGGCCTATTCGTAAATCCGGCGCTGACCGAACCTTTCGGGTTGACATTGATAGAAGCTGCGGCCAGCGGCTTGCCGGTGATTGCACCGGATGATGGTGGCCCCCAGGATATTCTGGGCAATTGCCGTAATGGATTATTGGTGAATACACTGGATTCCAGTGCAATTGCATCGGCATTAAACAGGGCATTAGAAGATAAAACACAGTGGCGTCGGTGGGCCAGAAATGGTATAGCGGGGCTAAAGCACCACTATAGCTGGGAAGCGCATGTGGCCAAGTATATTAAGCTGGCTTCTCATCTTTTACATCGTGAGCGCAAACGACTGCGTCGGCAATATGCATTTTCTCTGAGTGATGGAAAATCTCCTCTGCCGCTTGTGCAGCGCGTGCTGATCAGCGACATTGATAATACTTTGATTGGCTGTAAGGCTGGCTTAGAGGCACTCATTTCCTGGTTGTATCAACATACGGGCTCAGTTGCTTTTGGTATTGCGACGGGTCGTTCTCTTGAAAGCACGATAGCCGTGCTTAAAAAGGCGGGGGTTCCGATACCGAATGTACTGATAACCTCGGTTGGCAGCGAGATTCATTACGGATCACAATTTCGCGCGGATAAAGGCTGGGCCAATCACATATGCCACCTGTGGCGACGGGCAGATCTGGCAGCAGCATTGCATGAAATTCCGGAGCTTGAGCTGCAAACATTGGATAATCAGCGTGAATTTAAATTAAGCTATAACGTGCAGTCGGACCGGGTGCCGTCATTAGAAAGTCTTTATCGTCATCTGCATGAACGAAAATTGCATGCTAAGTTTGTCTATTCTCACCAGCAGTTTATTGATGTGCTCCCGATACGTGCTTCAAAAGGCCTGGCTATTCGTTACCTGGCTTATAAATGGGGGCTTCCGTTATGTAATTTTCTCGTAGCGGGTGATTCTGGTAATGATAAGGAAATGCTGATAGGTGATACGAAGGCGGTTGTGGTAGGCAATTACAGTACGGAACTTGAGCCATTACGAGGCATGGAGCATGTTTATTTCGCCCGTAATAATTGTGCCAGCGGGATTATGGAAGGGCTCAGTTATTATGGTTTCGATGAAATCCCGGTAAAACAAGCAGTCCCCTCTACGTAGCACAATGCACTGTTTCGTGAATAACGGGCTTATTCTAAAGGTGGATTGATGAGCGAATTGATGCCTTACCTGGAAATTAAAGGGGTGACCATAAGCAGCGCTGGGAATTTTCGTGTGTGTAGCAGTCTTCTATAATAGGCAAGGCAGGTAGAGGAATCTGGTTAGATAAATCTACATAGGCAGTGCCGACTTTCGTTCAATACAGACGCCGAGCTTTTTTACACCACGTATAATACCGAGTTTTGCTACACTGACTTTAACCCATGGCGATTTGAATTCAGTCAGAATGGTTTGTGCAATGTGCTCGGCCAGGGCTTCTAGTAGAGAAAAATGTTTTTCTGCCAGAATATGATGGATTCGTTCGACAATGACTGCATAATCCAGTGCATCATCAAAGTTATCTGTTTGACAGGCGTGATTCTGAGGAAGCGCGATTTCCAGATCGAGCTGGATGGTTTGCGCAACCTTTTTTTCCCAGGGATAAATCCCAATCAAGGTTTTGGCTTTAAAGTCGTGAAGAAAAATGATGTCCATTATTTGGGATAGATTTAATGTAGGTAAATTATTTTTAATGTATGTTGAAAGCAGTTTTGTGTGTCAATCAACCGAGATTCTATTCTATTTGTAAAAGTGGTGCTAACCCTAATGATCGTATTAATTCTGATTTCCATGTTATTGGCATATTTGCTGGGATCTATTTCCTTTGCGGTAATATCGAGCTGGGTTTTTAAGTTGCCGGACCCCCGAACTTATGGTTCAGGAAACCCAGGCGCAACTAATGTATTGCGTAGTGGGAAGAAAGCGGCGGCAGTGTTAACGCTACTGGGTGATGCGGGAAAAGGCTGGCTGGCAGTAGCTCTGGCGCAACATTTTGGACCTTTGTGGGGGTTGGGTCATGAAGTGATCGCCATGGTGGCATTGGCCGTTTTTCTGGGTCATGTTTTTCCTATATTTCTACGTTTCCAGGGGGGTAAAGGTGTCGCAACAGCAGTAGGTGTCTTGTTGGGATTAAATCTATGGGTGGGTTTGCTGGCAATTGTGACCTGGGCTTTAGTTGCGGTAGTCTGGCGTATTTCTTCTTTATCGGCATTGGTTGCAGGAATACTTGTCCCCTTTTACGCACTGATGATACTGGGCTTTGAGGTAAGTACACTGGCAGTCCTGTTGATGTCACTGCTGCTTATTTGGCGTCATAAATCGAATATTGCTAATCTGATTGCAGGTAAAGAAGGCAGAATTGGCGAGAATAAACCCGCGTAGCTTTATTGTTTAGGGGTTGGTGCTGTCAGCATCTCTAAATTCCATCGAGGTTTCACGGTAAAACTGTTGCTGGGCTGCTGGTTTCCGTTATCGGCTGTTTGTAATCGCATTGCGCCCGCAAATGCAATCATGGCGCCGTTATCTGTGCAGAATTCAAGTTCCGGATAGAAAACGGTTGCACCTATTGCCGCTGCCCGATTTGTAAGACTGCGGCGCAATTGGCTGTTGGCACCGACTCCTCCGGCTACGACCAGTTGTGTCAAGCCGGTTTGTGATAGCGCTGCCAGTGCTTTCTCTGTTAATACCGCTACGGCTGCTTCTTGAAAAGCCAATGCAATATCGGCCCGCATTTGTTGTGTCAAGCAATCATGTTTGCTGACGAGCGTGAGTACGGCTGTTTTTAGGCCGCTGAAACTAAAATTTAAATTGCCGCTATTGAGCATTGGGCGGGGAAGTTTAAAGCGTCCTGGTTGGCCTTGCATCGCAAGTTTTGATAGTGCAGGACCGCCCGGATAACCTAACCCCAATAGCTTTGCTGTCTTGTCAAAAGCTTCGCCTGCTGCATCATCCACGGTTTCACCCAATAATTTATATAACCCAATGCCATTTACCTGCATTAATTGAGTGTGACCTCCAGAAACCAGTAGCGCTATGAATGGAAATGAAGGAGAGGGTTTGGATAGCAGGGGCGACAAAAGGTGCCCTTCAAGATGATGTATGCCCAGTACCGGAATATTTAATGCGAAGCCGAGTGCAGTACCAATACTTGCTCCAACTAACAGTGCACCGGCCAGGCCGGGACCTTGAGTGTAGGCAATGGCATTAATATCGTGTAAATGGTGCTCTGCTGTGAGCAGAGTTTGTTTTATGAGCGGCAATACCCGTCGGATATGATCGCGCGATGCAAGCTCTGGTACGACACCACCATATTCATTATGCATCTCAATTTGCGAATAAAGTGTATGGCCTAACAGGCCGTATTCTGTGTGGTAGAGAGCGATGCCTGTTTCATCACAGGATGTTTCGATGCCCAGTATGATCATTGGAAATAGTAGAGTAGTGGCTCTTTTATAACGAAGTCCATAATGCTATAATAGCAGGCTTTTTGTTACGTCCGTTAATTGGGTGTAACGAGTGAATTTTCACAATATCTTATCTAAATATCTAGAACTGGAGGAATTGATACATTTATGACTACTATTAAAGTCAAGGAAAACGAACCGTTTGAAGTTGCCATGCGCCGTTTTAAGCGTTCCATAGAAAAAACGGGATTACTGACAGATTTGCGTGCTCGTGAGTTCTATGAGAAACCAACGGCCGAGCGTAAACGCAAGCTTGCCGCCGCAGTGAAGCGCAATTATAAACGTCTGCGCAGTCAGTTGCTACCACCTAAGCTTTATTAATCCGGATAGGTACTCTCGCAACAAGATGTACCCGCTCTGTTTTTTGCAACAGATTATCGTATCCTGGGTTTAGGTAAACTATTCCTGGACTAGATAGCAGTCTTTTTTTATCCTTAATATTCTTGATAATGAGATATTAGCTTTAATTTGTTGTCGACATTCATACCAGCGGTGCTGGAGTTGATGCTCATGGAAACGGATAGTGTAACTAAACTGTAGCATCTTGGTAGTCTGAATAAATAACTTTTATTATGAATCTAAGGCAAAGAATTACTGAAGACTTGAAAATTGCCATGCGCGCTGGAGAGACTAAGCGGCGTGATACTATCCGGCTATTGCAGGCGGCTATTAAGCAGCGTGAGGTCGATGAGCGTATTGAGCTGGATGATAGTGCGATTGTGGCTGTGCTTGAAAAAATGCTTAAGCAAAGAAAAGATTCGATTACTCAGTATGAAGCTGCAGAACGTATGGATCTGGCTGCAATAGAGCACGATGAAGTTTCTATATTGCAGGCGTATATGCCACAACCATTAAGCGATGTAGAGATTGAGCATATGGTTGATGAAGCTATTGCGGTTACGGGTGTTAAAGCAATGAAGGATATGGGGCAGGTAATGGCAATATTAAAGCCGAAACTGGCGGGGCGTGCGGATATGGCTAAAGTATCTGCACTTGTCAAAACAAGGATTGCTATCTGAATTTAATTCCTGAGTCGTTTTGAACGTTTACTGGATACTATAATTGTTTGAGCTTATTCATTCGCTGCATGGTAAAGTTTCGTTTATCAGAGCAACGCAATGGCAGCATGCAGTATCGTCAGGCATGCGGAAATTAAAACCTGTGGCGGAATGGTTTAAGCCAGACTTGCCCGATGAAGCGAAAATCCATCAAGGTAAATCAGGCTTATGGCTTGAGCGCAATAGAAAACCCTTGGCTTTAGGCAGAGGGAATATATCAATTTAGTCTTGATCGAACATTATTGGTTGATTTTTGACAAATGATTCCTCAGTCTTTTATTCATGATTTATTGGGTCGTGCGGATATTATTGATGTCATTGATCGAGTGATTCCGCTTAAGAAAGCAGGCGCCAATTATATTGCTTGCTGCCCTTTTCATAGCGAAAAAACGCCTTCATTTACAGTGAGTCCGGCTAAACAGTTTTACCATTGTTTCGGCTGTGGTGCGCATGGAAATATTATCAGTTTTCTGATGGAATATAATAGCCTGGCTTTTGTTGAAGCGGTGAGCGATTTGGCTGCCCAGGCTGGTATGGAAGTGCCGGTGCAACAGGCTGATTCGCATGCGGAAAAGAGGGCGCTTGAATCCGGTTTTCTCTCGCCAGGGATGGCGCATGAGGAAAATAGTCCGGAGGCGTTCTCACAACGCTTGTATGAAACAATCATTATTGCAACCCGGTTTTATCGAGAACAACTCAAGACTTCTAACGAAGCGATTGCTTATTTAAAGAAACGCGGCCTGACAGGTGAAATAGCTGCTCGCTTTGCGATCGGTTATGCGCCCGCTGGCTGGCAAAACCTGTCGGCAGTATTCCCTGATTACCAGTCAGAAGCCACAAAAAATTTGCTCGTTCAGGCAGGGTTAGTGGTCAAAGGCGATAATGGCAGGGATTATGATCGTTTTCGCAATCGTATTATGTTTCCGATTCTTAACCAGAAAGCCCGAATCATCGGTTTTGGCGGGCGCATATTAGAGCAGGGTGAGCCTAAATATCTCAATACGCCCGAGACCTCATTATTTGAGAAAGGCCGTGAGCTTTATAATCTCTTCTCTGCAGGTAAAGCCATTCGTGAAGCAGGCTGCATTGTCGTTGTAGAAGGATATATGGATGTAATAGCGCTTTCACAGCATGGTGTTAATTATGCGGTGGCTGCGCTGGGTACGGCGATTACAGATTATCATGTGCAAAAGCTTTTGCGTCGGACCGATAACGTGGTTTTTTGTTTTGATGGTGACAAGGCCGGTAAAAAAGCCGCATGGCGGGCATTGGAAAATAGTTTATTGCAGCTGGCAGATGGTAAGGTAATTCGTTTTCTATTTCTGCCGGAAGGCGAAGATCCGGATAGCTATATTCATAAATCCGGGAAGGAAGCTTTTGAAGCATTAATCAGGAGTGCGCTGCCTTTATCTGAATTTTTATTTCAAACTTTATCGAAAGAGAGTGATCTAAGCACAAGTGAGGGTCGTGCAAAGTTAGTGCGGGATGCCAAACCATTAATAGAGAAGATTGCAGCACCCACACTGGCATTAATGCTGATAAAGCGCCTGGCCGAGTTGACGGGTACCAGTCAGAGTGAGTTAGAGACATTATTGCAAATCAAACGTAAATCTGAATCGTCTGTTCGTGCTCGACCCGGTGTGTCACGTCAGCAGCCGGTCACACCTTATTATTGGCTGATTCTAATATTGTTGCACAGTCCAGCCTGTATTCAAAAACTGGACAGAAACCTGCTTTTGAAACTTGAAGAGGATAATGAGGAAATAAATGCATTGCGGGCACTTATTGCGTTTCTTGATGTCCATTTCAAGGATGTGGGAGACCTGCCTGCATTTTCAATCGCAACCTATTTCTGTGACAGCCCCCACAGAGCCTTACTGGAGAAAATGGAGAGTGAGATGCTGGGATGGAAAGAGACGATTGATTTGGAAGCCGAATTTTTCGGTGCGCAGATGAAGCTGCGAGAGGTGCAGCGTAAACAACGTATGACAGAATTACACAATAAGCCTTTGAATATGCTGACCGTTGAGGAACGGAAAGAACTTCAGAGATTGGCAGTGTCCTGAATTAATAACGAAGTGTCAGTTATATCAAATTTTGATATAATCCGGAAATTTTCAGGTATTCATTTATCCATACTACTTGGAACTCAAAATGTCAAAGATTAAAGTGGTCGATGCAGGGAAAACAGAAGGTAAGGCGGCAACTGAAGAAAAAATAAAAAATGCCGGTAAATTAGTGACAAAAAAAGTAAATAAGAAGGCAGCAGCTAAAGCCGAGGAAACGATAATCAAGGCTACTGCAAAGATATCAGCAAAGAAAACAACAGTGACTAAAGTTTCTACGGCTGCGAATGGAGCAGCGCGCAAAACGTCTAGCCGCGTCAGTGTCACAGAAATTGCTAACGCAGTGATTACAATCAAGGATATGGAACCTGATACTCTAATAAAAAAGACAAAAGCCAAGTTACCAAAGAAGACTAAACCCTCGATTACTAAGGAACAAGTGGATAATCTGGAGTCTGTTTCAAATACGCCATCAGGCGCGGATGCGAAACCACAGGATATTGAAGAACGGCGTATGCGCCTGAAGAAATTGATTGTGCAGGGAAAGGAGCGTGGCTATTTAACTTATGCTGAGATTAATGATCATCTGCCGGATGATATGTTGGATGCCGAGCAGATTGAAGGCATCATCAGCATGATTAATGACATGGGTATTTCTGTACATGATGAAGCACCCGATGCAGAAACATTATTGATGTCTGATGCAGCAACGACAGTCGCGGACGAAGATGTGGCTGAAGAAGCGGAAGCAGCGCTTTCCACTGTGGATTCTGAGTTTGGCCGAACAACTGATCCGGTACGTATGTACATGCGAGAGATGGGTTCAGTCGGTTTGCTGACTCGTGAGAGCGAGATTGAAATTGCCAAACGGATTGAAGGCGGGCTAAGGCATATGATTCAGGCTATTTCCGCATGCCCCACTATTATCTCTGGCATTCTTGATCTGGCAACAGAAGTTGAGAAAGATACCTTGCGTGTTGATGAGTTAGTAGATGGATTGCTTGATGCGAATGCGCAGGACATCATTAATGATGAAATTTTTGATGAATCCTTGGAGCAGGAATTAGACGCCGACTCCGGTGATATGGAAGATGAAGATGGCGCCGCTGTAGCCAATGCGAATTTACTGAAACTAAAGAGTGATGCTCTGGAACGTTTTGTGGTCATTCGTGAAGTCTATCATGCGATGCAAGCGATTCTGGAAAAAGAAGGCCCTTATAATGAAGCCTATAAAGAACTGCAGGAAAAACTTTCGTCCGAATTAATGGCTATTCGCTTTTCTGCGAAAATGGTCGAGAAGCTGTGTAATACGCAGCGTGCGTTAGTCAGTGATGTGCGGGATTATGAACGTAAAATAATGGAGCTTTGCGTATCTAAGGCAAAAATGCCGCGCAATTATTTTATTAAAACGTTCCCTGGTAATGAAACCAACCTGGATTGGATCACGCAAGAGATTGCGTTGGCTAAATCATATAGTCAGGCATTGGAGCATTATCGACCTGCGATTATGGAGCAACAACAGAATTTATTGGCATTAAAAGAGCAGGTTGGTATTTCGATCAAAGATTTGAGAGAAATTAACCGCAAGATGTCAACGGGTGAAGCAAAAGCACGCCGAGCCAAACGCGAAATGACAGAAGCTAATTTACGATTGGTGATTTCTATTGCTAAGAAGTATACTAACCGCGGATTGCAATTCCTGGATTTGATCCAGGAAGGAAATATTGGTTTGATGAAAGCAGTAGATAAATTTGAATATCGCCGCGGCTATAAATTTTCGACGTATGCAACCTGGTGGATACGACAGGCTATTACCCGCTCGATTGCAGATCAGGCTCGTACTATCCGTATCCCGGTACACATGATCGAAACCATTAATAAGATGAATCGTATTTCTCGCCAAATTCTGCAAGAAACGGGACAGGAACCGGAACCAGCCGTATTGGCGGAGAAAATGGAAATGCCAGAGGAGAAAATCCGGAAAATTCTCAAGATTTCTAAAGAACCTATTTCTATGGAAACACCGATTGGTGATGATGAAGATTCACATCTTGGTGATTTCATTGAAGATGCTGCTACCATGGCTCCGGCAGATGCAGCAGTATATGCGAGCTTGAGAGGCGTAACCAAAGATATACTGGATTCACTTACTCCGCGTGAAGCAAAAGTGCTGCGTATGCGTTTTGGTATTGAAATGAATACAGACCATACACTGGAAGAAGTCGGTAAACAATTTGATGTTACACGTGAACGTATTCGTCAGATTGAAGCAAAAGCATTGCGTAAATTACGTCATCCGGCACGTTCCGAACGATTACGTAGTTTCCTGGACACCGGAAGCTGATATAATCCGGTTCTAAAGATTAAAACCAAATGGGGTCTGTAGCTCAGTTGGTTAGAGCAGGGGACTCATAATCCCTTGGTCGCTGGTTCGAGTCCAGCCAGACCCACCAAATAAACAAGAGGTTAGAGAATTTCTCTAGCCTCTTTTTTTATTTTAATGTGAGCGTGTAAGGCTGGTGTAAGAATATCCAGTCAATGTGTCACACAATCAATAGCCACCGCTAACTTCATTAGTCATCCGTTCAAACTATCAAGAGTTATACCTCCGCTAATCATAGTCGTGCCAAGAAATTTTTAGTAGTGACTTGCATGGAGAGACTTTTGCAAAAGCCCTAGCCGGAAGTTTTTTAGTCTTGATTATAAAGGATTAATTTTTCAACTATTCGGGTTTTGCAAAGGCCTCATGGAGTGTAAGGGTTGGTAATTGAAGATTTAGGCGGGACCTTGTAATATGTGGCCTCTTCTATCACCGAAAAAACAAGGGACTAAAGTATGGATAATAATAACAACAACACAAACAAGGTAGAGGTTGTAGACATCAACATGACATTTGTATCAATGGTTGTGTTTATGGTTAAAGCGGCCATAGCATCTATTCCAGCAATGATAATTCTTATTGTTTTTGGTTCTGCGGTTTTCGTGGTTTTGGGTGGTGTTTTGATGGGAAGATAATCAGGGATTTCCTGTGCTGATTGCTAGATAATATAGTCATGAGATGTTTGCCCAGAGAGCGATACATCTCATGACTATATTATCTAATCTTAAATAAATTTGCTCTTAACAAGCATAAGCCCAGCAATAGTATCTAAATTCTCCTCAAATACTCGCTGCATATCACATGCTCAAGCTTAAATGGTTTTTCTTCAATTTCTTTAAATTTGTTATTTTGGTTGATGTAAATTGGTATTAAAGTTATCTGCTATGTTTTCCTATCAGTTGTTCGATGATCTCATCCACTATTACATCCTTTTCAATAGAATGGGCTTCATCGGCACTTCTATCATCAAGCCATAGAGACCATATCCGTACCATAGCATCATGCGCCGCGTAGATGTGTTTTCTTGCATGGGATTTATACTGTGTCACAGCTTGTTTTATTGCGTTCTGGTGCGTCTATAGTACCCAGTTAATTCGCCAGGTTAACTGTTATTCACCTGAATTATATTTTGTTTTTCTTGTTGGGCTGTTTCTAAGAGTAATTCGCTAGATTTTATGGGTTGTTCTCATTGTCCGTATAATTAAAAATTTAAGGAGTATCTTGCCATTGACGCTAACAGATAATCAATTTAATGCTATTTTTAGCAATTGATAAATAATTTAATTAAAAGTTTGTGTAGCTTCGCAGTTTGCAAGAGGATAAGAAAATTATGGAGCGATCTAGAGTACGTTTAGCAGATATTCTAACTGTATTATTTGTTACTCCTGTTAATGCTCGATGGGATGGGGCTTTTGAAGCTAATGCAGCTGGTGACTATGAGGCCGTATTAAAGATTGTGGAACCCATTGCTGAGCAGGGAAATGCCTTAGCGCAATATGCTCTTGGGAGCATGTACGCAGACGGTAAAGGCATATTGCAAGATTATAAGATGGCGGTTAAGTGGTATCAGTTGGCTGCGGATCAGGGAGTTGCCTCAGCGCAGTTCAATCTTGGGGCCATGTATTTGAGTGGTCAGGGTGTTCTGCAAGATTATAAGATGGCGTTTAAGTGGTTTGAGTTGGCTGCCGATCAGGGGGTTGCTTTAGCGCAGTCCAATCTTGGGGTTATGTACGCAGACGGTAAAGGCGTATTGCAGGATTATAAGATGGCAGTTAAATGGCATCAGTTGGCTGCTGATCAGGGAAATGCCTTAGCGCAGCACAATCTTGGGACCATGTACGCAGACGGTAAAGGCGTATTGCAAGATTATAAGATGGCGTTTAAGTGGTTTGAGTTGGCTGCGGATCAGGGAAACGCTTCAGCACAAAACAATCTTGGGGGCATGTATCTGAGCGGTCAGGGTGTTCTGCAAGATTATAGGATGGCGGTTAAGTGGTATCAAATGGCTGCGGATCAGGGAATAAGTGGTGCGCAGTACATTGTTGGGTTTATGTACGAAGATGGTCTAGGTGTTCTGCAAAATTATAAGATGGCTCATATGTTTTACGATATCGCAGCTTCTAATGGGGTGGATGAAGGCAGAAAAAATCGGGATGAACTATCAGTCAAAATGACACCCCAACAGATAGCAGAGGCTCAACAAATGGCAAGAGAATGGATAGAAAAGCATAAGTTCTGATTTATCACTTCGCGGATTCAATTTCGAAGTGCAACGCCTAACGGTGATTTGATGTAGCGAACCGCCTTTCCGAAGAATACCTCAAACGGGGTTCTGAATCCAAGCACTTTGCGTGGTCTATGGTTGAGTCTATCCACCGCCCATTGCACTTGTTCTTGAGTAACCTCAACCAATTCCATTCCCTTGGGGAAATACTGTCGCAATAGCCCATTGCTGTTCTCATTCAAGCCACGCTCCCATGAATGGTAGGGATGGGCGAAATAAACATCTGCATCGAGTTCCGCCGTGATGGTTTGATGCTCCGAAAACTCTTTCCCATTGTCTAGTTAATGGGGGCCACTTCAGGATAAGCGATAGCAATCCTTATAAAATCGCTTTATTCTTTACCGAAATTCTTTCATAAACTTCTTCCATCACTTCAACAAAGGAATGATCCAGGTCCCAGAAGGGCGGGTAGTCACCTTGTTTCCTAATTAATGCAGCTGAAACGAGCGGACTGGATGCACTTGTTTCCGGTAATGGCGGTGCGGACATGTGCCAGAATTGTTTGAGGGTAATGTCCTGGTA
>CBDUPR010000037.1:0-27478 GCA_965369175.1 uncultured Nitrosomonas sp.
AAGAAGGTAATCGTTACATCAATAGTATTGCTGGCGCGGTTATACCGGTATTTACCAAGCTTTAATCTAAGTTCGGCATAAAGAACCGGTACGTCACTGTTGTAAACTAGACAGAGATGTGCCGGTTTTCTTATAAGTAACGTAATATCACGAATTCAGAGTGCCACACAAAATCCAGGAATGGAATAATAAAAACAGAGAAGCATAAAATAAGCCTTATCTGTTTGAAGGCACTCACCAGACAGGAGAATTTGTCGTGGTTAGGCAAATAATACAGATAAGTATTGCAGCCTTTATTCTGGCTACGACACTATATGCGGGTACAGTTTTGGCACATGGAAAGGTTGCCATAGAAGAAGATAGCTGTATGCGCCGGATCGGCGAGAATATGATACATTTTAGCGCTTACCAACCGCAAAACGATATAGGTGCTCATTATTGTACCGATATTCCGCATACGGGAAACACAGTGCTTGTGGTGGATTTGATTGATCCGGCACTGCGGGATATGCCGATAGGAATAAAAGTAATCAAAGGAAATAATGCAATTGATGGTGAAACAATAATCAATATACAACCGGATTATTTTAAAGATGGCGTAATCAATACAGAGAGTACGCTAGAACAGGGAGAGCATTTGATCATTGTGACGGCGGAAGGCGTGCCTCCACTGAACTACCAATATCAGTTACGGGTAGAAATGATCAATTATGCGGCGGCGTTTCGTGCTGCGATTGGGCCGGTGATTGGATTGCTGCTAATGACTGTGCTTGGTTATAAGCTCGTGAAGTCAAAGCGTCTGAAAAGCTGGCTGGCTTCCCGCGGTTCAAAAATAAATGGGTAGTCTGACGACTCATGAAATAAGATTATTATGACCCATCATAATTTATACAGGAATGCTCTCACATGTTTTTTCAATTAAATTTAATAAAACAAACGCTAGTATCAGTATTACTCGCAGCAAGTATGATATTTTCTGTGCAAGTGCAGGCACACGGCGGGTTGGCTCTGGCTGAGGATCTCTGTATCCTCACAGTTGGGCCTTATACCATGCATTTCACTGGTTATCAGCCATTAACTCAAGAAGAAGAATTCTGTGAAGATATTCCGGAGGTTGGTAAAACCGTTGTGGCACTGGACTACATCAATGATGAGTTACGCCCATTGACCACGGAAGTGCGTATTATTCGCGATACAGGCTCAGAAGAGAATCTGGATGAGATTACCGTCTATCATCTGCCGCCAAAGGTTTACCCTAGTGCATCCATTGCGGTGGAGCATGTTTTTCCAGAGAAAGGTAAATTTGTGGGCTTGGTTACGGTTACGGGTGGTGCGGAAGAGTATGTGTCCCGTTTCCCATTTTCAGTTGGTGAAGGAAGGCCAACAAGTTGGGTGACAATTATTCTGCCCGTTGTAATTATTGCGGCAGCTGGTGCCTTTTTCTTTTTACGGCGACGCCAAACTGAAGCCACAAATGCTGCATAACCAAGATTTAGAGTGTATAACAAGCTTCCATCTTGTTTACGTTACCCCTAAGTAGCGTCCTGAATGGCGAGTATTTTTATGTAATAAATTGAACAAGGCATAACGGTTTTGATTTGCTGTTATGTCTTGTTGCTATTTTGTTGTCTTCGTCTCTTAGATTGGAGCCTTTGCAAAATTCCAATAGATTTAAAAATTAACCTTTTGTAATCAATAGTCTGAATATTTTTGCGAGGACTTTTGCAAGAGTTTCAGGCTATACAACGCGTTAAGAATGGCCGCGACGTTGCTGCCGATACCAATAAAAAGCCAAGCATACTAAGCAGAAAATAAAAAGGCCGAGAATAATATCTCGCAGATATTCCTTGATCAGCATTTCATTTTCACCGATGAAATAGCCTAGCAGTGTCAGAATCATAACCCATATTCCAGCGCCTAATCCAGTATAAAGACTGAATATCGATAGTTTCATGCGTGCCAAGCCGGCAGGAATTGAGATGTATTGACGCACCATGGGTAGCAATCTACCTGTGAAAGTGGAAATATGACCATGACGCATAAAAAAAATTTCCATTTTCTTTAGATGTTCTTCATGGAAGAAGATATATTTTCCATAACGTAGCAATAAAGGACGGCCTAGTTTCACAGCTAAATAATAGTTAAGTAAGGCACCTAATAAGCTCCCTAGAATACCGCATAGTATGACTGCTGACAGGTCCATTTTACCTTTAGATACCAGGTAGCCCGCCGGAATCATAATAACTTCGCTCGGGAAAGGAATAAAGCTGGATTCCACAAACATTAGAATAAAGATTCCAAAGTAACCGAGACTGCTTACGGTAGCAACAATCCAATTTATTATTTCAGACAAGTCATCTCACTTTGATTAGATTATGATGTATATAGTAAACAGGGACTTGCCTGTTGCATCTTATAACGCAGCTTCTTCTTGCGGTTTTTTATCTAGTTTGACAAGATCTTCACGTTTGACGCCTAGGGCCATGATAATAGGACTGGCTACTAGAACAGAAGAATAAATGCCAAATAGAATGCCAATTGTTAGCGCCATTGCAAAATAATATAGTGCTTCACCGCCAAATAATAGCATTGAGATTACAACCATTTGAGTGCTACCATGAGTAATAATGGTACGTGACATAGTGCGTGTAATGGCATTGTTAATAATTTGTGGCACAGATGCTTTGCGCATCTTGCGAAAATTTTCGCGTATACGGTCGAAAACAACAACTGATTCATTAACAGAGTAGCCCAGTATTGCTAAAATAGCAGCCAACACGGTTAATGAGAATTCCCATTGGAAGAATGCGAAGAAACCAAGGATTATCACGACATCATGCAAATTAGCAATGATACCTGCCACCCCAAATTTCCATTCGAAGCGTATTGCCAAATAAATCACAATACCGATGGATACAAATAGCAAGGCCAGTGCGCCACTTTCAAGTAATTCTTTTCCAACTTGTGGTCCGACAAACTCAACTCTGCGTATTTCTACAGTTTTATCCTCCTGTCGTAGTACGTTCATAACAGTTTCAGATAATTGAGCACTCGATAACTCAGCTTTGATGGGCAAACGTATCAGTACATCGCGTGAGGTGCCAAAGTTTTGAACACTCGCATCCGACATTTCCAGGTCAGCCAGCATGTTTCTCACTTTATCAAGATCGGCTGGCTGGCTATAACTGATTTCTAAAACGGTTCCACCAGTAAAGTCAACACCAAGATTTAATCCCTTGGTGGTTAGAAAGAAAACGGCAAGAATAAATGATAGTAACGAAATGAAAGTAGTGTATTTTCCCCAACTCATGAAGGGAATGTCACGGCTAAATCTAAAAAATTCCATACTTGATCCTTATTGATCTTTTATTTTCGTTTTATCTGTTTTGCTATTATGAAATCATCGTTTACCTTTTTGGGTATCCAGATCTGACCGATCGGGACACGATCAAGTCTGCGTCGGCTGCCGTATATCAGATTAACCATGCTACGGGAGACCATGACAGCGCTGAATACCGAGGTTAAAATACCAAGACAAAGCACTACAGCAAAACCTTTAACAGGACCCGAACCAAACGCAAATAATGCGACACCTGCAATTAAAGTTGTAATATTGGAGTCTAGAATAGTTCCAATTGCGCGCTCATATCCAGCATTAATCGCCAATTGAGCTGGGGCACCATTACGTAGTTCGTCTCGAATACGCTCATTGATGAGAACGTTTGCATCAATTGCCATTCCGAGGGTCAATGCAATGGCTGCCATGCCAGGGAGTGTAAGTGTAGCCTGCATAATTGAAAGTAAGCCAATTAGCAACAGTAAGTTTACACTAAGCGCAATAACCGAAATAGTGCCGAATGCTAAATAATAAATTACCATAAAGATGGCTACAGCAAGAAATCCATAGAGTGTTGAGTTAAAACCCCTGGCAATATTATCGGCACCCAAGCTGGGCCCGACGGTACGTTCCTCGATGATATCCATGGGTGCGGCCAATGCGCCAGCACGCAATAGCAATGCGACGTCCTTGGCTTCCATGCTTGTCATACGCCCACTTATTTGTACGCGCCCGCCACCTATTTCCTCGCGAATTACTGGTGCGGTAACGACTTCCGTCTGGTTTTTCTCGATTAAGAGAATAGCCATTCTTCTGCCTACATTCTCTCTTGTTAGCTGCTTGAAGATACGCGAACCACTATTATCGAGACTGATATGCACGGCAGGTTGATTATCTTTGTCGAAGCCAGGCTGAGCATCCGTGATTTGATCGCCAGTTAATAAAATCTGCTTTTTTACCAGTAGTGGACCACCGCCGCGTTCTTCATAGAGCTCGGTGCCGAATGGAACTTGGCCGCGTAGCGCAGAGTCGATGTCACGTTCATCGTCAACCATGCGTATTTCGAGGGTAGCTGTCCGCCCCAAAATATCTTTAGCTTTCGCGGTATCCTGTACACCTGGTAATTGTACGATTACGCGATCTGCGCCCGCTTTTTGGATGATGGGCTCTGCTACACCTAATTCGTTAATACGATTACGCAAGGTAATAATGTTTTGTTGTACAGTTGACTCCTGCATATGCGCCTGCGCCTCTGGCTTGATACTGGCCACGAGGTGGAATCTCTTATCAGTATCTTCCTTACGCAGATTTAAATCAGGATAAACGCTTCTGAGTTCGGTTTCTGCGGTTAAACGTGATTCACTATCGCGGAATTTGAGTGTGAGATCTGTTTTCTGCTTTTCAAGCCCAGTATATGGAATTTTCAACTCACGTAAGCTGCTGCGTATATCAGTACTATAGCGATCGAGCGATTTGCTAAGGGCTCCATCCATATCAACCTGTAGCATAAAATGTACACCGCCTCGCAAATCAAGTCCCAGGTACATTGGGAAAGCACCGATATTTGTTAACCATTGAGGAGAGTTGGGTAACAGGTTTAACGCGACAATATATTCATCCCCGAGCTCTGTTTGCAGGATATCTTTAGCTTTAAGTTGCATATCCGTATCAACAAAGCGCACCTTAATACTTTCTGTGTCAAAGAAAATCCCATCGGTAGAGAGATTGGCTTTTTTTAATGCGTTTTCAACTCGGTCTAGTAATTTTGTATCAGCACTTGCGGTAATGCGTAATGGAGAAATTTGTACTGCTGGGGATTCACCATAAAAATTTGGCAGGGTATAAAGCAGTCCGAGCAGAAGTGAAACCGCAATAATCAGATATTTCCAGAGTGGGTAGCGGTTCATGGTCTTTAGTTAGATAATAGGTAAAAAAATACAAAGGTTGATATCAGGAACGATACCTACCTTTGCAGCTGTTAATTAGTCTTTTCGCTGCCTTTTGAGGTGTCGTCACCACTGTCCTCAGCTATGTTCTTAGCTTCCTGAGGCTTGTCAATGTCTGCTGACTCATTGGTTTTTGATAATTTGTTATTTTTTTGTGTCTTCCCACCTTTGGATGGTTCGATACTTTTCAGTGTGCCTTTGGGTAATAAAGTTTGAACAGCTGATTTGAGCACAGTTACTTCCACATTGGGTGCGATCTCCACGATTATATAACTTTCACTGACATTGTTAACCCGTCCCAGTGCTCCGCCGCTGGTTATGATCTCATCACCTCTTTGCAGTGCTTCTGTCATTTGTTTATGTTCTTTTGCGCGTTTGGATTGTGGGCGAATGAGCAGGAAATAAAAGAGGATCAGTATCCCAAACAACGGTAACAAACTTAATAAGCTTCCCTCCGCCTGAGCAGGCGCGGCAGCTTGAGCGAAGGCTTCACTAATCAGCATGATATCTCTCCAAGAATAATTTATAAAAGCAATATATTAGCATGATGCGCGCTTATGCTTGAAATTCTCGCGCGTATTCTTCAAATTGTCCAACTTCAATTGCTGTTCGAATTTCGCTCATCAGTTGCTGATAATAAAATAAATTATGTAACGTATTGAGATGTGCGCCCAGTATTTCGTTGATACGCTGTAAATGATGCAAATAAGCACGGCTAAAATGGCGGCAGGTATAGCAATGACAATGTTCGTCTGGTGGTGCAGTATCTAATCGATATTGACTGTTACGCAGTTTGATAACACCTTGGCGTGTATATAACCAGCCATTACGTGCATTGCGTGTAGGTATCACACAATCAAACATATCAATACCCTGTGCCACAGCATTCACAATATCTGCCGGTGTACCTACGCCCATTAGATAACGGGGCGTTTCTATAGGTAGTTGTGGTGCAATATGTTTAAGTATGCGTTGCATATCAGCTTTGGGTTCTCCTACGGATAACCCGCCAATCGCATAGCCATCAAAACCGATATTGTATAATGCGGCAAACGACTGATCGCGCAGATTTTCGAACATGCCTCCCTGAACAATACCGAATAAAGCATTAGGATTATTTTCATGAGCACGTTTGGATCGCTCTGCCCAGCGTAAACTTAATTCCATGGACGCACTTGCTGTTGCCTCATCAGCAGGGTAGGGTGTGCACTCGTCAAATATCATTACAATATCAGAATTGAGTGTGCGTTGAATCCGCATCGATTCCTCAGGTGTCAGGAAACAGCTGTCTCCATTTACCGGAGATTTGAATTTAACACCTTGTTCAGTGATGTTACGCAATGCTCCCAGGCTGAATACCTGGAAACCACCGGAATCAGTCAGTATTGGTCTATTCCATCCCATGAAATCATGCAATCCACCGTGTGCTTCGATCACCTCCAGGCCGGGTCGCAGCCATAAATGAAAGGTGTTGCCCAGCACTATTTGGGCATGAACTTCCTGCAAGGCGGCAGGGGACATTGTCTTAACGGCACCATAAGTGCCTACAGGCATGAAAGCAGGCGTTTCTACTTCGCCATGTGCCAGTGTTAATGTGCCACGCCGGGCAGCGTGATCGGTACAATGCAGTTGGAATTTCATGGTTTTCTTTCGATCAACATGGCATCACCATAACTAAAGAAGCGATAACGATTTTTAATGGCATGTTGATAGGCTCGCTGAATATTCCTTATTCCACCAAAAGCGGATACCAGCATCAGTAACGTGGAGCAAGGCAGATGAAAGTTAGTGAGTAATCGTTCAACAATTCGTAAACGGAACCCTGGAGTGATAAAAATACGGGTATCGCCATAACCGGCGATTAATTCGCCATTATGCGCTAATGCGGAGGCTTCGAGCGCACGTAGCGATGTGGTGCCCACCGCTAGTATGCGTTTTCCCGATGCTTTGGCATGTCGGATTGCGTTGACCGTTTCGGTGGGTATATGAAATGTTTCATTGTGCATCACATGATCGGCAATATTTTCAACACGTACTGGCTGAAAGGTGCCTGCGCCGACATGTAATGTTACATAACTGATAATTATTCCCATCTCATGTAGTTTTGTCAGCAAAGCTGTATCGAAATGAAGGCCTGCAGTTGGTGCTGCAACTGCCCCGGTGTTTTTTGCATAAACTGTCTGATAACGTGCTTCATCGGCGGCTGTAGCCTGCCGTGAGATATAAGGGGGAAGGGGTAGATTGCCGTATTGCTCGAGTAATTCGGTTACTGTTTTTTCATGTTCAAAAAATAAGGTATAAAATGTTTGTTCGCGAGCCATAACTGTAACGTGAATTGCATCAGCGAGTAGTAGTCTGGAACCAATTTGTGGTGCATGGCTGGCCCGAATGGTTGCTTGTATTCGATGATGATCCAATATGCGTTCTACCATTACCTCTATCTTCCCGCCACTGCTTTTTTTACCCAATAACCGTGCCTTGATAACACGGGTATCATTGAATACCAGTACATCTCCTGCACATAAATAATCTGGCAGCTGAGTGAACAGCGTATCCTGTAATTGACCATTGACTCCATCCAGATAGAGCATTCGACTGCTGGTGCGTTGTTCAGCAGGGAATTGTGCGATCAATTCAGTCGGCAGGTGAAAATTAAAATCCCGAGTTTTCATCGTGTGCATTATAACCGGTGTGTTGAGTATTTTCTTAAGTAGGTTGCTGTACTTCGTGTTTTCGGTAATAATTACATATTCCAGCTGAACATGGAAAATAGAGATAAGCAGAATATGCCGGGATGGCGGAATTGGTAGACGCACGGGATTCAAAATCCCGCGATGGTGACATCATGGGGGTTCGATTCCCCCTCCCGGCACCACACAGAAGTTATAACAGACTTCAATCGAATCAGATCGTTGGTATTTATAAGAAACTTTATAAAATATTTATAGCGAGAGATCATAGCGTAATGCTGTTCTAGCATCAGTAAAAACTAATGGTAAACACACCATACTCCAGGAAATATCTTCAGAATCCTGGCTTCTGAATAACACGTCAATAATGTTAAAATCTGTGCTGAGTCAATAGCATATGTAATATCCAGTGATTTCTTGAAGAAAATAGATTTTTTGACTGAGTAATCGTATTCAAAGAGATAGGCACACCAGTGTTTGATGACGGCATGACGAAAGTAGGTGCCGTGGAGTGTATAAAAAGTCGCAATGTGGCCTTGAAATATGATTAACTGTCGTGATGTTGCTGTTTTCCTGTATCTGATATTTCCATATCTTGCTGATTCCCATAATTACAAGTATCAAGCGAAGCGAATTGATATGAGCGATTTCTTGTTTAAATAGAGAGGTTTTATCTGTCAAGCAGGCGTTGCTCTATTTGCCGCCTGTTTTAGAGAAAATGTCATTTATTGTTCGATTGTGAAAGGCTTCCTTTTTGCGGCAATGACGACGTTCGGGAGGTGAGCGCGGCAGAAAATATCCTCAAGATAGAGAGAATACTCAAAATACAAAATTTAATGAATAAGACCGCTGCATAACTGTGTTTTTAAGCTTTTCTGATTACTTTCAGCATTGATAAATCAAACACTTAAAAATCTTTCCCAGTCCGAAATACCCAGTTATGCAGCGGTCTTTGAATGTGTTTGTTGCAGGATGCATAAAATGTGGGACCTTTTTTATCCACAATTCCTGTGGATAAGTTTGTGGATAATTTGTAAATTAAAGGATTAACCTGTCCTCTTATAACGGTATTTTCTAATTCGACTAATTTTTGTGCACCTAATTATTCTATATAAAACATATGGTTATTATATCCCTTAGTATTCATGCGGGTTTGATCAAACTCACTTGATTATCTCGTTATAAAAATGTGGATTATTTCAAATGTCAAGTTTAATTTTTAAATTGATGAATAGGATTATAATAAATGGTTACTAACCTAATAATACAATTTATGTAATACAGATTTGCCTCCACAGATTACAAGAGACCCCCTTATTTTTAACTACACAGATCAAGCAGGATAAAATTACCTGAATGAGCATGGTCACCATGCTGTGAATCAAGGTAATTCTGCTATCATGTTTTATGCTGAATATTCAACGTCTAACTTATCTGCAAAGCGGCATCCCACTATTGCAAAATGCGAACCTGCAAGTCTTTGCTAATCAACGTGTTGGTCTGGTTGGTACGAATGGCTGTGGAAAATCGACACTATTTCGCTTGATACGTGGAGAAATTAAGCCAGAGAGTGGTGAAATTAGCTTGCAATCGGGCAAAACGATCACTTTTGTCGAGCAGGAGATTATTAACTCAAGCCAGCCCGCACTTGAATTTGTACTCGATGGTGACGTGGAGTTGCGTCAATTAGAAAAAATATTAGCGCGCGCTGAACATGATGCTGCCTGGTTCGAAGCACAACAACGCTATGAGGCAACGAATGGCTATGTTGCCCGTGCGCGGGCTGCGCAATTGCTGAATGGACTTGGTTTTAGCAATAATACTTTGGAGTGCCCCGTTAATCAATTTTCCGGCGGCTGGCGCATGCGGTTGAATTTGGCGCGTGCATTAATGCATCGCGCTGATTTGTTACTGTTGGATGAGCCAACGAATCATCTGGATATGGAAGCCATTCTTTGGCTTGAACAATACTTGGCGCGTTATCCTGGCAGCCTGATAGTCGTTTCGCATGACCGAGAATTTCTTAATGCGTGCATTAACCGTATTGCACATATCCATAACCAGCAAATTGATAGTTATACTGGTAATTATGATGATTTTGAGCATATTCGTGCTGAGCGTCATCTGCAACAAACTCAGGCTTTTCAGCAACAGCAAAAAAAGATCGCACATATGGAAGATTTTGTGCGCCGTTTTCGTGCCAAAGCAACTAAGGCGAAGCAAGCGCAAAGCCGGCTGAAGGCATTGGAGCGATTGACGCGTATTGTGCCAGTACAGACGGAAGATGGATATTTTCAATTGCGGATTGAAGCGCCACAGTATAGTCCCGATGTATTATTGCGTGTTAAGGAGATGAGTTTCGGCTATAACGAGAATCCTTTGTTTCAACACGTTCATCTAACCTTGCAGGCAGGTGCACGTATCGCTTTACTGGGACCTAACGGCGCAGGAAAGTCAACGTTGATCAAATTGCTTATGAATGAGATCAAACCGACCTCTGGCAGTGTAGAGATGGCGCCGGATATTCGTATAGGTTATTTTGCCCAGCATCAGTTAGAAAATTTAGATGCTGCTGCGACGCCATTGCAACACATGATACGGCTGGCACCCAAGCAAACGGAATTGGAGCTAAGGAATTTTCTGGGGCAATTTGGGTTGGGTGGAAATAGTGAGGATCGCCCAGTCGCAAGTTTTTCAGGCGGAGAAAAGAGTCGTTTGGCACTTGCGTTACTTGCATGGCAGAAACCACATATATTGCTGTTAGATGAGCCAACGAATCATTTGGATCTGGATATGCGTGATGCGCTTACACTTGCCCTGGAAGCTTATACGGGCGCAGTGGTGCTGGTATCACATGATCGTAGCTTGGTTCGTTCTGTAGCTGATGAGTTATGGTTAGTTGCTGATGGTGAAGCTCGATTATTTGATGGTGATCTGGAAGATTATAAAAATTGGATCGAGAAAGGTCGTTCCGGTGAATCATCTCAATCTCAATCTCAATCACAGAAATCAAAACCGAAAGCGATATTGGGTCAGAATAGAAGGGCGCTTTTATCCAAACAGGCAAAGCTTGAAGCTGCTTTGACAATAGCTCAGACGGAATTGGCTGCCGTCAGTCGTCAGTTATCTGATCCGAAGACTTATACTCATTGTACGCGTGATGAGGTTAATCGACTGACTGATGTACATAAGGATCTCGAGAGAAAAATCGCTGAATTGGAAGAAAACTGGCTGGAGTTGGAGGCTGTAATAGGAGAGTGAAGCGAACGAACGATATTAATTAACGCTTTTATAAAATTAATTTTATAAAAAATCGTAATCTATAAAGGTCAATATATCGGAATTTCAGGTTACAGAATCGAATTACAGTTTAGTGCGTACGCGATAAGTCAAAGTAATTGCTTTGTCAGCAGGTAGTAATAGTTTCCATTCAGCCAGGTTAGATGATATTTTTGTATGTGGTTGAGATTCGGATATTATTGTCCAGTCGCCGGGTATCGGTTCATGTACTGTTACAGCTACTTCCTCTTTTTTGGCATTTTTCAGTGTGATCTGATAGGCTGTTTCAAATATACTATTCTGGTGCATTGTTCCCGTTAACGCCTGAAAATCGCTCTGTTTCTTGTCAGCGGTTAAATCAAATGCGCTGCCTAGTTTCAAGCGGATAAATTCTTTGTCGGGTGTGTGGTCGATTTGATCTTCACCCACAAATTGTGCATTGCCCATCTGGTCTTTTTTATAAACTCGAATAACCCCCTTGGGTAATGGGATACCTAAGCCTTTACCTTGGTTCTGGAACTTGACGAATACCGTAACTTTTAATTTGTCGCCAATATCTTTATATTGCCCGGAGTAATAATAGTTGTCACCGGTTAATACAAATTCCTTATTAACGGGTACATGAACAGCTGACATGAGCGCGACTTGTTTAGTCTGGTTATCCGCCAGAGTTGTGCGGTGTTTGAGTGTGTAGAGGTGATATTCGAATAATGCTTCATTCTGCATATCAGAAATATTGGCTAATTCTGCGGTCATCCCTCTCGTTTTTCTAGCAATTGATCTTGGGTAGTGTATTCGATTGAGGTCACCGGCAACAAGTTGCAATGTGGCATTGGGATAAGTCGTACCACTTTCATTGGTTAATGTAACCAGGCCGTTGAGATCAAGATGATGATCATGCACATCTAATTCAGCTACATAGTCAGCCTGCCAGGATAATCCTGTTGTTAAATAGGAAAGTTCAAGATTCTGCTTACCTGCTGTGGAATTCATAAACGAGGTGACCAGGGTAGGCTTATCACGTAAATTTTCTGGTACGCTAGGAAATGCCAGGCGACCTGGAATACCGGTTTCAATTCGATCAGAGAACTTGAGAACAACGCCATCATTAGCTGCAAGAACAGTTGCTGTTTCACTGGTCTCATGGCCCGTAGCCGGATTTTGATGAATGACGGTTATGTTACTGCCAATATGTTTTTTCAGTAATTGCTGTGGTGTTAGTAGATCAAAATCAAAATTCTGTTCTTGCAAATAAAAACCGCTGGGATGAGTTAGATTGCGTAACAAGGCGGTTTCTGGCTGCATTTTTGCAGATACCTCACGCCAGGCTAGCTGGTTAGAATTAATATCCAGTTCGATACTGCGAGAATCTTTTATTAATGCAAGATTTTGATTATAAATCGTCACCGCCATTTCATTTTGGTCAAGCATTGTGGTGGTTCTTTCATTGAGGGGTGCCGCAATCCCATTGGATAAAATTACCATTAAGCCTATTATGGCCGATATTCTCACTATGCTGTCTTTTGAATATAGATAATTTTTCATGGGTGGTATTGAATTTATCGTTGAATTCTATATCTGAAAAAGCTTCTATCTCGATTTCTGTTTCGTGTGAGCTGCATGCAATGACACGATACTCCTGGTATGAGATCTGTCAAGGATTCTTAATCTTCCTGTGATAAGGATGAACGGCACGCCGGTTATATCAAGACAAGAATTTTAAGCAGTTTCTTGTGTTTCTATTCCGCCGGTAACTTTGTTTCGGATGCATTCTGCCGCCGCAATTTCTTTTCGTATTCTTGATGTGGCCGCTGCCGTTGCTTCTTTGTCAGTTTGGGCACGGGCTAATGATGCTTCTTTAGCCATTCTCTCCACTGCTTCGCGAGAAAGGGCTTGCTCCAGAGCCCTTTCATCGCTGTCGATCCGTTCTTGAATTGCGGCCAGGGCGGCAGATTCAGCCTTCTTCTTGGCGACAGCAATTGCTATAGCTGCTTCTTCTGCCTGTAGCCGGGCTTTTGCTTTATCTGCGGCAGTAATCTTTTCTTGAACTCCGATGATTACCAACCGGGTAATTTTTTGTTCTGTTTCGAGACGTTCAATCGCTGCTTTCTCTGCTTGGGCAATCGCCTCTACACGAATCTTAGCATCCTCCAATAAGCGCTCTTCTGCTTCTGCAAGCGCATTGTTTTTTTCAGTAGCGAGCGCTTCAGCCTTGATTCTCTCTTCAAAAACAGCTCTGGCTTTAGCTTCGGCTTTTGTTTTATTCTCCGCCGCTGTCTGTGCGGTGATACTGGCCAGAGCACGTGCACGTGCTGCTTCGGTGGCTTTTTTCTCAGCTGCAATTTGTGAATGAATAGCTTCTGTTGCAGCTATCTCAGCTTCCATTTTTTCTTTTATTATGAGTGTTTTTTGTTGTTCGGTATGCAGGCGCGCTTCTGCAGCTGTTTGCGCACGGGCTTCGGCCATCATGCGATTGTTAGGTTCTTCAAGTAATTGCTTTTCAGCTTTAATTCTTGCTTTTATTGCTTGTTCCGCAGCCCTTTCCTTGGCGACAATGGATTCAGCAATGGCCGCCGCCGCTTTTTCTGCATCCGCTCTGTCTTGAGCCGCTGTAGTCGCACGGGTGTCAGCCGTTGTGCGCTTCTGGGCCTCACGTGCAGCGATTGCTTCAGCTTCTGCTCGGGCTTGAGCTGCTTGCGTTGCAATAATTTCGGTCTGAGCTCTTTCTTCCGCAGCTTTACGCGCTTTAATTTCGGTTGTCAAACGATTATGCGCTCGTTCTAGTATTTCTGCCTCTGTACGCATGCGTACTTGAATTTCTTCTATGGCTTGTCTCTCAGCTTCACTACTTGCCGTGGCTAATGCAAGCACTCGCTCTCCTGCTCGGATTCTGGCAGATGCTATAGCCGCCGCATTTGTTTCTGCTTCGATAACGGCTAGCGCGAGGAGACGTGCCTCTTCTTCAATTTTACCTCTGGCAATAACCGCTTCTGCTGCTTTTTTTTCTGCTGCTATGCGGGCATTTGTCTGATCTAATATCCGTGCCTCTTGCCGGGCACGTTGCTGTGTTTCTTTGATGATGAGCTCATCTGCTTTTATTTTGTCCTGCAGCAGCACCATCTTTTCTTTTTCAGCTCTGATTTTCTCTTCGGCAAGTTGCTTTGCTTTGACTTCGAGTTCTTTGCGAGCATGTGCTTCATTGGTAGCCAGTATCTCAGCTCTGGCTCTGGTTCTGGCTTGTTCTGTTGCTGCTGTTTCAGCCTTGATTCTAGCTTCAGCGGACATTCGGGCATTCGCTTCTGCTCGGGCTCTTGCTTCTGCCGCGACGCGGGCCTTAGTATCCAATTCGATACGATTTTTAGCTTCTTTAATTGCTTGATCTTCCGCAGCTAATCGCGCCTGTCGAGCTATTTTACTTTGTGTGCCCATATCTATTGCAGGCGAGGATTCCTGCTCATGAAGTACGATACTAGCCGACTTACTATCAGGTGGAACAGTGGTTATGTCGCTTTTGGATTCTGAAGGCGGGTAGGGTTTAAATAGCGATTTTATTAAGCGGGACTTGAAGGTCATGATTATTTGTCATACGGATAACTGATGGGTACCAAGCGTTATAAGTATCCTGCATATATGGGTTTCTAATTTAGCAGCTTCGGATAAAAGTTGAGCACTGAAACAGAAGGTAAATATTGCTTGTTTACGCGTTTGGTCAGAATGAACGCCACGAGGGCTCATGGTGCGTTGATATAGGATGGATCGGTCATTTTTGTTACTACATTCAACCCATCTTGAATTAAGCGTTCCAGTATTGGTGTAAAAAAGGGGATACTGAGTGCCAGCACAAGAAATCCAATGGATAATGTCAGTGGAAAACCCACTGCAAAAATGTTTAACTGAGGTGCGACGCGCGTTAATATGCCTAAGGCAAGGTTAGTAATTAATAAGGCTGTCAGTACGGGAAGTGATAACTGTAGGCCGGTTAGAAAAATTTCTCCTCCCCATTGAGTCAGCGTGACAAACATGGGTGTTGTGATTCCGGTGGAGCCGATAGGTAACGTGTCAAAGCTCTTTGAAATAAAGGTAATCATCTGAAGATGACCATTCATTGCAATAAATGCCAGACTTGCGATTATTCCCAAGAACCGGCTGATGAGTGGGACCTGACTAGTGCTTTGCGGATCAAAGAAAGTTGCAAATCCCAGGCCCATTTGTAGACCAATGATTTCTCCTGCCATTTCTACCGCAATGAATATAATCCGCATGGTAAGTCCGATAGCAAGTCCGATAATCACTTGTTGCATGATAATCAGCAAGCCAATTCCGGAACCCGGGTCTATCGCTGGCAGTGATTTTAGTGTGGGTGCTATGAGGATTGTAATGACTACGGCAAAGCCAAGCTTTATCCGCACCGGAATACTTGGACTGCTGAAAATAGGGGCACTTGTGATGAGTGCTAGAATCCTGCTGAATGGCCAAAGAAATGTTGCTAATAGTGCATCAAGCTCTACAGTAGTGATACTAAGCATTTTAGTATACCAATTAATCGACTATCGGCAATGGTTGTAAATATCAGGAAAGTGGAGATTCTGATATCGAGATCTTGATGAAACGAAAATCTATAATACAGATTAGCCGATTCCCAACCAGGGGATGTCGGTAAAGAGCCGCCGCATGTAGTCCATCATGATGTTAAGCATCCAGGGCCCCGCTAAAACCATAACGATAAACATAACAAGTAGCTTGGGTATGAACGATAAAGTCATTTCATTAATCTGTGTAGCCGCTTGGAAAATACTGACTATGAGACCGGTAGCCAATGCCGCTAGAAGCAGGGGCGCAGAAATCATAAAGGTAATCTCAAGTGCTTGTCGTCCGATAGTCATTACATTTTCTGGACTCATGAATCTTCTTCCTGTCAGGTAAAAAAACTTTGTGTCAATGAACCGATGAGTAAATGCCAGCCGTCTACCAAAACAAACAGCATTAATTTGAAAGGCAACGAGATAATCATGGGCGATAACATCATCATACCCATGGACATTAATACACTGGCCACAACCATATCTATGATAAGAAAGGGAATAAAAATGAGAAATCCAATTTGGAATGCTGTTTTTAATTCACTGGTAACATAAGCAGGGACGAGTATTTTTAATGGGATTTGTTCTGGACTCTGTATTTCATGGCTATTAGATATCTGAATAAACAGTGCAAGATCTGCTTCACGGGTCTGGTGCAGCATGAAAGATTTTAGGGGAACACTGGCTTTATCAGCAGCTTTAATAATGTCTATTTTATCTTCGGAAAAAGGTAGATAGGCCTCATGGTAAATGCGGTCAATTACAGGTGACATAACAAAAAAAGTCAAAAATAATGCCAGTCCAATTAATACCTGGTTGGGCGGTGAAGACTGTGTTCCTAATGCCAGTCGCAATAGTGACAGTACGATGATAATGCGCGTGAAACTAGACATCATTAATACGATCGCTGGCAAAAATGTCAACGACGTAAAAAATAGCAGTGTCTGCAGGCTTAATGTATAGAGTGCTCCGCCACCTGAGATAGGCGTACTGGAGAACGCAGGAAATCCTGCTTGTTGTGAAAATACAGGTAATGTAAAACAACAACCTGTTAGTAAAAGCAGTATTTGGAGTAGACGCCGCAATTGCAAACAAGCCCGGAGAAAGTGCATATTCAGTCCATATTAGGTATAAATAAATACAGTGAAATCAATGGACTGCCATTGAACTATGATTGGTTATGTTTCTTTCCTATGTATTGGTTTAGATATTGCGAGAACTGATTGTGATTTGATTTGTTAGACATATCATCAGATGGCTTCATTGAAATTCTTTCCATACTGTGCAAAGTACTAATTTGACCAGGAGCAACGCCTAGAACCAGCCAGGTGTCACCTACTTCAAGTATCACGATGCGCTCCCGCTGACCAACGCTTGTTGTTGCAATTATTTTTATGACGTTTGAAGTAGTCGTTGGAATGATAGCAAAACGTTTGAGTAGCCAGACAGCCGCTCCAATGACTATCAATACCAGTAATAATCCGGCAACCATTTGTAGCATATTTTCTGTGGATACGACTGGTGGGGGAGGCGTATAGCCCGACTGTGACACTTCAGCATAGATTCGAGATGGAATTGCGAGCACCAATAATGTTAGATAGCGGATTAGCATTCAAGGCTCTAATGATTGAGTTTTCGGATACGTTCACTCGGTGTGATAATATTAGTCAACCTGATACCAAACTTATCATTGACTACAACCACTTCACCTTGAGCAATAAGGCAGCCATTAACCAATACATCCATTGGTCCGCCCGCCGTACCCTCAAGTTCAATGACAGAGCCTTGTGCTAGTTGTAATAAGTTTTTGATCGTAATCTTTGTTCGCCCCAGCTCAACAGTGAGCTGAACAGGAATGTCCAGAATCATATCGATATCATTTTGGGCGTTAGTCAATAATTTATCTTTTGAGAATTCTTCAAAGACAGAAGCAGTTTGTGCGTTAGGCATCGTATTATTCTTTGTTTCGGTTTCAGCTTCGGTCTCGGTTCCAGTTTCGGTATTGATATTATTATCAGTTGGGGTAGTAGTTGATTCAGGCTTATCCTGTGGCGATAATGTTTGTTCTGTCATTGTGGCTGCCCAATCATTATTATCTGATTGTTTCGTAGTCGTGGTTTCAGGCATCGTTACCTCCATTAAGTTAAATAGATTCTGCCTGGCAAAGCATAGTATTTACCCTTAAGGCATATCGTCTGTTTATGATGCCATAGCGACATTCCATTACCGGCATTCCATCTACAGATGCTGTAATAGTTTCGGGGATATCTAACGGGATGATATCGCCTGCTTGCATACTCAAGATCTGGTCAAAGGTAACTTTTGTATATCCAAGATTAGCAACGAGTTCTACTTCAGCATTTTTTACTTGTTGTGATAACAAGCGTATCCAGCGTTTGTCAGTTTCCAGATGATTGCACTGTACAGTGCTGTAGAGAATATTGCGTATCGGTTCAATCATTGCATAAGGTATACAAATATGTAGTTCACCACCTTTATCACCCAGATCAATATCAAAAGTAACAGCAATGACAATTTCGTTAGCGGTAGCAATATTTGCAAATTGGGGATTTATTTCAGATCTGATGTATTCAAATTTCACCGGATAGACGGATTCCCATGATTTTTCATAACCCTCAAAAACTACATCGAGCAAGCGCTGGATGATGCGCAGTTCAGTCTGGGTGAGGTCTTTTCCTTTAATACGCGAATGAAACCTGCCATCGCCACCAAATAAATGGTCTACGATCAGGAATATCAAACTAGGGTCAAAAATAAATAAAGCAGTGCCACGTAATGGTTTGATATGAACGATATTGAAATTAGTAGGCACGATCAGATTGCGTACAAACTCACTGTACTTGATCATTTTGAGCGGTCTAACCGAAACATCAACCGTTCGACGCATAAAATTGAACAGCCCGGTTTGTAGAAGACGGGCAAACCGTTCATTAATAATTTCATAGGTAGGCATGCGCTCGCCCACGATTCGTTCTTGTGTCGCAATATTATAGGATTGAGCGCCAGACGTTCTTTGTTTACTCAATACATTACTATTTTCATCTGTTGTGCCTTTGAGTAGGGCATCAACTTCTTCCTGGGAGAGAAAATCTTCAGCCATCAGTATTATTGGATAACAAATGATGTGAACAATACGTTAAGAATTTCTTCCTGCATGATCTCTGAATCAATTGTTTGCCTAATCTCATCAGTAATCTCCGCACTTAACTGCTGTTTACCAGCTATGGAAGAAATTTCTGTTGGTTTTTTGCTGGACAATAATAATAGGATACGATTACGTATTTCAGGCATTTGTTTTTTTATAACATTAACCACATCAGTTTCTTGAGTTTTGACAGTGAGTCCTACTTGCAGGTACTGGTTATCTTCTTCTGGCTGAAGGTTGACAGTAAAGATATCCAGGTCGATAAATTTCACTGGTTTCTTATGAGACTGTGTGGTTTCTCCTGCTGTATCCATGTTTTGTATAACATACCACGCGCCGCCTGCACCACTTCCAATGGCTATTATCGCAATCAGAATTATCGATAATAAGTTCTTCTTATTTGCGGTGCTTTCCATACTGGTAGTTGTTGACATTTTTATTCCTTATACGGCAAGTCAATTATGTAAGAATAAGAAAGGAGGTAATATAACGAACAGCAGCCAAATTCATGGCTATTTCCAGATACGGAAAATGAGGCTGAATCTTTAGCCTTATGTTCAGTAAGATCCGATAAACATGAAATGCAGTGGTATATTCTTTTGTTATTTCTTTCTTAATCGCCTGTCAGGGGTTGTGTGTGGTCGTTATATTGGGCGGTATCGCTTCAGCTGATTTCCTCAGGTTAAATGTGTGTCGTTTCCCGATCAGGGACGGAAGCGTAGATTAAGTAATTTGTTTTGCCGATAAATAGAAAACCAGGTTGGAATTGGATTGACTGGTTTAATAAACGGGTGGTTATAGCGTATAGGGTCCAATATGTGCGGTATGGATGGGCCAGCAGTTTCGCTTTGTAGCGGCTTTGTTTTACTTGGGGCCTGGTTATTGATCAGGCAAAAGTATTGACAGTCCCCTGATGCTGAATGGATCGAGTATGTGTTTCAATTTGACTGGCAGGCGCATCATGTGTCTTTGTTTTGTCGACAGGGAATTTTGATGGTGCATGTTGACGGTGTCCGTTATTGGCTTGTTGTTGAAACGAGTCTGCACCAATCACGACATTTCCGAGCTCAATTCCGCTTTCTGACATCATTTCTTTTAACCTGGGTAAAGCCGCTTCAATTGCTTCACGTACAGCTAAATGAGGTGACGCGAACTGGGCTGTGGCTTGAGCGCCTTGTTCATTTGTAATATTTAGCAAGACTTCGATCGGGCCAAGATGAGCTGGATTTAAACGAATTTCAGCTGTTTGGCCTTGCTGGTTCGTCAGCCATACTATTTTCTGGGCAAATTCGTTGTTCCATTTTGGCTGTCCAACATGGGTATCAAGACTGATATTGTCTATATCGAATGTGAGGGGAGAAGTGATAGATGTCGTACTACTCGTTATACCTATTTGATGTGCGGAATCTGGTAGCAGCAAAGTCGTGAGTTCTCCTGTGTTAGAGAAAATGGCTTGGCTGATTTCTGTAGAGAGCGGCGGTGTTTTGCTGGAAGCGGCAAGCTCTGCTGAGCTAAAGAACTGTTTGTTGATTGGACTCAGTGCGCCGTTCCCTAACAGGTCTCGCTGTAGCCCCTGGTGAATCGTTAATGATGAGGCGTTGGGGCCTGGTGTCTGCGGATGATTGCTGACGCATTGATATGATTTGTTGATCGGTAGTGCTGGAAGTAAGAAAAATGGCATTATTTCGGTATTGATCGTGTTTTCAACGCCGGTATCAGGTGTCGCACTATTTTTTTCATCTGTTTGTATTGGCTCCGATGAATTTTTAATGATTTCTGAAGAAGATGCCTTGTCATGGATTTTATGAGAGGCTGGAGAGGTTGGAATGTGGTTCGATTCATGCGCGGAAGTTTCCTTTGAAATCTCTCGCGTCATCACTTTCTCGAATGATTCATTGGCAGATTCATTGATATCAGTATCAGGTTTAACTAATGTTATCGGATTATCGGGTAAGACGTGTGTCTGTGGCGGAATCAATATATTGGATATTGGCATTTTCGTATGGAACAGATTTCATTAGAATATCAATAAACCTGATCATTGCAGCATCAAATAGATTTTTTATTTATTTATAATGGTGAATGGATGGGGTGGCGGCATATTCATCCTGTTCCGTTTGCTCGCGCTTTGTCAGCTGCTGTGTTTTAATCCTGTCGTGACGTTGTGATAATGTATCGTAGGACTTGAGTTTGCGTTGATAGGATTGGAATTCACTTCCACCGATTTCTCTGTTGCTATTGGTAATCGTAACGGTCTTGCGTTGCTCAGTTATAGCCGCATCCAGTTTATTCATAAATGCAATGAAATTCAGCCATTCAATTTGGTCGATACCCTTTTTTGCGGAATCTTGAAAATGTGATTGATAATTATGTTGATATTGTAGAAGTAAAAGCAGCTTCCTTTCTGCTTCTTGTTGCTGGAAATTTAACTGCCCCAATTTTCTTGCAGAGGTGTTGCTCTGTTGCTGAGCGTGATCAAGTAATATTTGCAGGGATGAGCTTGTAGACATTACAATATCCTTATCATATTGTTGTATTTCCTAATATTTCCCCGATTCCAGGTAATTGTGATGAGTCAAGTTAAGCCGGAATTGTATAATTACCTGAGTTCTAAGGGACGATCTGGTGCTATACAAATAGTCGATGTTGCATGGATTATTTTTTACACACTAGATCAATAGATTCCTTAACCCTGCTTATTATCGAACAGTGCCATTAGTTTCTTTAGACTGTCGTGGTAATTTTCCTGTTGAAACATGCCTTGTTGTAAAAAAGATTCAAGAGCAGGATAAAGTTTAATAGCTTTATCCAATTCTGGCTGGGTGCCCGCGACATAGGCACCGACGCTGATCAAGTCATGACTGCGCTGATAGCGGGAATACAGGCTTTTAAAATACCGGGCTAATTCGACTTGTTCACGTGAAACCAGGCTGGTCATGACGCGACTGATGGAAGCTTCAATATCAATAGCAGGATAATGCCCCGCTTCAGCTAATCGACGTGAAAGCACTATATGTCCATCGAGAATCGCACGTGCATTATCGGCTATTGGATCGTTTTGATCATCCCCTTCGGTCAATACCGTATAAAAGGCAGTAATCGAACCGCTGGCTTTATTACCATTGCCGGCTCGCTCCACAAGTTGAGGCAATTTGGCAAATACAGATGGCGGATAACCTTTGGTTGCCGGCGGTTCGCCAATAGCCAACGCAATTTCTCGTTGTGCCATGGCAAAACGTGTCAGTGAATCCATAATTAATAGCACATGTTTACCCTGATCACGGAAGAATTCAGCAATTGCTGTCGCGTAAGCGGCCCCTTGCAACCGCAGCAATGGCGAGGTGTCAGCGGGAGCCGCAATAACTACAGCACGTGCGAGTCCTTCTTTTCCCAGGATATTCTCTATAAATTCCTTAACTTCACGTCCTCGTTCGCCGATTAAGGCAACAACAATTACATCAGCGCTGGTATAACGTGCCATCATGCCGAGTAATACGCTCTTGCCGACACCACTGCCAGCAAACAAGCCCATGCGTTGACCTCTTCCAACAGTCAATAGCGTATTGATGACGCGTACACCAACATCCAGTGGCTCACTGACTGGGGCACGTTCCAGTGGATTATAAGGTCGACTATACAATGGTATGTTGTGCTCGGCGCGTAATGGGCCTAGTTGATCCAGCGGTTCCCCCGCTCCACTTAATACGCGTCCCAGCAATTCATAACCAACCATGATATGTTTGGCACGATCTGCGGCGCGTCTTCTTGGGTGTTGAAGGCAGCCGACTTTAGGTAGTTCTCCAATAAATTCTGTTGGGATGACTCTGGCACCAGGTACTAATCCATAGGTATCGCCAGATGGCATTAGGAATAAGCGATCTTCTGAGAAACCAACCACTTCTGCTGAAACATTGTTCCCATTGGGAAGAAATATAGTGCAGCTGCTACCGACAGCAAGTTTTAATCCGATTGCTTCCATCACAAGTCCTGCGACACGCGTTAGCGTACCACTTTGTAATAATGGATCTGAGGTTGTGATAAGGTGGTTACAATTATGTAAAAAGCTGCGCCAATGATCGTTGCGAGTCATGCTATTCTTTTGAGTCTATCCAGTTATCTTTTTGACCGATGGCAGCCAGTATTCTTTGCCACCGCGTTGCCAGACTGGCATCAACCTCACTTCCATTGGCTTTTAGCAGACAGCCACCTTGTGATATTTGTTTATCCTCATGAATTTCCCAGTTAGCATGCGATAACTGATCATTCATGTGGCGACGGACCAGTGCCGCATCTGTTGGATGCAAGATAAGGCAGGGATGCTGCATGGAATTGGGTAAATGACGTATCGCCTCTTGTACGATGGGAAGGATTAATTCCGGGCGGATCTGTAGTGACTGAGTAATCATCTTTTTCGCAAGATCGAGCGCTAAGGTTAATAAATCCTGTGCGACTTGTTGGTCTATCCTTTGTAGGTCCTGACTGAGGCTGGATAATAGTGTGCGTATGCGTTCCATTTCATTTTTTATTTCTATCTGTGCACTTTGTCTGCCTTCTTGATAGCCAGTTGCATGTCCTTCTTGATAGCCGGCTGTCTGTCCTTCATGTTTTGCTTGTTGATAAATACGCGCTATTTGTTCTTCAGTGGGTAACACAGCCGCCGTTTTCTGATTATTATCAGGTTCTGGATTATCAGCCATTTTTGTTTTTTGCGGTCTGTTTCTATTAGGCGCATCAAAAGAGTCTAGCTCCCAGCGTTGATAAGCAGCGAGTTCTTCTTTTGGTATCAAATGAGTCGTTATCATGTCAGGATCCTTGCTGAGGTTTGCAGGATTGCATTGTTCGATCGAGTATTAAACAAGGTTATCTTCACCTTTGCCACTGAGAATGATCTGTCCGCTTTCAGCGAGTTGACGTAATGTTTTAAGGATTTCTTTCTGTGCTGCTTCAACTTCGGATAGGCGTACCGGACCTTTAATTTCGAGATCTTCCTGTAATGCATCAGCGGCACGTTGTGACATATTCTTGAAGATTTTGTTGCGTAATTCTTCCTGTGCACCTTTGAGTGCAATCACTAATGATTCAGATTCAATTTCCCGGAGTAATAATTGGATGCCGCGCTCATCGATATCGATCAGATCGTCAAAAATAAACATTTCATCCATAATCTGCTGCGCAAAATCTTCATCATATTGTTTGATGTGCTCGATTACGTTGCTTTCTTGAGAGGTTGGCATAAAGTTAAGAATCTCTACCGCAGTCCGTACGCCGCCCATAGGGGCTTTCCGGATATGATTGCTGCCCGATAACAGTTTGCTTAATACATCATTGAGTTCGCGTAGTGCATGAGGCTGAACGCTGTCCAGTGTTGCAATTCGTAATAATGTATCATTTCGCAAGCGTTCCGAGAGTAGACTCAGAATGCCACTGGCTTGCTCACGTTCAAGATGTACGAGGATAGTGGCAATGATCTGAGGATGCTCATACTTGATTAATTCTGCTACTGATGGTGGATCCATCCACTTTAGGTCTTCGATACCCCTTGTGTCATTATTTTGTAAAATGCGATCAATCAGGCCAGCTGCCTTTTGATCGCCGAGCGCATTAATGAGCACTGTTCGAATATACTCAGATGAATCCTGGCCCAATGCAGTTTTTCCTTGCGCTTGAGTATTAAATTCTTCCAGTACATTCTCAATCTCGTCACGCGTTACATTATTTAAATGAGACATGGCTGTACCTAATTTTTCTACTTCTTTGGGCGATAAACACTTAAATACCGCTGCTGCTTCCATTTCTCCCAGAGACATCAGTAAAATCGCGCTTTTTTTAAGGCCATGATCAGTCATTGCTGGATACCCAATTCTTAATTACGTTGGCAACAACTGCCGGTTCATTGGTTGCTAATTGTTTAGCCATTTGAAGATTCTGTTCATAATTCGACTTATCCTCCAGCTTATTTTCTGATTTATCTAAAGATTGTTCCAAGGCGAGCACTTCTTCATTGTCAGGAATCTCTGGAGGTAACGCTGGAATGGCTGGCTGGGGCTGAATGACATTTCTTAGGAAAGGCCGTAATACCTTCAATAAAAAATATAAAACAATGGCGGCAATCAATAATTGTTTACTGATCTCTTTTGCTAAAGAGAGCATATCCGGATCCTTCCAGAATGGGATCTCGTCGACATTTTCACTATCAGCGATCGTAAATAGATTATTTGTGACAGTCAGTGTGTCACCCCGACTTTCCTTATAACCCATCGCTTCTTTTACCAGATTGTTAATTTTTGTGATTTCTTCGGGGCTGAGCGGCTCGTGCTGCGTATTGCCTGCATCATCAATCTTCTTGCGATAATTGATGACTACGGCTACGGATAGCCGTCTAATACTCCCAATGGATTGACTGGTGTGTTGAATAGTCTTGTCCACCTCGTAATTGATGGTAGATTCCATGCGTTGGTCGGTTGGTGGCGCTGCCGGTGTATTCTGGGCAGCTTCCTCCGCTTCTCCAGGCACTTCAATGGGTGCACTTGCGGGTTCAGGTGGCCGATTTGTCAGTGCACCCGGTATCCCTCCGTCAAACTTCGAGCCGGTAGATTTGGACTCCACCTTTTGTTGGCTACGGATTGAAGCAGATTCAGACTCCTTGTTATTGGGCCTGTAGATTTCTTCGGCTCGTTCAATACGTGAGAAGTCGATATCAGCAGTGACTTGAGCGCGTACATTGGCTGCGCCCGTAATAGGTGTAAGAATTGCCTCGATGCGTTTCGTATAATTATCTTCAAGATCCTGTATATATTGGAGTTGTTTGGCATCAAATCCACCATCAGACTTGTTCTCATTTTGAGCACTGAGAAGATTGCCATGCTGATCTACGACCGTCACATTCTTGACAGGAAGATTGGGTACACTACTTGATACCAGATGAACGATGGCGCTGACCTGCTCTGGACCTAATACTCTCCCGGGATATAGATTGAGCAATACTGAGACACTGGGTGATTGCTTATCCCTGGCAAATACCGATGGCTTGGAAATGGCAAGGTGCACGCGCGCACTTTGTACGGCTGATAATGATTGAACTGAGCGTGCTAGTTCACCTTCTAGTGCACGCTGATAGTTAACTTGTTCTAAAAATTGGCTGGATCCAAATTTCTGGTTTTCCATCAATTCGAAGCCAGCGAGCCCTCCCTTTGGCAATCCCTGACTAGCAAGCCGTAGACGTATTTCATGTACTTGATTGTCGGGCGCCAGAATAGTGCTACCGCCTTCGGAAAATTTATAAGGCACATTCATTTTTTGCAGGGCGCTGATAATGGCGCCGCCATCATGATCTGATATATTAGAGTAAAGAACCCGATAATCGGGTGTTTGACTCCACATCCATGCCCCTGCTATGAGTGCGATGACGGCTGCTATGGAGAAAATGAGACCCAATTTTTTTTGACTGGATAGCTGACTAAGTTGGTCAAACCGAATTGTCGTGTTGGATGCTATCGCATTAGATTCATTGGGCGTTGTTGCCATGCATTTTCTCCTGCCTAAATTCTGAATTGTTAATTACAGTATTACAGTATGTATGAGTAGCTAGAATTTAAGGATCCAAGCAAGTGATGATTCAGATAAGCAATAGATATGAATCTCCAGTTAATCCGTAATACATGAGCTTAAGCAATCAAAATGCCAAATAAGGGGGCATGTTATAGCTGTTGTTATTTAGATATCAGCTAAAAGAATGGATAGCTATGATGCTAATAAATGTGCCTGTTCCTTCGTTGTTATGCTGGATTAGATTGCAGTGATTATGTGAATTATCAGGAAATTTATAAACTTTGAATGATCAAATAGAACAAATTTGTTTGTCTTATTCTGATTATGATCAGAATTGAGAGTAATGCTATGCTGCAGACCGTGGTTTAACTGTACAGGCAACAGTAAACAGCAATGTGATCGTTGTTACGAGCGCTGATTGAAGAATTTCCGCTGGGATAATTTCTAGAGCACGATATGGGTCCAGTCAATTTTTGAGGAAAAACATGGATAAACTGGGAGTAAGTAATGTATTGGAACAATTACGTACAGCATCGGTACTGGCGTCGGGGGGTAAGACGCTCACATCGGCTGCCGATGCGGAAAATAGCGTTGATTTTAGCCGGACACTGAGAGATGCGATAGATCAGGTGAATCATGTCCAACAGACAGCAGGCAAGTTAAGCCAGAATTTTGCGAGTGATGAATCCGAAACAAACCTGCATGAAGTCATGATATCACTGCAGAAAGCAGAAGTATCATTTCAATCGATGGTGCAGATGCGGAATAAATTGGTTGGGGCATATCAGACAATAATGAATATGCAGGTTTAATCCGTTTATACGGTGTTTCTCGATATGATGGTTAGTTTGTGTCATTAAGAGAGTTATCCTTTTATTCAAATAGCGCGTAAAACTTCGTCCTTCAGGGCGGAGATATAAGCGCACAGGCGA
>CBDUPR010000038.1:0-26613 GCA_965369175.1 uncultured Nitrosomonas sp.
GGTTCATGAAGATGCACCTATGACTGACTTGAATGCGAGTCTGGCAGCGGGTAAGCTAGTCTTGAAGCAGGAAGAGGTCGAGGAAGAGGATGATGACGACGAGGATGAGGAAGAAGATGAAGATGATGAAGAAGATGAGTAAATACTTCACTCTTCTTGTTGTCTGAATGAATGATAACAATTTACTCAGCTATTCGATTGATGTTTCCCGTCTATAGATGAGCTGTAAAAAGAAGAAAGATGTGGCGATACATTCTGGAGTGCTAATACACTCCAGAATGTTAATGTTTTGTATAAGATGAATTTAATTGAAGAATTATTGGTTTTCTCAAATGATTTTTTTATGAGAAAACTAACATAGATGGACTTATCTCCCCTATTAACATAATGATGGATATATTTTCTATCTTTTATATTTCATTATTTGTTATCAACCGGTATTGAATAAAATTATTCATAGCGGCCTTAATTTTTAGTATAAATAAACGTAATTTATATGCAGTTTTTGAAACTATCAATCTCTATCTAAACTACTGCTAGTAAATTTTGTTAAGTGGTTTAGGAGCAGCATAAATGCTATTTGAGCAACTCGGTTTATCGACCGAAATTTTAAGAGCTATCTCGGAACAGGGTTATACAGAACCTACTCCAATTCAAACGCAAGCTATCCCAGCGATACTTGCAGGTAAGGATATTATGGGTGGTGCGCAAACAGGCACAGGTAAAACTGCGGGTTTTACATTACCCATGTTGCGACGACTTCAGTCTCATGCTAATACGAGCATGTCACCAGCTCGGCATTCTACTCGTGCATTGATTCTTGTTCCTACAAGAGAGTTAGCGGCACAGGTATATGAGAGCGTTAGAATTTACGGTAAATATCTAACCCTCAGATCTGCGGTAATCTATGGTGGCGTTAATATGGATCAGCAAATTGAGGAAATTCGTGCCGGTGTAGAAATTTTAGTGGCGACGCCGGGACGTTTGTTGGATCATATTGAGCAAAAGACATTAAATCTTGCAAAAGTTGATATGTTAATCATTGATGAAGCTGATCGTATGCTGGATATGGGTTTTCTTCCTGATGTCAAACGGATATTCCAGCAATTGCCCGAACAGCGTCAGAATCTAATGTTTTCGGCTACTTTCTCAGACGAAATTAAGAAGCTTGCAGATAAATTGTTGCGACAACCAGTTCTGATAGAGGTTGCAAAGCGAAATGCAGTGAGTGAACTGATAACGCATACGGTATATCCAGTTAATCAGAAATGTAAGCGTGAACTATTAGTACAATTAATTAAGCAACGTGATCTGCAGCAGGTGCTCGTATTTGTGCGCACTAAACATGGAGCAAATCGATTGGTTCAGCAATTAGACCAGAATGGAATCAATGCAACTGCAATTCATGGGGATAAAAACCAACTTCAACGTACTCAGGCATTGGCCGATTTCAAGCAGGGTATAGTACGAATCCTGGTTGCTACTGATATTGCTGCTCGGGGTTTAGATATAGAAGATTTATCACATGTCATTAATTTTGAATTACCGAATAACCCAGAGGACTATGTTCACAGAATTGGACGTACGGGGCGTGCTGGTACTAAAGGAAATGCCATTTCTTTAGTAAGCGAGGAAGAAAATCAATTATTGACTGGTATTGAGAAGTTGTTAAAAATAAAACTTTCGATAGAAACAATTGATGGGTTTGAACAGAAAAATTCACGCTATCTAATCCCACCCGCAGGGAATTCTCATACAGATAAACCATCGCATGAGCGGAATAAAATAACACAAAAAAAGATTCGTACGAGTAGACATAGTGATGAAACACGTTCAGTTGTGCGTTCTAATGTGAATAAAGCACAGCAGCCTCACGCGAGGTATCTGAATGCACCGGAAGATCCGTTGTTTACACAACCTTATGTTCCGTTAGTAAAAGGCACTATATCAACGGAATCGAATCAGTCAGATATGGAGAAGAAAATTATGGATACGGCCCGATATGGCCGTCACAAAAGACCATTACCCGCTTTGTTTATTCCACCAGCAGTAGATAAGCGTAAATAATAAGCTACGGATTTTGCACTTGTTTCTCAGTATTCAGTTTTACAAGTGGAGTTGCTAATGTGCTAGATGCAATTTATTCTTTCTCAGGCATAAATGCATCAATGACTAAAACTATTTTTACCATAGCTAATGATTAGATAAAGCAGTGTCAGTTAAGCGCATAGTTAATGTAATCCGCTTACGTTCTAAGTCTATAGCTAATATCTTGACCTTAACTACCTGCCCAACTTCGACTATGGTGGAAGGATCCCTCACAAAAGTATTTGCGAGGGCGGAAATATGAACGAGCCCGTCTTGGTGCACTCCTATATCGACAAACACACCAAATGCTGCGACATTGGTGATGACCCCATCGAGTATCATATTGGGCTGCAAATCTGTGAGTTCTTCTACGCCTGCTTTAAAGATTGTATTAGTAAAGGCAGGACGTGGATCTCGGCCTGGTTTCTCAAGTTCTTTGAGAATATCACTAATGGTGGGTACGCCATATTTCTTATCGATATAGTGAGAAGGGCTGAGTGACTTTAATAAAGAAATGTTACCCATGAGTGTTTGGATGTCTGCTTTAAGACTGACCAGAATCTTATTGACCAATGGATATGATTCTGGATGCACGGCTGTGCTATCCAGCGGATTATTGCCATGCATGATACGTAAAAATCCGGCTGCCTGCTCAAAGGTTTTCTCACCTAAGTGTGGCACCTTGAGCAAAGCTGTACGCGAAACAAACATTCCTTCTGCATCACGATGAGTAACAATATTTTGAGCTACTTTGCTACCGATGCCTGATACGCGCTTAAGTAATGCCGATGATGCAGTATTTACATCTACGCCTACAGCATTGACACAATCTTCAACAACAGCATCTAATGAACGTGCTAGTTTACTTTGGTCAATATCGTGCTGGTATTGACCGATACCGATTGATTTAGGATCTATTTTAACTAATTCAGCTAATGGGTCTTGTAAGCGGCGAGCAATAGATGCTGCGCCGCGCAATGACACATCTATATCTGGCATTTCAAGAGAAGCCAGCTGAGATGCAGAATAAACTGATGCGCCTGCCTCTGATACGATGACTGAAGTCAGCTTCAATTCAGGGTATTGTTTAATTAAATTCTTTATTAATCTGTCTGTTTCACGTGATGCAGTGCCATTACCAATAGCGGCTAATGTTACCCGATGCTTTTCGACGAGTTTTTTTAAAATAGATAAAGAATCATCCCAATCATTTCTGGGCGGATGAGGATAGATGACAGCGGTTTCCATAATTTTACCGGTTGCATCGACGATTGCAATTTTCACCCCCGTGCGTAGTCCCGGATCAAGTCCAATGGTGACGTGTGGCCCGGCAGGAGAAGCGAGTAACAATGCTTTCAGATTACGCGCAAAAATATTGACGGCCTCATCTTCAGCCCGCTCCCACAGCGCATTCATAAGATCGGTTTCTAAATGTGGAAAGATTTTAGTACGCCAGGTAAAGCGAATCGTCTCGCTCAGCCATTGATCTGCTGGTCGATTGTGGTTTTTAATACCTAATTGTTGAGCGATAAGCAACTCACAGGGGTTATGTAGTGTATCCCATTCTGATTTTTTTGTTTCAGAATCAAGGTGAATGGAAAGAGTGAGTATTTTTTCTCGACGGCCACGAAAAAGGGCTAAGATACGGTGTGAAGGAATGCTACGAACAGATTCGGAATAATTGAAATAATCAGAAAACTTGATACCAATAGCTGTTTTCTTTTCAATAACTTTGGATGTGATGATGCCGTGCAGAAAGATATATTCTCGTAATAATTGAAGTAGTGTGGCGTCTTCAGAAAATTTTTCCATCAAGATCTGACGTGCGCCATCGAGCGCTTCCTTGCTATCTTTTATTCCGGGATTGTTACCTTGATCAGTTGTAAAAGGCTCTTTTAAGAAGGTGATGGCTACTTTTTCGGGTTGAAGCATGGGGTTGCATAATAGTTTCTCAGCGAGGGGTTGAAGACCCGCTTCTTGTGCAATTTGCGCTTTAGTACGACGTTTGATGCGATAGGGAAGATATAAATCTTCCAGGTGTGTTTTATTTTCAGCATGCATGAGCGCATTCAATAAGTTCGGAGTCATCTTATTTTGCTTCTCAATAGCAATAATAATAGATGCGCGTCGTTTATCGAGATCACGTAAGTAGTGTAGCCGCTCTGCCAGTAAGCGCAGTTGACAGTCATTGAGTCCACCCGTTACTTCTTTACGATAGCGGGCGATGAAGGGAACGGTGGCGCCATCATCCAGCAAATTAATGGTTGCGATGACTTGCTTTGATTCCACGGCAAGTTCCGAGGCGAGACGTTGTTCAATAGTTGACAGCATATGCTTATAAAGTGGGAAAAGATAAATTTGTGATCATTGAGATAGAGAAAACGGATGGTGATGGATAAAATATTCGGGTTAACATTATTCTGACGTTTTGGTCTGACAGGAAATAATTTCAAGTCCGGCACCACATTTCCAGCATAATTGAAAGTTATGCGGATTTTCTTCGCCACAAGCGAGGCAGTGTACGATATCAGTTACAATAGGTGTGTTTTCATAAGTATGGATAATTGCTTGTCCTCGCGCGAAGTCTTCATCGCGGACAATCCATACTTCTGGATAGGCTTGGGTAAATGGAATATCACCCAGCCCGCCCTGTGCATGTTCATTAAGTAATTTTGCTGAAATATATGCGTGTTCTAGAAGGTCAATGATAATTTGCGCTTCCATCAGATTGTTAGCGGAATAAACTTTTTTCATATGATTTTAGTTTTTTTGACAGCATTATCTAATGAGAAAGAGAAGCGCATCTGAGGCCGGTTAGATCGGTTATCTTACTGGCCTGATTAATGTGTTGTGTTGATAGAAATTTTATAGCATCAGTTATAACAGGAGCAATTAATCGCTTTTTCCTAAGCAAGAAGCGAGATATTTATTATCGATATAACATCTAAATATTGTTTCAGAATAATGAATAAATTTTCTAATTTCAGGATAATACTTTTATCACTTAGGTTGTTCAGTATATCTATCAATTTATTAATAGAATAGTCAAATAAAATATATGTGGTTTAGAAATTTACAAGTTTATAGCATGACGAACTGGAATATGACAGCAGCAATACTTGAAGAGACATTGTCCAGACATGCCCTGCAAGGCTGCTTACGTACGGAGATGCAAAGTCGCGGATGGGTCCCACCTAGAGAGGATGGAGAAAGTTTCGTACACGTATTTGGGCAGCATATGCTGATTGCCTTTGGTGTTGAAAAAAGATTACTTCCAGCAGCAGTGATTAACCAGTTTGCAAAAGAACGCATCGTCGAAATAGAACAGCAGCAGGGATATAAGCCAGGACGAAAGCAAGTAAAAGATATCAAGGAAGCTATTTTGTTTGATTTGTTACCTCGCGCGTTTACTTTGCGCCATAAATCTTATGCCTGGATTAATCCGACAGATGGATACTTCATTATTGATACGCCAAGTACAGCTAAAGCAGACGAGTTAATCGAAATGCTACTTAAATCTATTGATAATATCGTGCTCATTCCACTTAAGACCAGAATCTCTCCATCATCAGCTATGACTGAATGGTTGTCCGGAGATAATGAATTGGCAGCTTTTTCTATTGATCGCGATTGTGAGTTACGCGGGATGGACGATGAAAAAGCAACAGTGAATTATATCCGCCATGTTCTGGATTCAGAAGATATCGCCAAGCATGTCAAGACAGGCAAACAAGTGACTAAACTTGCCATGACCTGGCGAAATAAGATCTCATTTATTTTGCATGATAACCTTCAATTCAAACGGATCGCACCGCTTGATATTCTTAAGGAACCAACAGATACGACAGCAGAACTATTTGATAGCGATTTTGCAATCATGACGGGAGAAATAACACAGTTATTGCCCGATATGATTGATGTACTGGGTGGCGAGGAGCATTCCCAGTAATCTGATCGAATCAATCAGGCATCTTTTTTAGTTTCACCCGGCTTATGCTGATCTTGGATACTTGTCAGTATGCCGCTGGCAATTTTATGAATCAGGTTTGCCGTTGTATGAGCTAAATGTGTACCAGCGTCAAGCTGAGCATGGCCGATTGACGCCGTCTGTTGAGCAAAGATTACCAGGGTTTCTTTGAGTTGCTCGCCAACTGCTGTTCCATTGCGTTTAGCATGATTAATAAAATCATGCAGCGTGTCTGAAATCAAGCCTTTGGTAGCTGTAGCGGTATCTTGTAAGGTGTCAAGTAATAAATCCTCCAGGCTTTCCAGGTCAGTGCGCGTACGAGTCAGCTCTTGCTCAGAGTATTTTTGTGCGCGGCTTGCAGCTTCTTCTACGGCGAGTTTAGAGGCCTCTACAAATTTAGCGAGTGCTGAATCCAACCCGGTAATGGCTTCGGTGATTTGTATTTTTGCTGTTTGTGTTTGATTGGTTGCCTGTTGCAATTGTTGGTTTACACCTTGCTGAGCACCTTGCATAACAGCTGTTACGATGCGGCGTAAGGATTCGAAATCAAGGCTATCCGCATTCATCGCTTTGAGTGTCAGGTGTTGTACAGTCTCCTGAATATGAGTGCCTTCTGCAACAGCATGACGTATTTCAGTTTCGAGTGTAGCCATATCGATATTGTGGCCAGCTGCGTTACTGTTTTTATTTTGCATGATGAGAAGCTCCATTAAATAAAGATATATTTATATCACTGTGCTCATTCTCTACCTGATACAGTAAGTTGGTCAAGGCCATTCATATAAGGTTGTAATATTTTCGGGATGGAGACACTGCCATCGGCGTTTTGATAGTTTTCAAGAATGGCAACCAGAGTTCGTCCTACAGCTAATCCTGAGCCATTGAGCGTATGCAGTAACGCTGGTTTTCCCGCTTCATTACGAAAACGGGCTTGCATACGTCGTGCCTGGAATGCTTCACAATTACTGCATGAAGATATTTCCCGGTAAGTATTTTGTGCAGGCAGCCATACTTCTATGTCGTAAGTTTTGGCAGCTGAGAAACCCATATCACCGGTGCATAGCGTCATTACACGATAAGGCAATACAAGCTTTTGTAAAATTTTTTCTGCATGACTTACTAATTGTTCCAATGCTTCATAGGATTGCTGAGGATGCACGATGTGTACTAATTCCACTTTGTCAAATTGGTGTTGTCGAATCAAACCGCGCGTGTCTCGACCATAGCTGCCCGCTTCAGAGCGGAAACAGGGCGTATTCGCGACAAATTTCATGGGAAGCTGCTCGATTGCCACAATTTCATCACGTACCATATTTGTGATGGGTACTTCCGCAGTCGGAATAAGATAGAAATTAGGTGATTTCCCAAACTGATTGTTCTGTTCAGATGTGCTTGTGTCATGCCCTTGTGTTACAGAATCATCCCTTCCACCGGTATAAACCGAGAATAAATCCTCCTCAAATTTTGGTAACTGCCCGGTGCCACGTAAGCTCTCGCTATTAATGAGATACGGTACATATACTTCGGTATAGCCGTGTTCTTGTATATGTATGTCCAGCATGAATTGTGCTAATGCACGATGCAAGCGTGCGAGTTTGCCTCTCATTAAATTAAAGCGCGCCCCACTTAGTTTGGCAGCGGTTTCAAAATCCAGTAAGCCTAGACCTTCACCAATACTGACGTGATCTTTCACTTCAAATGAAAACTCACGTGGACTTTCCCAGCGACGTATCTCCTGGTTACTGGTTTCGTTTTTGCCTTCTGGAACGCTATCATGTGGCAGATTGGGCGTTTCCAATAATATTTTCTGTAATTGAGCTTGAATCTGCTCAAGCTGTATTTCAGATTGTTTCAGTTCATTACCCAGATGTGCAACTTCTAACAGAATGGATGTTGTATCTTCACCTTTGCTTTTGGCATGGCCAATCTGCTTTGATGCGGTATTGCGTTTTGCCTGCAATTCCTGGGTATATGTCTGGATAGTTTTTCGTTCCGCTTCTAATGAACTAAATGTTGCGGCAGGGAAGGTGTAACCGCGTTTAGCCAGCTTTCTGGTGACATTGTCCAGATCAGTGCGTAATTGTTGAATCTCTAACATGCAAACTCCAAAATAACCGTGCTCATTTATTCCAAGAACCGTGGCGGGGCATTCATTCTATCTCTAATAGTATATTGTGAATAAAAATATTCATGGACAGCTGTATTATCTGCTTGATCATTCCATTTCGCAGCAGAATTTTATAGAAATCTTCGCATAACTGTGACTTAAATGTTTTTATACTTATGTATGGCTCATAAAATTGATAACTTAAAAAAATATGAGGCTAACCATAAAACCAGTTATGTATAACATTCTATCTATGCTGAGATAATAATCTTATTGCAATCTCCTGAATACAGCGAATACTCCGGTTATTGTATGCTTTACATTCCGAAAAGAGAGATATGGGATCTTGTTTGATGCGAGTACCTTGGTTAAAGATAAACTGATCATAAAGAAAGAACCCATTGTAAATTATAAAAGATACGCTACGTTCCTTTTTTCATTTGTTTATCTAATTTACGTAAGTTTGCTAGTTTTTCCAGAATCTTTGATTCTAATCCATATTTTGTTGGATGATAAAAGCTGATTTCCGGCATTGCGTCTGGAAAATAATTTTCTCCGGCAACATAGGCTTCTGGATAATCATGAGCATAGCGGTATGTTTGTCCAAATCCCGCTTCTTTCGTTAATTTGGTTGGTGCATTACGCAAATGTAGTGGTACTGGACGTGATTGATCCTGAGAAACAAAATCCCGCATCTTGTTATATGCCAGATAAGCGGCATTACTTTTAGGTGCACAGGCAAGATACAGTACTGCTTGTGCCAAGGCCAATTCACCTTCCGGACTCCCTAGTCGTTCATAAATTTCGCAGGCATCGAGTGCCATGCGTGTCGCACGAGGATCGGCTATGCCAATATCTTCTATCGAGACACGAATCAGGCGTCGTCCAATATAAAGTGGGTCTGCTCCACCATCCAACATTCGACACAGCCAATAAAGCGCAGCATCTGGAGAAGATCCACGTATAGATTTGTGCAATGCCGATATCTGATCATAAAACGCGTCACCCCCTTTATCGAAACGGCGCGTACTGCGAGAAAGTGAATGTCGGGCATAATTTCTATCAATTTTTGTGATGCCTTTAGCTTTGGCTGCATTGCTTATTTGTTCTAACAAATTGAGTAATCGTCTTGCATCCCCATCAGCGAATTCAATTAGCAATTGTCTGGCTTCATCAGAGAAGCATAGATTTTGTAGCACAAGGCTCTCTGTTCGTTTAAATAAAATGGCTAATTCTGTTTCAGATAAGCTTGTTAGAATATAAACCTGAGCACGCGAAAGCAGCGCGCAATTGACTGTAAACGAAGGATTTTCTGTTGTCGCGCCAACAAAAGTTAATAAGCCTTGTTCGACATGTGGCAGAAATGCATCTTGCTGTGATTTATTAAAACGATGCACTTCATCTACAAAAAGAATCGTATGACGTCCGGTTTGCTGCAATGTCATTTGTGCTTGTTCAATGGCATGCCGGATATCCTTTATTCCGGATAATACCGCAGATAATGCGATAAATTCAGTATTGAATATGATGGACATCATGCGTGCTAAGGTGGTTTTTCCTGTGCCTGGTGGGCCCCATAGCAGCATCGAATGTGGTTTCCCGGCTTCGAATGCGAGACGCAGTGGCTTATCCGTGTCCAGTAAATGTCTCTGACCGATAAAATCCTGTAGGTTCCTGGGACGTAACTGTTCTGCTAACGGACGTGCCGGTTCGTGATTTGTAAATAGATCAGTCACTGATTACATCCGAGTCATCAGGAGGAATAAAGTGAAAGAGGTCGGCAGGTAAATTCGGATTTTTATCCAGATTTGAAAAGGTAAGTAACGTGGTTTGGCCAAAACTATCGCGTAACACCATGATCTTTAAAGATCCCTCTATGGAAAAGCCGAGCTGTATAAATTCAAATGCACTCTCCTTATTTTTTGGGCTGGCTTCCAGCCATTCTAGTTGATCCTGTTGGCCCATTTCGGTAAGCGAGAAATTAGCTTCGATAGTGCTACTGCCAGCCAATAATGCGGCTGGGCTACTACCGATAGCCAGATCAAGTGTGCGTATCGTAACCTGGTTGAGATCTCGATCATAAAACCATACCTGGATGCCGTCTCCAACAATTAATTGTTCGTAAGGTTTCTCATACGTCCAGCGAAATTTATTGGGGCGTTCAAACTGCATGATGCCATCCGATTTCTGTATGATTTTTGAGTTTTTATCGAGTAAAATTTGAGAAAATTCGGCGCGTGCGGTACGGGTTTCCTGGATAAAAGTTTTTAAACTATCTAAAGCAGCCGCGTGCACAAAGGCGGGAAGTAAATAAATAAGGAAAAAGAAGAAAAAATTACAGCTTAATCGGTTCATAATATCCTGAAAAATAAGGGTCAATTATCAGTGAATAATCGAAGACAGGATTATTCATTGCGAGATGGAACCAATACTTCCCGGTTCCCATTACTTTGCATGGCTGATACAAGACCGGTACGCTCCATTTCTTCGATTAAACGTGCTGCACGATTATAGCCAATACGTAAATTCCTCTGCACTAGAGAGATCGAAGCCCGACGAGTTTTAATGACCATTGCGACAGCTTCATCATAGAGTGGATCACTTTCATTTCTTGCTTGTTTGCTCTGCTCACTATGGTTAGCAACCTCATTTTCTTCTTCACTTGCATGGAGTATTTCTTCTACATAGCATGCTTCACCGTGTTCTTTGAGATATTCAACTACTTTATGTACTTCATGATCGGCGACATAAGCGCCGTGAACGCGTTGTGGATAACCACTGCCGGGTGGTAAATAAAGCATGTCACCCTGGCCAAGTAATGCTTCTGCTCCCATCTGATCCAGAATAGTGCGCGAATCAATTTTACTGGATACTTGAAATGCAATTCTGGTGGGAATATTGGCTTTGATTAGACCTGTAATGACATCCACGGAAGGTCGTTGAGTGGCTAGTAGTAAATGAATACCGGCGGCACGGGCTTTTTGCGCTAGCCTGGCAATCAGGTGCTCCACTTTTTTGCCGACGACCATCATCATGTCAGCCAGTTCATCAATTACAACGACAATCAGGGGTAATTCTTCCAGGTATTCTGGCGTATCGGCAGTGAGTGGATTGAGTAGCGGTTCATTTTGTTTTATTGCATCGCGTATCTTCTGATTGTAACCGTCGAGATTGCGTACGCCCAGAGAAGACATGAGTTTATAGCGTCGCTCCATTTCTGCTACACACCAGCGCAACGCATTAGATGCCTCGCTCATATCGGTTACAACAGGCGCTAATAAATGCGGAATACCTTCATAAACAGATAACTCGAGCATCTTGGGATCCACCAGAATCAAACGTACCTGATCAGGGGTCGTTTTATAGATTAAACTGAGAATAATGGCATTGATTGCGACTGATTTTCCTGACCCCGTTGTTCCTGCTACCAATGCATGAGGCATTTTTGCCAGATCGGAAACCACTGGACGTCCACTGATATCTTTACCTAGTGCGATAGTTAATACTGAGCTCTTATCAGTATAAGCCTGGGAGCTGAGAACTTCCGATAAACGGACCATTTGTCGTTTTGGGTTAGGAATCTCAAGCCCCATATAGGTTTTTCCTGGAATTGTCTCAACAACGCGTATACTCGCTACCGAGAGTGCGCGTGCCAAATCTTTGATTAGGTTTATGATTTGGCTTCCTTTTACTCCGACAGCGGGCTCTATCTCATAACGTGTGATCACGGGTCCGGGATAGGCAGTCACTACGCTAACTTCCACACCGAATTCTTTTAATTTACGTTCAATTAAACGTGACGTAAATTCAAGCATATCTTGAGATACAACTTCGACATCTTGTTGTGGTTCATCCAGTAGATGTAAGGGAGGTAAGGATGAACCCAGCGCCTCTGAAGATGCGGTAGATTGTTTCTCTTTGATGATGTGGGAGGGTTTTGGCACCATTACAGCAGGCGGCTTATCTGGAATGATTACAGTAGGGGGCTCATCTGGAGCGATTGCAGCAGGCGGCTCATCTGGAGTGATTGCGGTGGCCAGTCTGTCTGGATCGACTATAGTCGGTGCCTCGCTTGATATGATAGTAGCAGGCGGGTCATTTGAAACAGTTGTAGTAGCCGGTTCGACATGAAGTGGAAGATATTCTTCAACATCTTCAACATATTTTCTTTTATTTTCGACTAGTTTTTTGCGTTTCTCTGATAAAACGACTCCCAGTCGTTTATCTTGCTGAGCTTGCCAGAATTTAATAATAGATGAGAAACAATTCTCAATGGTTTCGCCAATTTTTTCTACAAAACGTACCCATGATAAGCCAGTGAACAGACTAAAACCAATTGCAATTAATATTAATAATGTCAATGTTGCACCAGTAAAACCGATTGCCTGCGATAGATTGTTACTGATAAGCTCACCCAGCATACCGCCGGGCACCCGTGGTAATGATACATTTATCGTATAGAACCGTAAGGACTCGAGGCCACTACTTGCTGTCAGTAGAATAATAAAACCGACTGCTGAAAGGAACAGTGAGCGCTTGTCAAATATTCCGGCAATGTCAAGATGGCGGTAGCTCCAGGATACTATACAGGTAAAAAATATTACCGACCACCAAGCTGAGATACCGAATAAATACAGTAGCAGATCTGCAAGCCATGCACCTGCATATCCACCTGCATTTTTTATTTGATTAAGATCGCCACTGTGTGACCAGCTTGGATCAGTTCGATCATAACTATAAAATATTATGATGAGATAGAGTGCGACACCTATTAGCACAAACCAGCTGGCCTCACGCAATAGTTTTGAAACTCTGGATGGGAGAGCGTTACCGTTTGTCTTTTTAGCCATTGACTTGTTAATAAAACTCATGGGCATGTCAGAAGAGTGGAATTTGGTTATGTATTATTTTTAATGAATTATATAAGAGAACTGACGAGCAGGTCTGATCGGGTATTTGGTTTAATTGTGTGCTTTAGTTGTCCTGCTTAAGTGGCGCCGCAAATAATTCCGATATGTGCCGTTGCTTAATAAATTCTTATAAAAAATAAAAAGTCATGCGGGCAGTAAATATCCCATAATGTAATTTTGATGCGATAGCCTGTTTTCTCCAAGGCTAATGCAGGGTAGGTATTCTGTTCATATCTTATGTGAGAGGATCTAAGAAAGCTAATCTGAGAATATAATAATCTGTAGCATTAATTAAATTTAGATTCGTCAATATAATTTATTAATTCTATTTGAGGTAAATGCTGGTCGCGAAGTTTATTGTTAGCATCGCCCTATATTATAGGCTTGGTTTTGTTATTTTTGTGTGGATGGGATTATTTAACCTGGTCTTGGACGAGATAAAATCTCAGGCACGCGCAATCGATTTTTGTCGATTGTATACGGTGGGGTCGAAACTTGGATTCCTGCCTTGTCTTTTTGATGCGAATAAGGCTTCTTCGGTATATTTGTATAGCATTTTTTTATTATCTGCTTCATCAAACAATGGAATGTTGATATTGATGGGAAGGTCTTGATTTTCTATTCCGATTTTATTATAAATGGCTTCTCCTACCTGTTTTAACATACTGAGCGGGTACGTTCTCCGTTCAGGGGAAAGATAAATAGTGCGGATGCCGCAGGTGCCCTTATTGTCGATTAATCTGGCGTTTGTTGTTGTTCGATGTGTTTGGCATCAATCCGCGTAACACAAGCCGAACGTGTCCGGCCTGCGACCATGTGTCCGCCGAGAGTCGCACAGCGCAATCTAAGTTCGTGTGTGTCGAAATATGGGTACGTAGAAAATGCAGACCTCAAGGCGGCCATTAATATTTTAAGGGCAGGACATGCCCAGCCCGTCTGCCAAGTGAACGATGCCGTGATGTCGTCAGCAACGGGAGCTTACCGAGGCCATCTGCCCCATTCCGGGGTAGAGGCAGCAGGAATCCTCCTGTCTTTAGGCGGGGGAGGATGTTAAATCCTCACGATTCGAGTGCCTGCTAACCTGTCATGTAAAAACTGATGGTCGCGATCGAACAGTGCCCAGAAGATACTAAAGCCAAAAAAGGTAATGCCAGTTACTGCAAATAGATAACGCGTTATTGCTTGTCGCTTCCCAAGATGATTTCCATTAACTGTGACCACGCGCATTTTCCAGGTTTGCATTGCCAGCGTCTGCCCGCCATGCGTCCAGAACCAGGTAAAATAGATTCCCATGATAACTAATAAGTAAAATTGAAATAATGGCCTGAAATATACGGCATGCGTATCACGAAAAATAAGATGAAAAATGAAACTGGCAATAAACAAAACCGCGAGCAGGAGTAGAAATTCATAGATCATGCTGACGACTCGTCGCCAAAATCCGGGTGTAGTCTTTTCCATAATTGTTTTCAAGAGATAGCGTTTACGCCATCTTGATATGATATCGAGTTGATTAAAAGAGTTGCCCGCAAAGATTGAAAGGCATTGTGTGCATTGGGTATTCGCTAGTAGAGATAGTATTGCAACAATGCAGATAATTCAACAGAGTAATTTTAGCGTTAGTGATTGATAATTATTATCGTTTGCGTTATTATTGCTTTTTTATAAAGAGCGAAAAGACTGCCATTTTATATTTAGAATATCGAGTAAATCATGGTGTGACTTGTATTCTGATTGATTTGGATGATAACTGTTTTATGTGAAATGGCCGCTTTTGTTAAAATGAGGCTCTTTAACAAGGTTTGGGCTCATAGCTACTCATACAACCCTTATTCATGCCTGATTGTAAAATAGATACTGAGCATGAGTCTAATCTTTATTCTAACATAGTGTCTAGCTGCACTATGTCGCTTGCCAGCATATTAATAATCAAGAACAAAATTACTGGAGAATTTCTGTTTACTTTGTCTGATCAATCCAAAGTTTATCGAGAATTGGTTATTTTGTAATGCGATTATTATCCCGGAAAAATGTTGAGTACTTGGGTGCGCGGCGAAATTTAATTTCTCTGCCTGGATTATTATTTGTTCTCGTTGTTCATGGGTTGTTATTTTATATTCTTTGGAATCAGCGACCTACTCCACCGTCACCACCAACAGTGACCTTGTTTGCCGAAATGATTGCTGCACCCGTTCCGAAAGTTATACCAAAAGCGGAAACAGTGTTACCCAAGCCGGCTATACCTCAGCCCATCAATAAGCCAAAACCCAAACCGAGTCAACATCGTTTAGTGGCGGAAGCGCCGCTGTTGCCTAAAAAAGAACCGGTTGTGGCGCCATTAGAGCCAGAGTTAAAACCGGAGTTGGAGTCCGAACCGGAATTGGAGCCTGCGGCACCGGTTGAATCAGCGGCGGTCACTTCACCACCAGTACAAATGGATACCGGACCGGTTAAGTTATCGTCGGAACTATCGGTTTCTTGTCCCAAGCTGGCTGCACCAGCTTACCCGCCAATTTCCCGGCGCATGGGCGAAGAGGGTAAGCTGGTATTGCGCGTGGAGCTAGATGAAAATGGCCGTATACATGATGCACAGGTTGCTGAAAGCAGTGGTCATACACGCCTGGATAATGCTGCATTGGATGCGGTAAAAAGCTGGCAATGTAGGCCATCGCTTCGTAATGGTCAGCCGGTACGAGCTGTGGCATTACAACCTTTTAACTTTGTATTGCAAGGAAATTAATCTCATGGAAAAAGGACTCGGTTTCGCTCAATTTTTTGCTCAGATAGATGGTGTTGGTATCAGTGTGCTGGTGCTGTTATTGTCTCTTTCGGTTGCGAGCTGGTATCTGATTATTACGAAAAGTATTGCTAACATTATTGCCAAACGAAGAGCAGAAACTTTTCTTAAACATTTCTGGAATGTTGATTCTTTGAAAGATGTCAATATAACACCCAATAATTCAGTACCCAATAATGCTTTTGCAGAACTGGCAAAGCTGGGTATGGATGCCGCAGCAGATTCCAGAATGCACGGTTCACAAAAATTAGCCGCAGCCGGTGGAACAAGTGAGTTTCTTACGCGTGCGCTGCGCAATGGTATCGATCAAGAAGCTACCCGTGTCGAGAATGGCCTGACATTGATCGCATCTGCGGGTTCAGCTGCGCCTTATATCGGCTTGTTCGGTACCGTCTGGAGTATTTATCACGCCTTGATGCAGATTGGTCTTTCCGGCCAGGGTTCACTTGATAAGGTAGCGGGCCCTGTGGGGGAGGCATTAATTATGACTGCATTAGGGTTGGCCGTGGCTATTCCAGCTGTTTTAGCTTATAACGCTTTTGTGCGACGTAATCGTATTTGGCTGGCACGTTTGGATGCTTTTGCTCATGACTTGTTTATATTGATTATAGTCGGTAATAAGGATGATACGGTTGCGGCGCAGCCACTTAAGCTTCATAGGTTTTCATCAGAAGTGACACCAACAATGACGGACGAGGCACAATAATGGCATTTGGTAGTGTGAATGAGCGTGGACGCCAGGTACCCATGGCTGAGATTAATGTCGTGCCGTTAGTGGATGTCATGCTGGTACTGTTAATTATTTTCATTATTACGGCGCCATTACTGACGCACTCGGTGAAAATTGATCTGCCAAAAGCAGCAAGTAATCCCAATATGACGCAACCAGATCATATTGAACTTGCCATTCGTGCTGATAGCAGCCTTTTCTGGAATGGTGAGCCAGTTGAACGAGAACAGCTGGCAGCACGTTTTAACCGGGTTATCGGAGAAGCACCTGAGACGGAGTTGCATATTCGTGCAGATAAATTAGTGCATTATGAACATGTCGCGCGTGTCATGAGCATGGCAGCAAAAATGGGAATAGCAAAAATCGGGTTTATTACAGACCCATCACAAGAATAGGTTTTATGGCGATATGAGCGAACTGAAGGAACCAGGCTCTTCTTTATTGCGACGCGGTAAACTTATTTTCCCTTTTCTCAGTGCGGTAATCGTCATGTTAGTGGGTTCTTTAATTTTCATCGTGCCACCGCCGATAGACACCCAATTGCATGAAACAGCTTCTGGAAAATATTTGACTGTTGCGGTTACACCGGATATTACCATTAGTCTGGATAGCAATAGCGCGATTGCAGTTACCAAGAGTGAACCTTTAAGAGTTGAACTATTACAGGGAAATGCTTATTTTGATGTAGAAAATAAATCCACGGATGGCCATAAGCTAGAAATAACATTAGGTCAAGTGCGTTTTCGGGATATTGGTACGCGTTTTAGTCTTGAAACAATAAAGAATGGTGGAAGCCTGGCCATAATGAGTGGGCAAGTAGAAATACATCTGGATACTCAAGTACATTTGATTGAGGCGGGCCAGCGCGTTTATTTTGATAATTTGCAGCTGATTGAAAAATCGACCATGATTGATATGGATATTGCGCCGTGGCGTTATCGTTAACAGTAATTGATTGATATATGACAATGAATCTGTGACTATTTTTGTATGTGGTGTTGTGGTAAATGTATGGCCTCTGGCGCACCCGCATTCGGATCATTAAATATCTGCATTGATATATTATTTTCGCTACGTGCAACTATCGTTGTGATCACAGCATCACCTGTTACATTGACAGCAGTTCGCATCATATCCAGTAGGCGATCCACTCCCATGATCAGTGCAATGCCCTCAACGGGTAAGCCAACCTGATTAAACACCATAGTAAGCATGATTAATCCAACCCCGGGCACGCCTGCTGTGCCTATTGAGGCCAGTACCGCCATGCCGATTACGGTCAAATAGCCGATGAGGCCCAGTTCTACGCCGTAGACATTTGCAATGAATACGGTGGCGACGCCTTGGATAATTGCTGTTCCATCCATATTGATAGTCGCGCCAAAAGGTACAATAAATGATGCCGTGGCATTATCGATCCCCAGACGTTTTTCGGTTGCTCTGAGTGTAACCGGAATGGTTGCATTAGAGCTTGATGTACTGAAAGCAAAGACCTGTACTGTCCATATTTTTCTGAGAAATGACTTCAGACTAACCTGGCCAAATAGCTTCAGAAGTATCATGAGGGTACCCATTGTATGGAGCAACAGTACCAGTATCGCTGTTCCAAAATAGCTGATTATCGGTAAAATTAATCCTAATCCCTGTATTGAAAAAGTTTTGGCCATTAATGCGAATACACCATAAGGCGCAATAGACATAATGACACTGACAAGTTTCATGAGTACTTCATTGAGGCAATCAATTCCTTCAGCGAGCGCGCGTCCGCGTTGACCTATCATTAATAAACAGATGGCAAATAAAATGGTAAAGAAAATTATTTGTAACATATTGCCCTCTGCGTAAGCCGCAACAGGATTGCTGGGCACAATATCGATAAGTATTTGTGTTAATGGCGGTGCTTCAGGTGTAACGAATGCATCTTGTTCTATTTGTGTCAGGTCAAAGTTTTTTCCAGGATCTATCATGATAGAAACAAGAATGGCTAATGTGATTGCTAGCGTTGTGGTAAGTAAAAACAAGATGAATGCCTTGATTCCGATACGCCCCAATTTTTTGATATCACCGATACCATAAACCCCGGTAATTAATGAAAAGGTAACCAATGGAACAACCAACATTTTTAACAGGTTAATAAATATTTCACCGATTATATGAAATAGACCATGTACAAAATAATGCTGTACCCATGCCACATCATAAACAAATGTGTTAATGGCGCTACCGAGCAGCAGGCCTGCAATCATCCATACTAATATTTTTGTTGTCATTTTTCTGGAACTTTTGGGGAAATAAAGAGAAATTGAATATCACTTGTAAATTCGCCAGGATAGCAATCCTGTAACGACGCTCTAGTATCGATTAATCAATTATCAATAGTTTGATAGTTGATTGGCTTTAGTAGTTGAAGGTGGATCAATATACTTTTTCCCTATTGCTTAATGGGAGGAGAGTCGGTTAAGAATGCAAGAGATATTGGCTGTTTGTAGATTAATGCGGTGCATTTTGATGAAAATAAAATCTACAGCGAGTAGCTGATCACAGACATAAGACAATCTATTTTTGATATGGTGAAACCATCTGCACTGGGTAAAATTATACCCCTGGCTGCAAAACAACGGAGACATTGATCTCATGACCGTTGCGCAAAAGAGTAATCTGTATTGTTTCTCCAACTTTATAATGATCGATGCGCAATAATAACTTATCAACGGAGTCTACTGGCTTGTTCTCTAACGCAATAATAATGTCATTTGGCATAATACTTCCATCGGAAGAAATGGTTGCGCCTTTAAGGCCCGCTAGATCTGCAGCTGAACCGGGACTAACACTCAGAATGACTACACCTGTTACGCCGATTATTTTTGTAAGGCGTGTATTGAGTTTTTCATCAACTGTAATACCTAAGGCTGGGCGAATATATTTGCCGCGACTAATGAGTTGGGGAACCACGCGATTAAGCGTATCTACTGGCACAGAAAAACCGATTCCGGCACTTGCACCGCTCGGGCTATAAATTGCGGTATTAATCCCGATTAATCTGCCGGCCGAATCCAATAGTGGACCACCCGAATTTCCTGGATTGATTGCTGCATCTGTCTGGATTAAATTTTCAATAGTACGTCCTTCTTCGCTTGGTAAAGATCGATCCAATGCCGAAATTACGCCGGTGGTCAGAGTCCAGTCCAAACCAAAAGGATTGCCGATAGCAAATACTTTCTGTCCTACCTTAAGATCATGACTGCTTCCGAGGGGCACCGGTAACGGTAGTTGAATGCTGGCTCTGGCTCCGATTTTTAATACAGCGATATCGTGTGCAGGGCTGGCACCAATCAGGATAGCCTTGTAGTCACGTCCGTCAGCTAATCGTACTATGGCTTCGCTGGCACCCTTGATAACATGGAGATTGGTAATGATATGCCCGGCATCGTCCCAGATAAAACCTGAACCAGTACCACTTGGAACAGAAAAAATATTGCGCGTCCAGACATCCATTACCTGTTGACGAGTCGTAATGAATACGACTGAGTCACGAGAGTTTTCAAATAATGCGATTGTGCTCTTCTCATCGTCGGCCAAGTTACCACGCGGTTCAATGATTCGTGGTGTGACTTTTTCCCGTGAATCAGGGTAAGGTGAGTTGTACGAGTTGAGCAAATGGGGAAGATTGTGCCAAAGGAGCATCAGTGCAACCACTAGCAATGTAAACCAGATCAGACGGGATAGAAACCGGCCATTATCAGGCATGAATATTAACTCCTTTCGATATGATAAGCTGCTTTGGCATAACTGGGAATCAGGCTCTCTTATAGCCTCCTGATCATTATAACTCAGAATATTTAAGACGATTATTTTGAGGTGATTTCATAATAGAACCTTATTATAAAAACAGGACATCTAAAATCGACGCTTGAATATAGTTGATTGTACAGTGTAAATATTAAACTGTATTTTTATCAAAGTCTCCGAAGCACACCGGCGTTCAAGCCGGGGGGTAAAGAGATGGCCTTAATTTGCCGTCCTGGCTGGCGCTTACATTACACACGTTTTACTATTTTCTCAACGGGCGACAAGATTACCGTACCCAACACACGTTTCATAAGAGCCAAGCCAAACCAAAAACAGTACGCAGATACATACAGGATCGCGGATACTTGAAAGGCTGCCCAAACGAGCGGGCGGATAAACGAAAAGCAAGTGATTGCCATGAAAGTGCGGGTCGTCAGCAATATACAGTAGAGCTATGGTCTATTGAGGCTGATCGGTCACGCAGGCTAAGTCTGGGTTCCGCCTGGCAGTTTAAACACCCGTTATGTGTATGAGACATACTCTGATCAGTATAAACAAGGAATAGCTATCGAACGCGCGATACGATTCTTGTAGAGTTACATTGATGCATTTGTTGATGCGCTTGAGTTGCGGTCATTAAATTGGGAATTTCGGAGGGAAACTGTCAACCAGCATTGTTTAGGATTAGATAATCCCGATACCGTCGCTCAAACTTTTATAGGAAAACAATAGCGAGCGGAATTTTTGTTTTTCTGCGATGGAGCTTATGTAGGGGCCGTCTCGTAATATAACTAATGATATTAAAGAAATTATTTTAATTTCTTCTTTTTTATCATGAGGCGAAACTTCTTTAGTTGAAAACTTCACAAATTAATGACATTAACATCACATTTTCTTAACAAAAGATATGGTAGATTTTAGAAAAAATAGAAGCATCGAGAGTGACTAAATTAAATCGAGATATCCAGATAGAGAAGTTGGTAGAAATATAATCCATGAGGTTTTTGCAAAGATCTTTCCGTATTTTTACTGGAATCCTGTCTAAAGGTTGATTCACTCTAAGTAAAAGAAATGCAAATGTTTTATTTTTAGTCTTTATCTGTTGATTCCGGTTTTTTCAAAAGAGGAAAGCTATGCTTATCAAGAGAATACTTTTTATTATTGTTTTGAGTTTTAGTTCTGCACATCTGGTTGCATCTGAATCAATTGATTTCGCACCTGACACGAATCAGCAGGAAGCAGCGGATACCAATCAATTGAAACAAATAGCAGAACCTGTCCCTTCTGCAGCAGAAAAAGATAATCATTCTTCATCCAATCAAAAGCCTGGTATGACTAAACCAATAAATATGGTTGATTATTGCAGAAAACATACCTGCTAAACGAGATAAGCTGATTTTATCGAAATAGGAAGATAGGCATGAAAATTACTAAAATTATCGTTATATATGTTGGACTTATTTTTTCTTTTCAAATAGGAATCGCTTTTTCCGGCCCACATTGGAGTCATGAAGAACAGTCAAAATGGGGGGCAATTGAAGATCCATCTCAAACAGAAGTCCCTTTAATGTACCCCTATGCCGAGTGCAGTATTGGCAAGCACCAATCTCCCATTGATTTTGCTGCAGCTGAAGTGCATCGGGAGAAGAAATTAAATAGATTGAGAATCTGGTACGATATTGATAATACGCCGGTTTTTTATAACAGTGGTCATGGAATCCAAGTTAATACTTCGCTCGATTATAAAGGAGAAGTTGAAGTGGGAGAGGAGTCTTACCCATTAATTCAATTTCATTTTCATGAGCCAAGTGAACATGTTGTGGGTAATAAAAGATTTGCTGCTGAACTGCATTACGTCCATGTCAGAGCGGATGGAAAAATTTTAGTGTTGGCTGTAGCGATTGATGAGGGTGAAGAGAGTGCAGGATTCCAAACGATCTTGAATAACATGCCGGGCCTCGGTGGAGACAAAAATGAGAACACCGGCATCAAAATTAATCCGGCATCATTGCTGCCTGTCAATTATCATCATAGAGGCGATTTTTATTCAATAACGGGTTCATTAACGACACCACCTTGCAGTGAGGGAGTCGCCTGGTACGTTTTGCCAGAGCCAATTACAATATCAACGGCACAACTGGAACAACTAAGAGGATTCTATACTAATAATGCAAGGCAACCGCAAGACTTGAATGGTCGGGCCATCTTAACGGAATAGCTGTCTGGGAAAGCGAGGTTATTTGAGGTTGAATATGAGAACCTCGATATCATTAAGGCAATGTACCGGCCCAATTTTAGAGAATAAATGTGTATCTGGGGGCATCGTGATCAGAAAGTGATTTTTAATATAGCCGGTTTATCAAGCCATATTTTGATTTAACTGGCTATATTGGGTAGGCTTCCTGAGAGATGTAACCTGAAAGTAGCATTAAGGCTCTGATCTGGATAGAGACCTTTGCAAAACCCCAATAGTTTAAGATTAGTCCTTTCTAATCAGTACTGGAAAACTTCCGGCGAGGACTTTTGCAAAAGTCTCGGATAGCTAACCAGGTGAGACAGTCTGGATCATTGCTTAATGCGACGTGTAAAATTTTTGAATTAAAGAAGGTAACTTAGACTGGCTGTAAAGAATTGGCCGTTGTACGCTTCATTTTTGTAAAAAAATTAAACTAAACGCGACGGTATGGACTTATTCGCACAATTTAACTTTGTTCCTGTGCCCATCGCACAATATCCTGCTCACTCATAGCGCCCGCCTGCCTTGCTACTTCTTGGCCAGCACTAAACAAAATTAAAGTTGGAATACTGCGAATATTAAAACGGGTAGCTAATGTTTGCTCATTTTCAGTATTAATCTTTATCAAACGTACTTGTGGTTCGAGTACAGCGGCTGCTTTAGCAAAGGCGGGTGCCATTGCTCTACAGGGCCCACACCATGGTGCCCAAAAATCAGCCAATATCGGAATATGGCTATGTGAAATGTGTTGATTGAATGTATTGCTGGTTAGTTCAACTGGATGCGCTATAAAAAGTGGCTCGTGACAAGCGCCACATTGAGGTGATGCGGACAGACGATTCTTGGGAACGCGATTGGTTACATGGCAATGTGGGCACACAATATGTAAGGACATGGTATGGAGCCTTTTGAGAGTGAATGATCGAACTTGGTATCGATTGAAAAATGAATGGAATGTTAATCAGATCAGCTCATAAAAAGTTATTTAAAGTCTGTCGTCATGGTTTTAATCCTGATTTTTGTAGATTGGCACGTAATCTTTCAATTTCCTCTATCAAATCGGCAACTAGTCCAGCGAGTTCTGGATTGCAGTCGAAGTCTCTCTCCAGGGCTAGAATCTTGCGTGCACGTATCAAACTATAACTATTAAACAGCCATTTAGCCGGATTTTGGTCTGGATCATCATTCAGTAATACACCGCATTGGACGTGTTCGATAATCCATTGCTGGCTAACATGACAGCTTTGCGCCAATTCATCCAGACTGAGCAATGTATCTTCTAGTGAGGTACCGATGATTTCTTGTGGCATAACTTAGGCTCCCGGATCCTGACGTGGATTGAATATGAATTCTCGTGCCATCGCTTGATAAAATTCGCGTTTCTTGGGTGTGTCGGCAGGTGGCAATACCACTTCGAGAATTAAATAAAGATGGCCTGGTGTTGCAGCGGGAATGCCGCGCCCTTTAAGGCGGAGCTTATAACCTGTCTGCGATTTTTCCGGAACATGTACTTCAACCATGCTATCGGGTAGGGATATCTTAATGGTAGCACCCAGTGCGGCTTCCCAAGGTGTGACCGGTAATGTCATATAGATATCCTTGTTCTCGATACGATAACGAGAGTGCGGATTAAAGTGCACTTCCAGGAATAGATCACCGGCTGCTTCTCCTCCTGCTCCTGAACCACCCTGACCAGCCAGCCGGATTATCTGACCCGCATAAATTCCTTTGGGAATGCGGACGTTGAGATGATGCTCAACGAGCAGAGTATGTCCTTTATCATCGATCTTGGGCACGCGTAGGGTCAGATTGCGCTGGGTGCCATGGTAGGTATCTTCTAGATCGAGCAGAATCTTGGCATGGTGATCTTCGCCGCGCATGCGGTGATAGGGTTGTTGTTTTGTGTTGGCCCCCATGCGATTGCCGAATAATTCTGAAAAAAACTCGCTAAAATCAGTAGAGCGGGTGTCAGAGAAACCCCGTCCAGTGAATTCAAAGCCAGCATCCCAGCCCGGTGGTGGTCGAAAATCTTTCCCGGATTGAGGGCCCTGACCTAATTGATCATAGGCTGCGCGTTTTTCGGGATCGGAGAGTACCGCGTTGGCTTCATTTACTTCCTTCATTTTATGCTCAGCATTTGTTTCTTTGGAAACATCGGGGTGATATTTACGTGCCAGACGACGAAATGCTTTTCTGATGTCCTCGGCAGTTGCATTACGCGCAACTCCCAATATTTTGTAGTAATCTTTGAATTCCAAGTCGATTCTCCTTGTTTAATTCACTACAATGATGGCCGGATCAAGGATAAATAATATCACTCAAATAATTTATTCAATCTCTGAGAGATAGCAAATGATAGAAAAATAATACTGATGCGACGGTTATTATATTGATTAGATGAAATGTAAGGAGATCATAGCATGGCGATAATTTTATGGAGGAGAGTCTATAGCCTGACTGAACTTAGAGGCTTGGGTTGTGGGCAGACTGCGTATGGTAGAAAGTGACGTATCATAATTTGGAATATACATTATGTCTCCTGTGTTTCAGGTTATGAAGGGTGGAAATAAATGGGATATTAACCAATAGTGGGAAGCGTTGGTGCTATCAAAAAGGCCCTGTTATTTCAAAAGTTATTCCATCTTCTGAATGGCCGGTTCTGCCTCTTTGTGAGCTGAAATATAATCGGGAGCCATCAGGACTAAAAGCGGGCCCGGTAATCTCGGAACGATCATGTCCAATAATTTGTAACAAGGGATGCACTTCATCGCCGGCTATAACGACAATCTGCATATTGCCATTGTCTTCAGCCACTAGTAATTTGCCAGAAGCATTGGCGGTAATATTATCTACACCGGTTAAGACAGGGCAAAAATATAACGCAGCATTATAGATAATGTCGAGATTATTATTCTTGATATGATACGCCCAGACCCGATCATCTCCTTTCGTCGTAAAATAAACAATTCCCTGGTGGTACCAGATACCTTCTCCTCCATTAAAAGGTGTACTTTTTGCAACCTGTTTGCGTGTCGGTATGGTGATTGCTAATGGGTCTGGCAAGCTATGCCAGCGTAATTTCCTGGTGTGCCCATCGATAGTCTCAGCAACCTCAAGAAAGCCATCATCAAGGTTAGGATAACCGGCCGCATTGAATGATCTTGCGGTATAGCGATATAAACAACCATCCGGTTGATCTTCGGTTAAATAAAGTTGTTTGTTTTCTGTATCGATTGCAATGGCTTCATGCCGAAATAGACCCAGTGCATTTCTTGGCTGGGGAGTATGCTTTCCAAAAGGATCGCATTCCCAGACCTGTCCTTTATCGATTTCCTCACAGGATAGCCAGGTTTGCCAGGGAGTATGCCCGCCGGCGCAATTTCGGGTCGTGTTTTTCAAAATTGAATAAGCATCCATTAATTCGCCCTGCTGACTGAAGCGTAATGCGCCGACCCCGCCCGCGTTATCCTCTAATTCACTGTTGGAAACATAAATCCAGCCACCATTATCAGTTGCAAAAGTAGCGCCGCCATCAGGTGCGCCATGCCATTTATAGCCAAATAGATTTTGTCCAGAAGATGCGACGATGCGGGATGTGAAGCCTTCGGGTAGACGTACACCATTTTTATCTGGCGGTTGGAGTCTACCCAGCGATGCGCGTGATAAAGATGCCGCTTTCATAGGCGTTAAGAATAAACTGCTGCCGACAAAGGCGCTCAGTCCCATGAAACTATATTTCAGCAGGTTGCGCCGTTCTATATCAAATGAATTATTTTTCATACAGTAGTTGCGTTATCAGATTCTGGTTATGGATTGCTTGACAATGAAATGCCTCAGTTGGAGCACTCAATCTGGCCATTGTTCAAGAGAAAATGGAGAATATATGAATTTATTTGATTTTGCTTATCTCTAATTTATCAAATAGCGCGTAAATCTTCGTCCTTCAGGGCGGAGATATAAGCGCACAGGCGAAGCCTGTTTAATGCGGT